>CAJFTW010000056.1 GCA_904420025.1 Candidatus Pseudolachnospira avium
GCGCAGGAAACGTCATAAAAAAACATTTATGACGTTTCCTGTAGTCCTTTAGGGCGAAAGCGGGCGCCAGGCTCCGCAGCTGAGCGTTCCGGAGCCTGGCCTCAGCACGCATCCTCTCCGGCCAGCTGCCGCAGGCGGTCCGGCGCGGTCAGCCGGATCGTCCCCCGGGCCAGCTCCACCATCCCCTCGGACTGGAGGTAGCGGAGCATCCGGGTGACCACCTCCCGGGCTGTGCCCAGGTGGCCGGCAATCTTTTCATGGGTGATGCGGAGCTCCTGGCTGTCCTCTAAGGCGCTCTCCTCCAGAAGGAAGGCGGCCAGCCGTTTGTCCTGGCTTTTCCAGAGGATCTGCTCCAGCAGCCACATAACCTCTGAAAAGCGGGAGGCCATCAGCTGGTTGGTATAGTTGGCCACCGGGGCCGATTCGGCCATCAGCTTTTTGTACAGGTCCGGCGGAATGACCCAGAAGACGGCGTCTTTTTCAACCTGGATGGACAGGTCGAACTGGATATTCTGCATCATGCAGGAGGCGGAGAACAGGCATATATCCCGCTCCAGCAGCCGGTAGACCGTAATTTCCCTTCCCTCCGGGGAGGTGAGGAAGCCCCGGAGCTGGCCGGAGCGGATGACCAGAAGACCAATGCAGTCACCGGTGCCCTGGGTGAGCAGGGTCCCGGCGGAAGCGGAGCGCAGGACGGCGGCGTGCTGCAGCCTTTCCTGCTGGGCAGCGGTCAGCTGTTTCCAAAAGGGGAGATAGGCGGATAGTTCCATGGAGATACCTCTTTTCTTAGTGTCGTTCTTTGTATAAGTGTTCTTGCGAGAGCGTCTTATGCGGGTGGCTGCCCCGTTCTGGGGAGCTTCTGATCCGGCCGGGCCACCGCCTGCAGGATGGCCCGGTCCTCTGGCCGGCAGGCCAGAAAATAGGTAGCCTGGGCGTCCGGGTCGTCCAGGGGGATCTGAATCCTGTCCCCCTGGAGATACCAGGGCTCTGTGGCCAGATCGGTGGTAAAGCAGGGCAGGGAGGATTCCCGGATCAGCTCCTGAAAGGCAAAGTCATCGGTCTGGACCAGAAAGCGGGAGGAGGGCATCCGCCTCCGGCACAGCCGGTCCCAGAACCCGATCTCCGAGCGGAGCAGAAAATTGAAGCCGTTGAGGTCGGAAAAGGTGAGAGCGGCTTTCCCGGCCAGCTCATGGGAGGGGGGCACACAGACCGAGAGCTTTTCCTGCAGAAAGGGGGCGCAGAGATAGCCCCCTTCGGAAACCTGGCAGGGCAGAATGGCCAGACGGCAGGCCTGGCTGCGCAGATCCGTCCAAACCGCCGGCGTATCCTTCAGGGAGGCGGAGAGGGTCATGCCCGGGTAGGCGGCGGAGAGGGCCGGCATCACCTGCCACAGAGGCGCTGGCGCGCAGGAGGAGACGGTGATGGTGTGCAGGCGGCGGTCAAACTCCCGTACCTTGGTCAGCGCCTCTGCCGCCGCGTCCAGCAGCTGCCGGGCGCAGGCGGCCGCCTGCCTGCCGGTTTCATTGAAGGCAATCCGGTTCTTTCCCCGGACAAACAGCGGGACGCCAAATTCCTCCTCCAGCCGCTGCATGGTCCGGGTGATGGTGGGCTGGGAAATATGCAGCTTCTCCGCGGCCTGGGACAGGGTCCCTTCCTCCTCAAAGGCAGTGAGCTGCTGCAGCTCTTCCAGGTTCAGCATGTGATCCCTCCCTAATTAGTATTCATTCTATGAAAGGCAGTTTCCAATATTCTTATTGTACAATTCTTTTTCTACGTTGTAAAATGAAATCGTCAAAAGAAAACAAAGAAAATTTTCTGCATAGTAAGGAGGAAACAATCATGGAATACGTAACCTTGAACAATGGAGTGAAAATGCCTGTGCTGGGATATGGCGTCTACCAGACCCCGCCGGAGGAGACGGAGCGGTGCGTCCGGGAGGCCATTGAGGTGGGATACCGGAGTATAGACACGGCCCAGGCCTACGGCAACGAGGAAGGCGTGGGTAAGGCCATGGCCGGCAGCGGCCTGCCCCGGGAAGAGTTTTTCCTGACCACTAAGGTGTGGATCTCCAACGCCGGATATGAGAGGGCCAAGGCCTCCATTGAGGAGTCCCTGAACAAGCTGCAGACCTCCTACCTGGACCTGCTGCTGATCCACCAGCCCTTCGGCGACTACTACGGCACCTACCGGGCCATGGAGGAGGCATACAAGTCCGGCAAGGTCCGGGCCATCGGCGTCTCCAATTTCTACCCGGACCGGTTTTTGGATATCCACCACTTTGCGGAGATCAAGCCGGCGGTTAACCAGGTGGAAACCCATGTGTTCCAGCAGCAGAAGGTGGCCAAGGAGTACATGAAGAAGAATGGAACCCAGATTGAGTCCTGGGGCCCCTTCGCCGAGGGCAAAAACGATTTCTTCCGGAACCCGGTGCTCCAGGAGATTGGTGCGGCCCACGGCAAGACGGTGGCCCAGACGGCTCTGCGTTTTTTGATCCAGAGCGGCGTGGTGGTGATCCCCAAGTCCACCCACCGGGAGCGGATGGAGGAAAATTTCCAGGTCTTTGATTTTGCGCTGAATGAGGAGGAGATGGCCCGGATTGAGGCACTGGACGGCGGCCAGAGCCTGTTCTTCTCCCACTACGATCCCCAGACCGTGGAGTGGTTTATGACTCTGGTGTAAGGCGCAGAGACAGATTTTTGAAAAACCAGCAGTAACACAGGTCGGCTGTTACTGCTGGTTTTTTGATTTCGTGGAAACTAGCGGTAAATTGAGCCGGATTGATACAGCTGATTCTGTGCTTTTTAAAAATTCAACGGTAAAACGGCATGTATGCCGCGGATGTTCTGAAAATTTTCGAAATATCAACTTGACAAAATGAGCCAAGTGTCCGATGATAGGAGGCAAGTGGAACATCAGCGTGCGTCCGTTGGAAACGGCGCCGGCCGCGAGTCGCGTCCGGGACACAGCAATATCATAGATTCACGGTGTTCCGTGAAAGCTGCTCCGCTGTACAATGGCGTTGCCGTGCCCACCGGGGTGGGCGACCGTACAGCTGCACAGCTTCCCAATTCCCATGGTTTTGTTCCACGCACCGCAGGAAGGGAGGAAGTTTGGGATGATCGTATACAGAGAGCTTTCCTCCCTGGCGGCGGATCTGGGGTTTTCCGGGAAAGCGCTGTACAGCCTCAGCAACCATATCGAACGCCACTATCACCGGACTGAAATCCCCAAGCCGGATGGGGAGGCACGCGCTCTCCTGGTTCCGGACCCGTTTCTCAAGGCAGTCCAGCGCAGTGTTCTCCGGAACCTGCTGGTGTGGGAGGAAATCTCCCCCTACGCCACCGCATACCGGTTTGGCGGAAGCCCCCGGGCCAACGCACGCCCCCATGTGGGGCAGCGGCAGATCCTGAAGCTGGACATCCGCAAATTTTTTGACCATCTGTATTATCCTTTGGTAAAAGAAAAAGCATTTCCGGCTGCGCGGTATTCGGAGGCCAACCGGGTACTGCTTTCTCTTCTGTGCGTGTATCGGGATGCCCTGCCCCAGGGGGCGCCTACCTCACCGGCCATCTCCAACATTATCCTGAAGGATTTTGACAACGCCCTGGGCGGTTGGTGCCGGGAGCGGCGGATTTGCTATACCCGCTACTGTGACGATATGACCTTCTCCGGCAGCCTGGATCCCGGGGAGGTGATGGCCCGGGTCCGGGCGGGGCTGGCGCCCCTGGGCCTGTTCCTCAACGGCCGGAAAACCACGGTGCTGGGGCCGGGGAACCGGATGTCCGTCACCGGCCTGGTGGTCAATGAGAAGCTGGCCGTCCCCGCCTTCTACCGGAGACGGCTGCGGCAGGAGCTGTACTACTGCCGCAAATTTGGCGTGGAGGCACATCTGGAACGGATCAGCCAGACAGGCGGCGTGGAGGCACATGGGGAGCAGACCGGCCGGACCTGTGGCCCGGAGGAGTACCGGCAGCGCCTGCTGGGGCAGGTGCGGTATGTGCTCTCCATACAGCCGGAAGACGCAGAAATGCGGGAATACGAGGCCTGGCTGGCTTCCTTTACAGCCAACCGTCCTCCATCGTATCCCGGACATCGGTGACCGGCTGCACTAGATGCTGCCGGATCCTGCTGCCCACGGCCAACAGCAGAACCAGAGCCGCCAGGCCGGTGGCCAGGTAGATGTTCCGCAGCGCGGAGACGGCACAAGCCAGCGGATTGCTGCGGATGGCCGTCACCAGATAGAAATCAATGGTATACGTCCCGGTCTCCTGGTATTCCTGGCTGCTGAACGCGGAACCGGCCCAGATGTCGAATGCCAGCATCTCGTTGAGCTCCCATACGCTGTTGTTGTACAGCAGATTGCCCATCTCCCACAGGTCACTGCTTCCATAGCTGCAGCTGCCCGGCAGCGACAGCACAATGGACTCGGTCAGAACCGCCAGGTTTTGATATTCGGTCCCTTTATATGCCAGGGGACTGCCTGGATACTCCCACAGATCCGGGTGGGTAATGTAGATGGTGGAAAGGGCTTTGCCCGCATACTCCGGGCTGTGGTCAAACTGAAGCTGCCACTCCAGCTGTCCGGTCCGGTCCACATCGGAGAGAAAGTATGCGTAGCTGCTGGGCCCGGTGGAAAACTGGACGTTGTTTTCCACCACCTGCCGGGCCATTTCATCGGTGACATAGTGCATGGTAACCGGCGTCCACTCCGTGCCTTCCTGGAATCCCGCAACACGGACGGCGGCGATTTCCCACAAGCCGGTGGATTCGGCCAGACTGCGGAACAGCTGATAGGGATCCTGCTCCGGGCTTTCCGCCCCTTTCCCTTGGCGGATATCCATCCAGCCATAGTGCAGGCCGGCGGCAGTATCCATGCCGGCATCCCACTCCTCCTGGGTGTAATAGTCAAAGTACAGAATATCGTCCGCACTGCTGTGGAGCAGATTGCCGTCCGCGTCATAGACCAGCACGGCGGTTTCCAGGGGATAGTGAATATCCCGGATCCATTTGCTCCGGCCCTCTCTGCGGTAATCCCCGCCGGTCTGATAGGTTTCGGAAGTGCTGCGGTCCATGGCGCTGAACAGCTGATTCTCCAGGAAATCCGGATTCTCGTACTGGTATCCATAGCGGCTGAAGGAGGGATCGTAGAATTCCGGCAGCAAGCTATATTGGCTGACGGCGGCTGCGTAGTCCCGGCTTCTCTGGTACAGAATATCGTACATTTCCTGGGCAGTCACAACGGTAAGACAGACCATGGAGAGCAGCCAGGTCCCCAGGACGGCAAGGGCCAGAAGCCCGGTGATGGCGGTCATGGATGAGATCCTCCGTTTTCTTCTCATTGCGTCATCCTCCCCTCAGGTTCTGAATCTGAATTCTGAAAAAAATGAGAAAAGATTTGTATAGATTTATTATATCCGAAGACGGCGTATAAAACCAGTGCTTTTGTGCGCTGTCCCAAGAAGAAAAACGTTTTCCCTTGACTTACGCCCATTCTGCGCTATAATAGGTTTGGCTTATATAGTTCACAAAGAAACGGTTTCTTTATAAACCAAGGGAGAGGGTATTATGAGCGGAACAACCGAATTATTTATGGGAATCCGCAGCCTGTTCCGGCTGTACGACCGGATGCTGAAGCAGGTCTGCACGGAGCACAATTTGACCATCCTGGAGGCGGATGTGATCAGCTTCCTCCAGAACAATCCTCAAAAGGACACGGCAGCGGACATTGCCGAGCTGCGGCTGCTCTCCAAGGGGGCGGTATCCAAGGCGGTGGAGGCTTTGATCCAGAAGGACCTGCTGGAGCGGATTCCGGACGGGGAAGACCGGCGGAAAATCCATCTGCGGCTGCGCCCCGGGGCGGGGCCGGTGACGGAGAGCGTGGACCAGGTGCGGGAGAAATTCCTGCAGGCGGTTCTGGACGGGTTTTCCCAGGAGGAATTGGAAATGCACCGGCAGTTTTTGATGCGGTTGTTTGCCAATACCAAAAAAGCAATGGAAGGCAGGGAGAAAGTATGAAACAGAACGAATCGGGGGAAGACAAAGAATTTTTGCGGACCGCACCGCTGGGACGGCTGCTGCCGAAGCTGGCGCTGCCCACGGTGGCGGCCCAGCTGATCAACATGCTGTACAACATTGTGGACCGGATCTACATCGGGCACATTCCGGACATTGGCGCCACGGCTCTGACCGGGGTGGGAGTGTGCATGCCGCTGATCATGATTGTCTCCGCCTTTGCGGCCCTGGTGGGGTACGGCGGTGCGCCACGGGCCTCCATCTTCATGGGGAAGCATAATCCGGAGACGGCGGAGAAGATTCTGGGCAACGGCTTTATGCTGCAGATCCTCATCTCCCTTGTGCTGACGGCGACGCTGTTGGTGGGCAACCGGAGCTTCCTCATGGCCTTCGGCGCCAGCGAAAATACCATCGGCTATGCGGTGGACTACATGAACATCTATGCCATCGGCACCATCTTTGTGGAGCTCACCCTGGGCATGAATGCCTTTATCACCGCCCAGGGCTTTGCCAAGACCGGCATGCTTTCGGTGCTGATCGGCGCGGTGGCTAACATTATCCTGGATCCCATTTTCATCTTTGGCTTCCACATGGACGTGCGGGGGGCGGCGTTGGCCACCATCCTTTCCCAGGCGCTCTCCTGCATCTGGGTGGTTAGCTTCCTGTGCGGAAAGAAGACCTTCCTGAAAATCCGGAGAAAGAACCTGCGGATTTCCCCCCGGGTGATCCTCCCCTGCCTGGCTCTGGGGGTGGCCACCTTCATTATGCAGGCCAGCGAGAGTGTGATTTCCGTGTGCTTCAACAGCTCCCTGCAGAATTACGGCGGGGATATTGCCGTGGGGGCCATGACCATTCTGACCAGCGTCATGCAGTTTGCCATGCTGCCGCTGCAGGGCCTGGGGCAGGGGGCACAGCCTATTATCAGCTACAGCTACGGCGCTGGGGATTTTGGGCGCGTGCGGGCCGCGTTTAAGCTGCTGCTGAAGGCCAGCCTGAGCTACTCCGTCCTGCTGTGGGTGCTGGTGATGGCCTTCCCGGGAGGCTTTGCGGCCATGTTCACCTCGGATGCCCAGCTGATGGCGTACACCCGGACGGCGCTGCGGATTTATATGGGCTCCATGTTCCTGTTTGGCATCCAGATGGCCTGCCAGATGACCTTTAACGCCCTGGGGCGGGCGGCGGAGTCCATTGTGGTGGCGGTGATGCGGAAGTTCGTTCTCTTGATCCCGCTGATCTATCTGATGCCCCGGATCCTGCGGTCCAACCAGACCATGGCCGTGTACATGGCGGAGCCCATTGCGGACCTGCTGGCCGTGACCTTCACCGCCATCCTGTTTTCCATTCAGTTCCGGAAGGCGCTGCGGAAGCCGGAGGCCAGGTAGAAGGGGTGCCGGGAATTCCGCGGGCCCGTGGAGGCGAGTTGCGAAAACCATCAGGAGGAGTTGCATGGCACTGTACGCATTGGGAGACCTGCATTTGAGCTTTCAGGCCCACAAGCCCATGGACGGCTTTGGCCGGGTCTGGAAGCATCATGAGCGGAAGATTGAGAAGTATGTGGGCCAGACAGTGGGCCCGGAGGATACCCTGGTGCTCACCGGGGACCATTCCTGGGGCCGGAAGCTGCCGGAGTGCCGGGAGGATCTGGCGTTTATCGAGAGGCTGCCGGGCCGCAAGGTCCTGCTCCGGGGCAACCATGACATGTTCTGGGATGCCAAAAAGACGGAGGCCCTGAACCGGGAGTTCGCCGGGCGGCTGTTTTTCCTGCAGAACAATTTTGTCCCCTACCGGGACTATGCCCTGGTGGGCACCAAGGGATATACCTTTGAGGGGCCCTTTTATCTGGACCGGTGGGGAAACATCACCGGTTGGGATGAGGAGCGGGAGGCCCA
The DNA here is from genome assembly GCA_904420025.1 of Candidatus Pseudolachnospira avium. Taxonomy (GTDB): domain Bacteria; phylum Bacillota; class Clostridia; order Lachnospirales; family Lachnospiraceae; genus Pseudolachnospira; species Pseudolachnospira avium. The sequence goes on from CAJFTW010000056.1 coordinate 7,902, forward strand.
GGCGGCAAAGCTGGTGGCCCGGGAGACCGCCCGGCTCCGGGAGTCCTTCCGGCAGGCGGAGGCAGCCGGGTACCGGAAATTCGTGATGTTCCTCCACTATCCACCCACCAGCGTCCTGGAAGAGACCTCCCCCTTCACGGAGATGGCGGAGGAGTATGGTGTGGAGGCGGTGGTCTACTCCCACTGCCACGGGGAAAGCCGGTTTGGGGACAGCATCCGGGGAAGCTTTCACGGCATCCGCTACCTGCTGGTTTCCGGCGACTATCTGAATTTTCATCCGGCACAGGTGCTGCCGTAAGGAGGGCGTTCATGAAATTCTTTCACCTTTCCGATCTGCATATCGGGCTGAAGCTGATCAACCAGGACCTGCGAGAGGATCAGGAATACATTCTGGAACAGATGGTGGCCATGGCCATCCGGGAACAGCCGGAGGCGGTGGTCATAGCCGGGGATGTCTATGACCGGGCTGTCCCCTCTGCGGAGGCAGTGGAGGTCTTTGACGGGTTCATCTCCCGGCTGGCCGAAGCCCTGCCGGAGACGGAGATCCTGGTGATCAGCGGCAACCATGACAGCGGGCCGCGGCTGGGCTGCTTCCGGCGGGTGCTGGCCCGGCAGCAGGTGCACATTGCGGGAATGCCGCCCCAGCGAGAGGGCGAGTACCTGGAGCAGGTGACCCTGGAGGACTCCTGGGGGCCGGTGCATTTCTATCTGCTGCCCTTTGTGCGGCCCTCCATGGTCCGGCAGGTGGTGGGCACCGGGGAGAACGGCAACAGCCTTTCCTATCAGGAGACGGTGGCCCGGCTGCTGGCCCGGGAGGAAATCCCCACGGAGGAGCGGAACGTACTGGTGAGCCACCAGTTCTATCTGCCTGCGGGCAAAGACCCGGAGGAGGTGGAGCGGATGGATTCGGAGGTGCGCACCGTGGGCAACATTGACCAGGTTTCGGCGGAGGTGCTGGAGCCCTTTGACTACGCGGCCCTGGGCCATATCCACAAGCCCATGTCGGTGGGAAGCTCCCGGTACCGCTACTGCGGCACGCCTCTGGCCTGCTCGGTCAGCGAGGCCGGCCAGCAGAAGGGCGTAATCCAGGTGGAGCTGGGGCCCAAGGGGGACGTGCGGACCACGGTGCTGCCCCTGACGCCGCTGCGGCAGGTGCGGGTGCTCCGGGGGACCCTGGCGGAGGTGCTGGCTCGGGGCTGCGGGGATTACGTGACGGTGATCCTCACGGATCCGGGGGACCTGGACGTGGGGGAGATGCAGGACCGGCTGCGGGCGGCGTTCCCATATCTGCTGGAGATCCGCCGGGAGCTGCCCGGCCGGCCTCCGGAGCGGCAGGCGCTGGTGCGGCAGGAGGAGCTGCCGCCGCTGGAGCTCTGCCGCCGGTTCCTGGGAGAGCTGGACGCGGCTAAGGAGGAGATTCTGCAGGATGTGATCCGCACCGTACAGGAAGGGGGAGGGGAATGAGACCGATTCAGCTGACCATGCAGGCCTTTGGATCCTACGGAAAACGGACGGTGATTGATTTTGAAAAGCCCAACCAGAACCTGTTTCTGATCACCGGGAATACCGGGTCAGGTAAGACCACCATCTTTGACGCCATCGTCTTTGCCCTCTACGGGGAGGCCAGCTCCGGCGCCAGCAAGAAGGACGGACCGGAGCTTCAGAGCCAGTTTGCGGCGCTGGATCAGGAGCCCTTTGTGGAGCTGCGGTTCCGGGAGGGAAGCGGGCCGGAGGCCCGGGAGTACACGGTGCGCCGGGTCCCCCGGCATCAGCGGCGGCTGAAGCGGAAGGCAGGCACCCGGCCGGAGAGTGCCTCCGTGTCCCTGATTCTGCCGGACGGCACCGAATATCCCCAGAAGGAGGCAAACCGGAAGCTGGCGGAGATTGTGGGGCTGAGCAAGGCCCAGTTTATGCAGGTGGCCATGATTGCCCAGGGGGAATTTATGGCGGTGCTCCGTGCCAGCTCCGACCAGAAAAAGGAAATCTTCCGGAAGCTGTTCCACACGGACCTGTACCAGGCCATAGGGGAGGAGCTGGGCCAGCGGAGAAAGGCCCGGGAGCAGGAGCTGGTGACGGTCTGGAAGGCCTGTCAGCGGGAGGCGGCCCGGGTGGAGGCGGTGCCGGAGTGGGAGGGCGCGCCGGAGCTGGCGGCACGGGCCGCCCAGGTGGCCGGGGCCAAGAACCTTTCGGTTACGGAGCTGGAGGCATTGCAGGAAACCCTGGCCCAGGCCTGTGATTTCTTGCGGAAGCGGCTGAACCAGGCGGAACAGGACTTTCAGGCCGCCGGAGCCCGGCGGGATGCCAGCCTGAAGGCCCTGGCCGGGGCCCGGAACCTGGAGAAGCTGTTTGCCCAGCAGGAGCAGGCGGAGCAGACCCTGGCCGCCTGCGCGGCAGAGGAGCCGGAAATCCAGGAAAGGGAAAAGCTGGCAGCCCGCATCCAGAACGCCTGGCAGGTGGAGGCGGTGTACCGGCGGTACCGGGACGCGGCCCAGGCGGAGGCGGAGACCCGGGAAAAGCTGCGGCGGGAGCAAGAAGCCCTGCCCGGACTGCGGGACCAGGCACGGCAGGAGGCGGAACAGGAAGCCGCGGCCCGGGAACAGCGGGACCGGCAGCTGGCAGCCTATAGCCAGACGGAGCAGCGGGTGCAGCGGGCCCTGGAGATCCTGGACAAGCTGGAACAGGCGGAGGCGCTGGAGCAAAGGAACCAAGCGCTTAAGCAGCAAAGGGAGAAAGCCCTGGGCCAGGCCCTGGAGAGCCAGGAACACCGGGAGGCTCAGGAGCGGGAGTGGAGAAGGCAGTCGGAGGAGCTGGAAGGGGCGGAGGCCCGGCTGGTCCAGTGCCGGAACCGGCTCCGGGAGATCCAGGAGAGGCAGGCAGATGTCCGGGAGGCAGAGCGGCAGCAGCGGGAGCTGACGGTGCAGGAGAAGACGGTGGAGACGGCCCAGGAGGCATATAGCCGGATCCGGGAGCAGTACCAGGCGGCCCAGGAACAGTATGAGCGGAACCGCCAGGTCTTTCTGGATGCCCAGGCAGGCTTTCTGGCCCGGGAGCTGCGGCCCGGTGAGCCCTGCCCGGTCTGCGGTTCCCGGGAGCATCCCCGGCCCTGCCCGGAGGCGGAGGGGCTGGCGGACATCCGCCGGGAAACCCTGGAGGAACAGCAGCAGGAGGTCAGCCGGCTGCGGGAAGAGCAGGAGCGGAAGGCAGGGGCAGCCCAGAACCAGGCCGCCCGCCTGGAGGAGAAGCGGCAGACCTTCCGGGAGGCGGTGCAGCGGCTGCGGCGGCAGGCCGGGGAGCTGTTTTCCGCGGAGGGGCCGGCGACCGGGGAACCGCTTTCCCAGGAAGGACAGCTGCCGTCCGGAAAAACGTTCCCCCAGGAAGAACGGCTGTCCGATAACACATTTTTAGATGAAATCCGGCAGCGGCTGGCGCGCCGGAAACAGGAGCTGAGCCAGGAGGAAGCCGACAGACAGCAGCAGGTGAAACAGCTGGAGACGCTGCGGGCGCAGCTGCAGAAATCAGAGGAGGCCCGTCAGCAGCGGCAGCAGGCGGTGGAGGAGGCCCGGCGGCAGGCGGCGGCAGCGGCGGAAGCGCTGGCAGCCAGCCAGGCAGCCTGGGAGCAGCTGCAGGCCCAGCGGGATTTCCCGGACCGGCCGCAGGCAGAGGCGGCGCTCCGGGAGGCCCGGAAGGCCCGGGACGCCCGGGAGGCGGCGTATCGCCAGGCCCGGGAAAACAAGGAAAAAGCGGAGGCTTCCCGGCAGCAGGCGGAAACCCTGGTGGAGCGGTACCGGCAGGAGCTGCCGGAACAGCAGCGGATCCGGCAGCAGCGGCAGCAGGAATATCAGGAGGCTTGCATCGCCCGGAAGCTGGCGGAGGCGGAATGGCAGCGGCTGACAGGCCGCTATTCCCGCCAGGAGGCAGAGGAACTGCAGCGGCAGGTGCACGACTTCCGGACCCGGAAAACGGCGGCGGCCCAGCTTCAGATGTCCGCTCGGGAGGCCATCGGCGGCCAGCCCAGGCCGGTGCTGGAGCGCCTGGAGCAGGAAGCGGCGGAAACGGAGGCAGCCTGGCAGGAGGCCCAGGGGGTGCGGGAACGGCTGCAGACCGTGTACCGGACCAACCAGGGGGCGGCAGAAGCCCTGAAGGCCCAGATGGAGAGCCGGCGGCAGGCGGCGGAGGCCTACACCCGGCTGGACAGCCTGTACCGGATGGTCACCGGCAACGTCAGCGGCGCCCGGATGGATCTGGAGACCTATGTGCAGCGGTATTACCTGGAGCAGATTCTGGAGGCGGCCAACCGCCGGTTCCGGGACATGACCGCCGGCCAGTTTGAGCTGCGGATGTACAGCCTGGAGAAGGCGGGGGAGGGCAAAAACCGCGGCCTGGACCTGATGGTCTACTCGGCGGTGACCGGCCAGGAGCGGGAGATCCGGACCCTCTCCGGCGGCGAGTCCTTTATGGCGGCCCTCTCCCTGGCCCTGGGCATGGCGGATCAGATTCAGGCCAGCTCCGCTGCCATCCACCTGGATATGATGTTTATTGACGAGGGCTTTGGCTCCCTGGACGATCACGCCCGGAGCCAGGCGGTGAAGGTGCTGCAGCGGATGGCCGGGGGCTCCCGGCTGGTGGGCATCATCTCCCATGTGACGGAGCTGAAGCAGGAGATTGAGGACCAGCTGCTGGTGACCAAGGATGAGGAAGGCAGCCATGTCCGGTGGCAGATCAGTTGAGAGAGAGCCGGCCAACCGCTTCCTGTATCAGAAAATTCGCGAGATGGAGGAGGGGTATACATGAAGTATTATATCAGCGACCTGCACCTGTGCTGCCGGGGCCAGGTGCGGGGAGACGGACCCAATTACGACGGACGGCCTTATGACAGCCTGGAGGAGATGCACCGGGACATGCGGGAGCGGTGGAACCGAAAGGTGACCAACGGGGACATGGTGTATATTCTGGGAGACATTGGCATGCGGGGAAAGAATGAGGAGCTGATTTCACAGATGGCCTGCCTGAAGGGGCGGAAGGTGCTGGTCAAGGGCAACCACGATGACCTTTCGGATTACCGGCTTCAGCAGCTGTTTGCGGAGATCTGCGATTACAAGGAGCTCCATGACACGGCGGACAAGGTCCCTTACAAGGTAATTCTGTCCCACTATCCAATCCTCATGTGGAACGGCCAGCACCGGGGCAGCATTCTGCTGTACGGCCACACCCACAATTCCCTGGAGGATGCGTTTTTCCAGGAAAGCGTGGCGGCTATGAACCGGAATCCGGCTATCCGCCATGAGGGGGAGTCGGTGTTCCGGGCCATCAATGTCGGGTGCATGCATTCCTATATGGGATATGAACCCCGGAGCCTGGAGGAGCTGCTGGCGGGAACCAGTTGATCAGACGAAAGCTTCAGCAGAAAATGAAGGAGTAAATTTATGCATCTGAGAGAAGAATTGCAAAAAGGATGGGAAACGGCATTCCTGGACCGGAATACGCATTCCAATCTGGCATATCGTCCAGAATTTGTTTCGAATGATTATCGGCAGGGGCGATTGGTTCTTTCTGCGATTGAACAGGAGCTTCAACGTTGTGATGAATTTCAAATCAGTGTAGCTTTTATTACCCAGGAAGGCGTTACCCCGTTATTGCAAATTTTGCAGGAATTGGAGCAAAAGGGGATCCCAGGAAAAATTCTGACGACAGATTATCAACTGTTCAGCGAGCCGGAAGCATTGGATAAACTATACTCGCTTCATAATATTCAGCTGAAAATGTTCTGGACGCAGGATAAGGATGATGGCTTTCATACCAAGGGGTATATTTTTCGGCAGGGGGAGTTATACCGAATTTTAATGGGCAGTTCCAATCTTACCGCTAAAGCCTTGAAGGTGAATCGAGAATGGAATACGAAATTGGTAGGCTATTCTTCTGGAGAAGCGGTGGGGGCCGTCATTCGAGAATTTCAGGAGTTATGGGAAGCTCCGGAAAGTCTGGAATATGTGGATTTTATAGAAAATTATCGAGTTCGATACCGGCTGGCCAAAGAGCAGAGAAGGATTGCCCGGCAAACACAGATTCCATCTCTGGACCAATACCGATTGGAACCCAATGCTATGCAGGTAGAAGTGGTAAAAAATGTCCAAAGATTGTGGAAGGAGGGAGCCGATCGAGGACTTTTGATTTCTGCCACCGGTACAGGAAAGACTTATGCATCTGCTTTCGCTTTGCGGGAATTGCGCCCTAAGCGATTGCTTTTTCTAGTACACAGGGAGCAGTTAGCAAAGCA
>CAJFTW010000057.1 GCA_904420025.1 Candidatus Pseudolachnospira avium
AAACGAACCTCTGGTGCCCGCCATGATCGAAGCCGGCGTGGACACCTGGTGCGGCCAGCCGATGAATGACTTCAAGATGCTCTACGAGCAATACGGCGAGCAGATTGCCCTGGGGATCTACACGGTTCCGCCCGCCAAGGATGCCACCGAAGAAGAGGTGGTAAAGGCGGTGCAGGATTTCCTGGATACGTATACCTGCAAAGGCGTGGCTTATCCGGTGATCTATGCGGATGAGTACAGTGATGCGTATCTCGACATTCTGTATATGCTGAGCCGGGAGCGCTTCTCCCAGTGAGCGCGATCCCGCCCGGCGGCGGGATCGCACAGAGGGACGGCGGAGTGGATCCGCCGTCCCTCTTTTGGCGTCCGCTGCCGCCCTTACAGCAGCGCCTCCACCGCCTCCAGGAACTCCTCCCGGGTCCCCTGGCTCCAGCTCCAGATCATATAGACCATGCCGTCCTCGCAGAAGCTGGCCACGTAGCGCTGTGCCTCCGTGTCCTCGTAAACCGCCAGCTCCAGGCCCCGGACCTCCACCATCTCCATCTGGTCCGCGTTCAGATGCACCTCAAAGCGGATGGGCTTCCGCAGGAAGTATACCTCGTAGCCGGAGATGAGCCGGTCATCTGTAGCGCTGGCGCTGAGGCAGCACAGGGCGGGGGTGACACTGTTCAGATACACCTGCCGCTCCTCCATATCCTTTAACCGCCGGAAGGTCAGCCCCAGATATTCCTCCGCCTCCTCCCAGGAAGAAAAGCTCCGGCTGGCGGTTCCCGTCTCGTCCGGCTCCGGGAAATTCCGGGGCGTTTTCAGCTCAAAGGAATACTCCTGAAACGTCCGGTTGTCTTCCTCTCCCCAGCCAATCCCCATGGACTCTGCCGCCCGCTGCCCCAGCAGCAGCAACGGCTTCCACTGGGAAGCCAGAAACAGCACCACCAGCAGCACACAGGCCACCTTCATGGACCGGTACCGGCGATACAACCGGTCCCGCTGGGACCGCTGCCGGATCTGTTCCCACATCCGGTCCATCTCCTTCGGTTCCAGAGGATCCGGCGCATCCGGCCCCAGGGCCTCCCCCACCAGCCGGTCCATCTCCTCCGGGGAAAAATCTTCCTGCTCCAGGTACCGGTCCGCCGCTTCCATCTTTTTCCCATCCATGGTCACTCGCCCCCTTTCTGCTTTCCACCTTTGTCCGTATATGCCGCCCCCTCCACAGAGTACTCCTTCTGCAAAATTTTCTGCAGCTTCCGCCGCAGCCGGTGTACCCGGGTGGTCACGTTAGTGTAGCGGATTCCCAGGATCTGGGCCACCTCCCCCAGAGGACGTTCCTCCAGGAAGGCCAGGCGGAACAGCTCCTGCTCCTTTGGCTTCAGACGGCGGCACAGCTCCTCCGCGGTAATGGCCGGCGTCTCCGGCAGCAGCCACTGGCTGTCCTGCTCCCCGCCGGACGCTGGCCAATTTCCCACCGTGACCCGTCCCCAGTCCTCCGGTGCCTCCCGGGGGACTACCCGGATCTGGCGGCGGTACTGCTCCTGCACCACGTGCCGGGCCGTCAGGTACAGCCACTTTTCCGGGCAGGGATGGCGCATCAGCTCCCGGACCTTCTCATAGCCCCGGACAAAAACCTCCATGGCACAGTCCTCCGCCTCCGCCCGGGATCCATCCAGTTTTCCGCAGCAATACCGGTAGATCCGCTGGTAATTTTCCCGGTACAGCCGCTCCATAAACTCCTTTCCCATCCCCTGCTCCTTCTCCATCCTCCATTCCTCACTCATCCGCCTTCAGCAGAGCGCCGATACTCTGGCGGCACAGATAGTTCCCGGCGGGCACCATGGCCAGGCCAGCCAGCGCCAGTGCCGCCGGCAGCAGCACTGCCCCGTGGGCCTGGGCCAGGTAGGAATCCCCCAGGGCCCAGAAATGCTCTGCCAACCGGCTCCCCAGGAACAAGGATGCCAGCCAGGCCAGCGCGCAGGCCGCCTCCACCGGCACTGCCGTCCGGAACAGCAGCCGTCTGCGTGTCACCCCGGCCACCTGGTACAGCCCGTACCACTTCCGGTTTTCCGTCACCTGCAGCAGCAGCTGGCTGCCCAGCATCACCAGCCCCATGAACACCGCCAGCATAGACAGGGTGCCTGCCAGAATAGAAAGCATCCAGAAATACTGCCGATACTCTACCATACGGCTGTACCGGTTGTCAAAGGACATGTCCGGGTGGGCGGCGGCAAACCGCAGCATGGTCTCCTCCATCTGTACCGGATCTGCCCCGGCCTCCCCGTAGACCCGGACCCGGTCGTAGGTCCGCTCCATGCCCAGGACGTCAAATGCCTGGTTGGAGGTAAGAAACCGGAAGGTGGGGTCTGGGCGCCAGCTATCCTCAAACCAGCCAACCCGGCTGCGGATAATGGCACCAATCCGCACCGTGTAATCCTTCCGCTCCAGCTCTTTGCGGATAATCTCCATATCCGCAAAGCCCGTCAGCTCCGGATTCTCCGAAGCCAGCTCCGTCAGGGTCACCGCCTCCCCCACCTGCCAGCCCGCCGCCCGGTACTGGCCGGGCGCCCCTGTGTATCCTCCCGGCTCCAGAAAGATAATCTGCTGCCCGGTGAGGCCATCGGAGAAGGTCAGTTCCTCTATGGCCAGATCCGGCGCCACCAGGATCACCTCCTCCCCGGAGCGGAGCTTCTCCAGGTCGATCTCCCCCTCCGTCACGTAGGGCTGGAAGGACAGCAGCTCCTCATCGGAATAACCGGCCAGGGAGGTATCCATCCAGTCCCCTTCCATGCCAAAGAATTCCGTCACCTCCGGCTGCAGCGCACCTCCGGAAAGGCTGTTCCGGGCGGTCTGGTAAGAGTCCGCCGGATCGGCCTGCATATACAGTTCCGTGTTTTCCTTGTAGCCGGCGACCCGGCGCACCCCAGAGGATGCGGCCAGCTCCTCCAGCTCCTGGTCCGTGGCACCGTTAAAGGCCGCGTTGTAGAGGAACATCACGTCCCCTTCCTCCATCACCGACAGGCTCAGGGAATACCCATTCTCATCCATGTAGCTGGTGTCGCTGCTGACCCGGCTGGCCAGCAGCTCGTAGTCATAGTCCGAGGCAAGCTTGCCGAACACCGGCAGGGAAAGGTTTTGATCCTGATAAAACCGCAGATAGCACCGGGAGCTGCCGTACAGCAAAAACACGCCAACCAGGAAGAGGCCGGTGAGCACCGGGAACAGCCGCCTCCGCCTAGTACTTCCCGGATCGGACGCCAGAGGGCTGACCCGGCTCAGGGCGAAGGCCGGCCCCAGACCGGCCAGAAACATCAGCAGCAGGCTGATCCCCACCGCTCCCAGCAGATAGGAAGGGGTCAGAGAAAAAAGGATTTCCGTCTCCCCCAGCCAGCTTCCCGCCGTGCAGAAGAGGAAGGCCAGGGCCACGCCGCCTGCCGCCCCCACCGGGAGCGCCAGCAGATACAGCCAAAACAGATCCAGGGCGAACAGCCCTGGAATCTGCCGGGCCGGCACGCCTATCAGCCGGTACACCCGCATCTTCTCCCCGATGCCCGGCAGCCCCATCCGCATCAGCTGCAGCAGCAGGATGCCCGCGCACAGGTAGGTAAGCCACAGGATCACCTGGGGCACCTGGAAGCTGCTGTGGAGGATTGGCTCGTTCTGTACCAGATTATAATCCGCCTGGTACTGCCCCGAGGCAACCTCCGCCCCCAGCGCCATGTACTTGACCGTCACCTCCGCTTCCGGCTGGCTCCCTGCCCAGGCGGCAAAATCCTCCCGGCACAGGAGAATCTGCGGGTTTTCCCGCTGCTCCGCCGTCTGGCTGCTGTTGCTGCACCAAAGGCTTCCGTAATCCCGCAGAATCCCCGATACGGTAAACGTCCCCGCCGCCGTGGATACCTGGCCTCCCAGGGACAGGCCCTGCCGTTCCGCCTCATAGCGGGTCACTGCCGCCTGGCCCTCCCCCGGGAAAACGCCCTCCTCCAGCTGCAGCCTGCCGCCGGACAGGGCGGCCTCCTCCCCGTAGCCCACTTCCCCCAGCCGGTAAAGCCCGCCGGTGTTTTCCCGGTTTCCCTGCCAGGGCAGGCCGGAGGGATAGGCGCCGGTTTCCAGCAGCTCTGCCGTCTCCTCCCCAGAGAGGGAGGTATAGTACAGATCCGAAAATTCCCCGTAAATATCCAGCCGCTTCTCCCGGGTGGTGGCAAACAGGCTCTCCGTCACCGTCAAAAACAGCACCGGCAGCAAAATGGACAAAATCACCCCGGCAAACAGCAGCCGGTACCGGCGGCTTTTGACCACCCCGTAAAAGCTGTAGCGCACAAACACTTTCACAGCTCCGCCCTCCCTTCTGCCGAAAATTTCCAGGGCAGCCCTTGGGCGGCCTCCGGCTGTTCCCCGCCCCCCTCTCCGGAGCAGTTTTCCTGGAATATCTCCTCGGAGACCCGCCCGTCCCGGATGAAAATCCTCCGGTGAGCCATGGCTGCCACCTCCGGGTCATGGGTGACCACCACAAAGGTCTGGCCAAACCGCCGGTGGGACTCCCGGATGAATTCCAGCAGAGCCGCCCCGGCCTCCTGGTCTATGTTCCCAGTGGGCTCGTCCGCCAGCACCAGCTCCGGCTTCACTAGCAGGGCCCGGGCAATAGCGGTCCGCTGTTGCCCGCCGCCGGAGAGCTGATGGGGGTAAAAATCCACCCGGTCCTCCAAGTCCAGCAGGGAAAGCAGCTCCGCCTCCAGCTCCCGGTCCACCTTCTTCCCCGCCACCTCCAGGGGCAGGCGGATGTTCTGGCGCACCGTCAGCTCCGGGATCAGCTGGAATTTCTGGAAGATAAAGCCAATGTGCTCCCGGCGGAACCGGGTTCGCCGGCTGTCCGGCAGCTCATACAAGGACCGGCCCAGCACCCGCACGGTGCCCGCATCCGGCGGCTCCAGCCCGCCCAGTATATGGAGCAGGGTGGTCTTACCGGAGCCGCTTTTTCCCACAATGGCCGTAATCTCATGGGCCTGTATGGAGAGGGTCACCTGGTCCACACTTTTGACCAGGGCCTCACCCTCCCCGTAGTGTTTGGAAATCCCTTCCGCCTCAATGATCCGCATTCTGTTCCCTCCGTTTCCCCTCCACAGCCCCGGACGCCGGGAAGCCTTCTGTCCGCGGCCGCCTCCTCCGGGCAGCCTGGCAGCAGAAAACCCTGGAGAAGCATCTCTCCAGGGCCTTCTATATAGATATGACAAAAGGGGGCGAATGGTCACCGTTTTTTATGAAATTTTGAAATTTTTATGGCATCAGTCCATGTGCTGCCCGCCATTGATGTCAATCTCTTCCCCGGTAATGTAGGAAGCCTCCCGGGACGCCAGGAACACAATGGCATCGGCCACCTCCTGGGTCTCCCCCGGGCGCCCCATGGGGATTCCGGCGATCACCGCATCCGCCTGCTCCTGGGGAAGGCTTTTCCAGATGTCCGTGTTGATCAGCCCCGGGCACACGCAGTTGGTGGTAATGCCGTACTGGGAAACCTCCCGGGCCAGGTTTTTGGAAAAACCCAGCACCGCCGCTTTGGAAGCGGAATAGTGGGCCCCGCCAAAAATACCGCCACCCCGCTTGGCGGAAACCGAGCTGAGATGCACAATCCGTCCATACCGCTGCTCTTTCATCACCCGGCATACCGCCTGGGTAATCAAAAACAGGCCAAACACATTGATCCGGAAAATCCGCTCCATGTCCTCCAGGGTCATCTCATCCACCGTCACCTTCTGGGAGAGGCCCGCATTGTTCACCAGCACGTCAATCCGCCCATACCGGCTGACAATCTCCTTCGTCAGTGCCTCCACGGAATCCGGATTGCACAGATCCGCCACGGCCCCATAGGCTTTCCAGCCCTTCTCCTCCATCTCACGGACGTTGGCCTCCACACCCGTCTGGTTGATGTCGCAGATTACTACCTGCGCCCCCTGCCTGGCAAAGGTATGGGCCACCGTACGGCCAATTCCCTTGGGGGAACCGGCCCCCGTCACCAAAACCACCTGTCCGCTGAAATCCAACATTGCCTTTTCCATCCTTTCTTTGTTGTGCGATTTTCTGTCCAATCCGGCAGCCCTTCCCCATGCCGTCTAACGCATGCCGGCAGTTCTCCTTCCTTGCCAGGGATGTGCCCCATGCCGGGGCCCTCCCCGCCTGGCTCATCTCCCGGGCATCTTCTGCAGCTCCCGGGCCAGTTCCGCAATATGTTCCGCGGTAATCCCGTTTCGGGCCAGCAGCCGCTCATAGGGAGCGGACATACCAAACTGGTCCTGGACGCCCACCCGGCGCAGAATGCCCTGACCACGTTCAGCGGCCACCTCTGCCACTGCGCTGCCTAGGCCGTTGAGGATGTTGTGATCCTCCACGGTGATCACCCGCCCAATTTCCTCCAGGCACTGGTTCACTGCCTCCACATCCAGGGGCTTAATGGTATGAAAGTCCAGCACCCGGGCGGAAATGCCATCCTGCTCCAGCAGCTCCGCCGCCTCCAGCGCCAGGCACAGGGTGTCTCCATTGGCCAGGATGGCCACATCCGTACCCTCCCTCAGCCACTTGGCCTTGCCGATGGTAAATTCCTCCTCTTCCCCGTAGATCACCGGCACGGCATCCCGGGTGAACCGCAGATACACCGGCCCCTCGTAGATAGCTGCCTCCCGCACCAGCTTGCGGGCTGCTGTATAGTCCGCCGGCATCACCACCGTCATGTTGGGGATGGTCCGGAGGATCCCCATATCCTCTATACTCTGATGGCTGGCCCCATCGTTGGCCGGGGTCAGGCCGCCGTGGGAGCAGGCCAGCTTCACATTCAGCCTGGGATAACAGATTTCCTGGCGGATCATCTCGCACATCCGCATGGATCCAAACGCCGCGTAGGTGACCACGAAGGGGATCTTCCCGCAGGTTGCCAACCCTGCAGCCACACCGGCGCCGTTCTGCTCCGCAATGCCCACATTCAGGTACTGCCCCGGCAGCTGCTTCCGGAACTCCCCGGTTTTGCAGGACTTTCCAATATCCACATCCAGCACCAGAATATCCGGGTTCTCCTTCCCCAGCGCCACAATCTCCTGGCCAAAACCCTCCCGGGTGGCCCGCTTTTCCTGTATGGTCATACCGCTGCTCCTCCTTCCCCTGCGCATCCCCTGCTTACCGGGCCGCCAGCCTTCCCTGGCTGCCCGGCGTTCCCATTGGATTCTTCCTCCGGTACATATTGCCGGTCCAATTCCTCCATGGCCTGCCGGTACTGCTCCTCATTGGGGGCAATACCGTGCCATTCGCAAGCGTTTTCCATATAAGAGACACCCTTGCCCTTTACGGTACGGCCCAGAATGCATTTGGGCTTTCCGTTGCGGACCGTGCGGGCCAGGTCAAAGGCTGCCACCATCTGCTCCATGTTGTTGCCGTCTATCTCGTATACATCCAGTCCAAACTCCCGGAACTTCTGCCCCAGATCCCCCAGGGGCATTACCTCATCACAGGTGCCGTCCAACTGCAGGTTGTTGTAATCCACAAAGGCCACCAGATTGTCCAGCCTGTATTTGGCAGCGGTCTGGCAGGCCTCCCAGATTTCCCCCTCATCGCATTCGCCGTCCCCCAAGGCCACAAAGACCCGGAAGGATTTCCCGTCCAGCTTGGCCGCCAGGGCCATGCCTACGCCGCAGGCCAGCCCCTGGCCCAGGGAACCGGTGGAGATGTCAATACCCGGGCATTTTTTCATGTCTGGATGCCCCTGGAGAATGGACCCTTCCCGCCGCAGGGTGGCCAGCTGGCTCCGGTCAAAGTATCCCCTCATGGCCAAGGCCGCGTACTGGGCCGGGCATACATGTCCCTTGGAGAGAATAAACCGGTCCCGGTCCTCCCACCGGGGATTTTGCGGGTCCACACGCATCTCCCGGAAATAGCAGGCTGTCACAAACTCCGCCACGGACAGGGATCCCCCCGGGTGGCCGGACTGGGCCTGATAAATCATGGTGACGATCTCCTTCCGCAGATCCACACACGTATTTTGCAACTGCACCAGGCTCAAAGGTTGTTCCATTGTCTGTGCCTCCTTTATGTCTTATGTCTGACATTAGACTATAACAAAAAGGGGGGTTTGTCAACCCCCGAAAATAGGATTTTTTCCACATTCTAATTTTTCCGAACCGGATTCTCCCTTTCCTGCTGCCGGGCCACCTCCAGGAAATAGGTGTTGCGGATAATTTCCTCCAGCCCACCCGCATCCCGGCTTTCCAGCGCTTCATAGATCCGCCGGTGGGCTTGGACCAGCTCCTCCACCCGGCCGGAGCGTATCATGCTCTCCACCGTGTGGTGTCGCACCGCATAGGTAAGCACCCGCACTACCCGGTTGATCTTATCCGCCAGGGCATTCTGGCACAACGCCGACACCCCATTGTGGAAGTCATCATCCGCCTGGAAAAAGGCCTCCAGGTCAGTGTCCGTCCCATTAGCCAGCCGCTCCATTTGGCTCAGCCGCTCCCGAAGGAACGCCAGCTTCTCCGGGCTCCACTTGCGGATAGCCAGCCGCAGGATGCCCGCCTCGGTCATCTCCCGCAGCTCCATGAGGCTTTCAAAATCCTCCCCCTGGTTCAGGATAATCCCGTACACCATGGGGTCGATCATACTCTCCTGGAAGCCGCTTACCACAAAGGTTCCTTCGGAGCGGCGGCTTTCCAGCACCCCCAGGTAGGTGAGGATCTTGATGGCCTCCCGCACGGAGGTACGAGCCACGCCGAAAGCAGCCGCCAGCTCCGGCTCCGGAGGCAGCTTGTCCCCTGGCTTCAGCTGGCGGGAGACCATGGCCTCCGTCAGGCAGTCAATCACCCGCTGCACCACCGACTCGCTTTTCAAATTTTTGATATATTCCGGGGACTCCGGCATATTCCGCGCCTCCTCTCTCAGCGTCGCTAAAGCACAAGCGGGCTAGCCTGCAAGCAGCCCATTCCGCCTATGCTTTGCGACCGGGCTTTCGTTGTAAAAAGGGAGGATGCCCTCCGGATGGACCAGCCACCCTTGGGACATCCTCCCGGATTCATCTGTGAAATTGCAGGGGTGCAGCTTACTCGATGATGCTGGAAACGGTGCCGGCGCCTACGGTACGGCCACCCTCACGGATAGCGAAACGCAGACCCTGCTCCATAGCAACCTTGTGGATCAGCTCCACGGTCATCTGCACATTGTCACCAGGCATACACATCTCAACGCCCTCCGGCAGCTCGCAAACGCCGGTCACGTCCGTGGTACGGAAGTAGAACTGCGGACGATAGTTGTTGAAGAAAGGCGTATGACGGCCACCCTCTTCCTTGGACAGCACGTACACCTGGCAGGTGAACTTGTGGTGAGGGGTGATGGTGCCGGGCTTTGCCAGAACCTGTCCTCTCTCGATCTCGTTTCTCTGAACGCCGCGGAGCAGAGCACCGATGTTGTCACCGGCCTGGCCCTCATCCAGCAGCTTGTGGAACATCTCAACGCCGGTGCAGACAACCTTGCGGCTCTCATCCTTCACGCCTACGATTTCCACTTCATCGGAAACATGGATCACACCTCTCTCTCCACGGCCGGTAGCAACCGTACCACGGCCAGTGATGGAGAATACGTCCTCAACCGGCATCAGGAAAGGCTTGTCGGTGTCACGCTGAGGATCCGGAATATACTCGTCGATGGTGTGCATCAGCTCCATGATCTTGTCACCCCAAGGGCCGTCCGGATCTTCCAGAGCCTTCAGAGCGGAACCCTGGATGATCGGGGTGTCATCGCCCGGGAACTCATACTCGTTGAGCAGCTCACGGATCTCCATGTCAACCAGCTCCAGCAGCTCCTCATCTTCCACCATGTCGCACTTGTTCATGAACACGACCACATAGGGCACGCCTACCTGACGGGCCAGCAGGATGTGCTCACGGGTCTGGGCCATAACACCATCGGTGGCAGCCACAACCAGGATAGCGCCGTCCATCTGAGCAGCGCCGGTGATCATGTTCTTTACATAGTCAGCATGGCCAGGGCAGTCCACATGTGCATAGTGGCGCTTCTCGGTCTCATACTCTACGTGAGCGGTGGAAATGGTGATACCACGCTCTCTCTCCTCCGGAGCCTTGTCGATGTTCTCGAAGGCAACAGCCTCACCGGTTCCCAGTCTCTTGTGCAGCACATAGGTAATGGCAGCAGTCAGAGTGGTTTTGCCATGGTCTACGTGACCAATGGTACCAATGTTACAATGGGGTTTGGTTCTCTCAAATTTAGCTTTAGCCATTTTTGAATGTCCTCCTTGATTTTAGCCTCTCAGGCAATCCAAACTTGTTTCGTTACAAATCAGGCTGTGTAATATTATATTGCATAAGCCTTGTTTTTTCAAGCGATTTTTGGAATTTCGTAGGAAACTCCTGGTTTATTTTCCCCGGTTGGCGATGATTTTCTCCTGCACTGCCTTGGGCGCCGGCTCATACCGGTCAAAGAACATGGAGTAGGCACCGCGGCCCTGGGTCTTGGAACGCAGGTCGGTGGCATAGCCGAACATCTCCGCCAGCGGGACGAAACCGCGGATCATCTTGGACCCGTTCAGATCCTCCATGCCCTCAATGCGGCCCCGGCGGCTGTTGATATCGCCGATGACATCGCCCATATACTCCTCGGGCGTGGTCACCTCCACCCGCATGATGGGCTCCAGGATCACGCAGCCGGCCTTCTGCATGGCATCCTTGAAAGCCATGGAACCGGCAATCTTAAAGGCCATCTCACTGGAGTCCACCTCATGGTAGGAGCCGTCAAACACCACAGCCCGCACGCCCAGCACCGGGTAACCTGCCAGGATACCAGTCTTGGCAGCCTCCTCAATACCTGCGCCTACCGCCGGGATATACTCCTTGGGGATGGCGCCGCCCACTACCTCGGACTCAAACTCAAAGGTTTTCTCACCGTTGGCATCCATGGGCTCAAAGCGTACTTTACAGTGGCCGTACTGACCACGTCCACCGGACTGGCGGGCGTATTTGCTGTCCACTTCCACGGTCTTGGTAAAGCCTTCCTTGTAGGCAACCTGCGGGGCACCCACATTGGCCTCCACCTTGAACTCCCGGAGCAGACGGTCCACAATAATCTCCAGATGCAGCTCGCCCATACCGGCAATCACGGTCTGGCCCGTCTCCTTGTTGGTGGAAACCCGGAAAGTAGGATCTTCCTCTGCCAGCTTAGCCAGCGCCTCACCCATCTTGTCCTGGCCCGCCTTGGTCTTGGGCTCAATGGCAATGTCAATAACCGGCTCCGGAAACACCATGGACTCCAGAATTACCGGATGCTGCTCGTCACAGAGGGTATCACCGGTGGTGGTCACCTTCAGGCCCACCGCGGCGGCAATATCGCCGGAGTACACTTTATCCAGCTCCTGCCGCTTGTTGGCATGCATCTGCAGGATACGGCCCACACGCTCCTTCTTGTCCTTGGTAGCGTTAAGCACGTAGGACCCGGAGTTCATAGTGCCGGAGTACACCCGGAAGAAGGCCAGTTTTCCCACAAAGGGATCCGCCATGATCTTGAAAGCCAGAGCGGAGAACGGCTCGTCATCGGAGGAGTGGCGCTCCACCTCGTTGCCGTCCAGATCCACACCCTTGATGGGCGGGATGTCCAGCGGAGAGGGCATAAACTCCAGGATGGCGTCCAGCAGCTTCTGTACGCCCTTGTTCCGGTAAGCGGAGCCGCAGCACACCGGGATGGCCGTGCATTCACAGGTAGCCTTGCGGAGAACCTTCTTCAGCTCCTCCACCGTGGGCTCCTCGCCCTCCAGGTACTGCATCATCAGATCGTCGTCCAGCTCACAGATCTTCTCAATCAGCTCGGTGTGGTACAGCTCCGCATCATCCGCCATATCCTCCGGAATGTCGGTGATGGTGATGTCCTCACCCTTGTCGTCATTGTAGATATAGGCCCGCATCTCAAACAGGTCGATGATTCCCTTGAACTCATCCTCCTTGCCGATGGGCAGCTGCAGGCAGATGGCATTCTTGCCCAGGCGGGTGCGGATCTGGTCCACCGCGCCGTAGAAGTTGGCGCCCAGGATGTCCATCTTGTTGATGAAGGCCATACGGGGTACGTTGTAGGTGTCGGCCTGACGCCACACGTTTTCCGACTGGGGCTCCACACCGCCCTTGGCGCAAAACACGCCTACGGCGCCGTCCAGCACACGCAGGGAACGCTCCACCTCTACAGTGAAGTCTACGTGGCCGGGGGTGTCAATGATGTTGATCCGGTGCTCCAGTGCTCCGGGAGCAGGCTTGTTGTCCTTCTCCAGAGTCCAGTGACAGGTGGTAGCAGCGGAGGTGATGGTAATACCACGCTCCTGCTCCTGCTCCATCCAGTCCATGGTGGCCGTGCCCTCGTGGGTATCTCCGATTTTATAGTTCACACCAGTGTAATACAGGATACGCTCGGTCAGCGTGGTCTTGCCCGCGTCGATGTGAGCCATAATCCCGATGTTCCTGGTTCTCTCCAACGGATATTCTCTTCCAGCCACAGGTTTTCCTCCTAATTAAAAGCGGTAATGAGCAAACGCCTTGTTGGCTTCTGCCATCTTGTGCATGTCTTCTTTCCTCTTCACAGCTGCACCCGTGTTGTTGGATGCGTCCATGATTTCGTTGGCCAGACGGTCCTCCATGGTCTTCTCGCCTCTCTTGCGGGAGAACATGGTCAGCCAGCGAAGGGCCAGGGCCTGGCGTCTCTCCGGCTTCACCTCGATGGGCACCTGGTAGGTGGCACCGCCGATCCGTTTTGCCTTGACTTCCAGAACCGGCATAATATTGTTCATGGCCTCCTCAAAGACCTCCAGCGCCGGCTTGCCGGCTTTCTGCTCCACCTGGGCAAAAGCGCCGTAAACAATCTTCTGAGCAACGCCCTTCTTGCCGTCCAGCATGATATTGTTGATCAGCTTGGTTACAACCTTATTGTTGTAAAGCGGATCGGCTAACACGTCTCTTTTCTGGGTATGTCCTTTACGCGGCACGTTACTTCCCTCCTTAAATATTATTGTTTAATTCATCGGTACTCACACGTTCTGTGTGTCCGTGCAGGACATGGTCTATGGTTAAGTATGCCTACACGTTACAGTTAGAGTGCTACGCGATCCGGCCTTATTTCTTCGGCCGTTTGGCGCCGTATTTGGAACGGGCCTGTCTGCGGTTTGCCACGCCTGCGGTATCCAGTGTGCCACGAACGATGTGGTAACGGGTACCGGGCAGGTCTTTCACTCTGCCGCCTCTAACGAGAACCACGCTGTGCTCCTGAAGGTTGTGGCCTTCACCCGGAATATAGCTGGTCACTTCAATCCCGTTAGAAAGACGAACTCTGGCGATTTTTCTCAGAGCGGAGTTAGGCTTCTTCGGAGTGGTGGTCTTCACAGCTGTGCACACACCTCTCTTCTGGGGAGCGGACTCGTTGGTCGCTCTCTTGTGCAGGGAGTTGTAACCTCTCTGCAGAGCCGGTGCGGTGGATTTTTTCTCCGATGTCTGTCTGCCTTTTCTCACTAACTGATTAAATGTGGGCATACGTTTCACCTCCTGTAGATTTCTTTGGGATTTTTCCCATGCACACAAAAAGAAAACGCTTCTGAATGCGCGCTTATCCATTATATCACAAGAATGGAAGAAGTCAAGGCATTTTTCCACGATAAATTGCGGTAAAATGCGGGTAAATTCCGGGTAAATTTCCTCCGTACAGGCATTGAAAAATCCCGCTGGTTATCGTATACTAACAGTGAAGGGGATCAAACTTCATGTATGTGCCTTTATAATAGGAAGGAGCAAACCCATGGATGCCTGCCGCCGTCAGACGACCATACCGGAACTCTATACCCTTTCTTTCCGCATTGCCGCCCAGGCCCACAGGGGCCAGGTGGATAAAGGCGGACGCCCGTACCTGCTGCACCCGCTGGCAGTGGCCCGGCAGGTTTCCGGCACGGAGAGCAAAATTCTGGCGCTTCTCCACGATGTGCCGGAGGACACGGACGTTTCCCTGGAGCAGCTGGCGCCCCTCCTGCCGCCGCGGCTTCTAAAGTCCCTGAAGCTGCTGACCCGGCGGCCCGGCCAACCCTATTCCGAATACATAGAACAGCTGGCCCAAGATCCCATGGCTGCGCAGGTGAAGCTGGCGGACCTGACCCACAACATGGATCTGCGCCGGATCCCCCACCCCACAGAAAAAGATTTTCAGAGACTGGAAAAATACAAAAAAGCTTACACCTATCTGAAGGAGCGCATTTAGCGCTCCTTTTTTGTGCGATAAGCGCGTAATCGGATCCGATGGTCAGCGGCCCCCGTCCGGAAGGGCTTGTGCCCAGAACGCCTCAATCCCCCGCCGGGAGGCGGACACGCTGCCCTGGACAAAGAAGGGCTTGCCGCCGCCCCGGCCGGAAAGCTGCCGGTTCATCTCCTGGCACAGCTCCCGGAGGTTGCCGTCCTTCTGGCCCAGGGCATATTTGTAGCCGGCGCCGTCCGCCCCGGAGAACACGGCGCAGAGGCCGCCGCAGGTCTCCATCACCGCCGCCGCCAGCTTCCGGACCCCATCCGGCTCCAGCCCCTCCTCAAACAGCAGCACATTCCCGGCCCCCCGGCATTCCGCCGCCTTCTGGGAAAACAGCCGCTCCTCCAGCTCCATGATCCGGCCCCGGAGGGCAAAATTTTCCTCCCCCAGCCGGGCCACCGCCGCCGCCGTCTCCCCCGGCTTGGCGGAGAGCTGCACGGAAATCCGGTGGTTCTGCTCCTCCAGCTGGTTGACGTGGGCCAGGGCCCGGCCGCCGCTGATCATCTCCACCCGGACACCCTCCCGGAATTTCTGCACAGAGAGCAGCTTGATCAGGCCAATCTGGCCGGTGCGGGCCACATGGAGGCCGCAGCAGGCGCACAGGTCCGTGCCGGGGAATTCCACCAGCCGCACCAGGCCGGTCAGCTCCTTCTTGCTCCGGTAGGGCAGCTGCCTTCTCTCCTCCTCATCCGGATAGAAGATATGGGTTTCCCGGTCCTCCCAGACCCGGGCGTTGGCCTGGGCCTCAATCTCCGCCAGCTCCTCCGGCCGGATCTCCCCGTTAAAGTCCATGGTGATCACCGCCTCGCCCATGTGGAAGCCCACATTGTCATAGCCGAACCGGGCGTGGACCAGGCCGCTGACCAGATGCTCCCCGGAGTGCTGCTGCATCAGGTCAAACCGCCGTTCCCAGTCTATGCGGCCGGTCACCGTGCTTCCCACCTCCAGAGGGCGGTCCGTATAGTGCCAGACCTCCCCCTCCTTCTCATGGACCTCCTGCACGGCCGCCTCCCCCAGGGTCCCGGTATCCCAGGGCTGGCCGCCGCCCTCCGGATAAAAGGCAGTCCGGTCCAGGGCCACCCGGAAACCGCCCTTCCAAGGCTCGCACCGGGTCACAGTCCCCTGGAATTCCCGCATAAACACATCCTGATAGTACAGCTTTTCCGCCGCCATTGCGCTTCCTCCTGTCCGTTATGTTCGGTTCAGCTGCCGCCGCAGCCTTTCTTCCTGTTCCTGCACCAGCAGTAGAGGCCGGTGCGCGTAATACCGGGATTCCGGATGCCGCCGGAGATACCGGCCGCTGTCCGGGCTCCGGGTCAGATCTGCCAGGAGCAGGAGCAGCTCCTGGTTCTCCCCCAGGGTCTCTGCCACCCAGCCGATGGCCCGGTCCATGGCCTCTCCAATAGCCTTCTCCTGCTGCCGGGCCTGTTCCTGCCGCCGCAGCAGGCCCTCAAAGAACGCCGCATGCTCCGAAAAGCAGTGCGCTCCTGCGGCCCGGGCCTCTGCCTCCGCCTGGCGCAGGATCCGCAGGCAGCGCTCCTCCCGCTCCTCTTCCTCCGCCGGAAGGATCTGGGCCCGGCGCTGCACCTCCAGGGCCTGAGCCTGCTTCTCCAGGAAATCTTCCACCCGGGCCTCCGCCCCCTCCCCAGCGCCCTCCGGCTTCCAGCTTTTCAGCACATCCACCTTCCGGGCCAGGTATTCCGTGTCCTGCTGCTCCCGCCGCCAGCGCTCCAGACGCCGGTGGATGCCGTCCAGCAGCAGCTGCACCGCTCCCAGGCGCTCATCCGGCGCTGCCGCCTGCAGCCGGGCCTCCGCCCGGGCCCTGGCCTCCGCGGACACGGTGCCGGACAGGATCCCCTCCGCCGGGTAGGCTTCCCGGTATTGGGCGTAGAGCCCATACCAGGCGGCAAAATCCTCCGCCACCGGGCCGCATTGGAGGTACTCCCGGATCACCGGCTCCGTCACCGGGACCTCCATCCACTCGTACGCCTTCAGCAGGTCCGAAAGGTCCTCCCAGCCCCGGGCGGTGACAAACTGCCGCTCCGGGCCTTCCCCCTCCACCCGGTAAAAATTCTGGGGACGGTTTTCCAGGTAGGACAGGATGGCCCCGTGGACACCGGCCTGGGCCGCGTATTCCCGCCAGACCCCCACATCCGCCTCTATATCCAGGCACCGCACCCGGTCCAGCGTGGCCATGTCCAGCTCCCGGGCGGACCGGTTGTAGGCGCTGGGATTCCCCGCCGCGGCAATGACCCAGCCCTCCGGCACCCGGTGGCTGCCAAAGGTTTTGCACTGGAGGAACTGGAGCATGGTGGGCGCCAGGGTTTCGGAGACGCAGTTGATCTCATCTATAAACAGGATCCCCTCTTTCTTCCCGGTCCGCTCCATCTGCTCGTATACAGAGGCAATGATCTCGCTCATGGTGTACTCGGTCACCGTGTACGCCCGGCCGCCGTACATCTTTTTTTCCACCAGCGGCAGGCCTACGGCGCTCTGACGGGTGTGATGGGTGATGGTGTAGGCCACCAGCCCCACCTGGCATTCCCGGGCCGCCTGCTCTATGATGGCGGTCTTGCCGATGCCCGGCGGGCCCATCAGCAGCAGCGGCCGCTGGCGCCGCACCGGAATCCGGTAACGGCCCTCCGCATCCCGGGCGGTGTAGGCCCGCACCGTATGCAGTATCTCTTCTTTCGCTTCCTTAATATTCATGGTGTCCTTTCCCCGTATATCCGGAGCCTTCCGGCCGTTCCAACAGTCTGCCCCTCCATAGCTACAGCCGCAGGTTCAGCGTCACCGCCCAGTCCGGCACCGTCTGCTTCTGATAAGTGTCATTCAGGAATACAAAAGCCGTCTCGTAGGGAGGCTTCCGGGAGGGATAGATCCCGTCCCCATCGGTAAAATACAGCAGCCCTTTCAGGTTCCGCAGCTGGCCCTTTTCCCGCATCTGCTCCACCAGCCGGAACACCGGGCGGAAGTCCGTGCCCCCCAGCCCCTGTATCTTCAATCCCTTCACGTAGGCATCCCACTCCTCCCGGCAGTGGATGAGGGTACAGTCCTGGATCATGGAGTCGCACTGGATTACTGCCACCTGCATCCGCCGGAAAAAGTTTTCCGTCTCGCTGAAAATCTGATACGTCTCCTCCAGGAACCGCCGCACCACCGGTCCGGAGCAAGATCCGGAGGTGTCAATGGCAATCACCAGCTCCTCCAGCCGGTTCACCTCCGCATATTCCAGAGGTTCCAGGAGCAGCAGCTTCTCATAGTGTTCCCGGCTGTAAAGGTAGGGCAGGTAGTCGAAGCTGTCCATATCCAGCTGCATTTCCTCCCGGAACACCGCATACCGCTTCAGGAACCGGCGATAGTCAAAGACCTTCCGCCGCTTTTCCAGCACCGCCGTTTCCTGGCCGCTGCCCGCCTGGGTTCCCCGGCGCCCCTGCCGGGCTCCGGCTGAATGGTGCACTTGCCCCTGTATACGGTTCCAGCGCCGGGCGGTCTCCTCCATCCGCCCCAGGGCCTGCAGCCATTCCTTCCATTCCGCCGCAGTGGGAGGAGAACCGGCCATTTGCTCCTCCTGGCGCCCGGTGCCGGAGCCTTCCCCGCCGCCTCCTGCCGCCCCTCCGTCTCCGGCAGCACCGCCGCCGGAAGTTTGCAGAGCCGGTGCTGCCGGCTCCCACTGCCAGGGGTGGGCGTCCCGCCGGAACAGGGCCTGCAGCTCCGGCACCGCCTCCGGATGGTCCTCCAGCCACCGGTAAGCGGCCTCCGCCTGCACTGGCACACCTGTCTCCTCCAGCTGCCGGAACCAGAGGGCTCGCGGCTCCGCCGCCGGCAGCGCCCGGCCCGAGCTTCCCTTCGGGCCATCCGCCCCGCTGTCCAGCAGCTCCGCCGCCTGGTACTCCACCGTCCAGTCGCAGGCCGCCTCCCAGAGCTCCGGCTTCCGCCCACGCTCCGCCACCACGTGCAGGTACAGGGCGTGGAGGGACGTGTGCAGATAGACTCGCTCCAGCTCCTGCCGGCTCCGCTGAAACTGCTCCTTCAGCAGCCTGGGCTGGAAGTACAGCCGCTGCCCGTCTGTTCCCAGGCACCAGCCCAGCTGGGGGTCCTCCGCTGCCGGCAGCGCCCCAAAAGCCAGGGCAAAGGCCGGCAGCCGCAGCTGCAAACCACTGCGGATCAGCCGGAGAATGGCCGCGCCCCCGGATTCCGGGGAATCCGGCCCCAAGCCCGGCTTCCTCCCCGGTACAGCGGCAGCGCCGCCTGCATGGGGCTTGCCGGACAGAGGACGTCCCCAAGCCGCCAGCTCCCGGGATCCCTGGGGTTCCAGCAGCCAGGCAGCCATCTCCGCCTGGCCTGCCTGCCAGGCTTTTTCCAGGCAGTCCTCCCGGTCCCGCCCTGTCAGAATCCCCTCAGCCCACAGCCGCTGCAGCTGCTCCAGGCTTCCCTCCCGGATCACCGCCTCCGCCGCCGGGCGGCGGCGCCTTTGCAGATAGCGCCGGTACTCCTCCCGCGCCTCCGGGGCCAGCGTACCGCTGCGCCGGTACTCCTCCAGAGCCAGCTGCAGCCGCACCGCTTCCTGCCCGGATTCTCGAAATTTTTTCAGCCGCTCCTGGTCCCTGTCCACCGTTTCCTCCTTTTCCGTCTCCGCCGGCAGTGTACCGCCGGCCGCGCACTTCGGGAACAGTATAGCACGGAACGGCGGCGGCGGCAAACGGATTGTACCGCAATCCGTGTATCATGGGCGTCAAAATACCGTTTGACGCCTTCATCCTGATATACATTCTCCTTATATTCCATCCAAAAATTCTATCTATTTCCCGGCAATAATCTGTTATTTAGAATTGACACGCCTTTTTATTTGTACAATAATAGAATAGACACAGAAAGCACAGGTTTCATTAAGAAGAGGGAGGCAACAGCAATGCGAGAGATTGATTTTTCCCCGCTCCATGACTGGTGGATCCAGGCGGACGACGGTTCCCTGCAGCGGGCCGATGAGCCCTATTTCAAGGCCCGGCTGCGGGCCCCCGGCACCTGGCAGATTACCACCGCCGGAGACTACATCTACCTGGTAGAAGGCGAGAAGGAGGCCCTGGTCATTGATACCGGAAATGGCTGCGGCAACCTGCGGGAGATGTGCCAGACCCTGACGGACAAGCCCATCCGCCGGGCGGTGAACACCCACGAGCACTTTGACCACACCGTCAACAATTACCAGTTTGACGAGGTCTGTATGACCCAGCCCTGCAAGGACGCTCTCACCAGCCCCAGCTACCGGTATGCCTACCTGAACGATCTGGACATTCCCCGGGAGTACCCCATCCAGGTGGTAAAAGACGGGGACCTGCTGGATTTGGGCGGCCGGCAGCTGGAGGTGTTTGCGGTGCCGGACCACGCGCCGGGCAGCCTGGTGCTGCTGGACCGGAAAAACCGGCTGCTATTCTCCGGCGATGAGCTGGGCACTCCTGCTTACAAGGAGATAAAGACTACGGTGGAGACCTACGCCCGCAATGTGGCCCGGCTCTATGCGCACATCGGGGAGATTGACTGGATCTTTGGCGGCGGCTTTGCCTTTGACCACATGCTCCTCTACCGCCAGACCCAATGCCTAGACAAAATCCTCAAGGGGTATGAGGGCCAAGTGTATTACGCGCCCCAGCCCATTATGCCAGAGCCGGATCCGGAGGGCCGCAAGATTATCCCCCGCCGGGTTCCCAACCCCTACGACTTTTACAAATTTTGGAAGCCGGACACCGGGGACCGGCGGATTATGACCTACGGCTACTGCAGCATCATCTACCACAAGGACAAGATCCGGGATCCGCAGCCGTAACCAGGAAACGAAACCTGTATGCCCGCTGGTGCGGACATCACCAACCATGAAAGCTCCGTGTGCCGTTCCGGGGGACTTTCCCTGTGGACGGCACTTTCCTTTTTGCCGCGCCGGGTGTATGATAGGTCCATGCAAATGGTTGCGATGCCTGCGCCGGCCTGCGCCCAACCGGGACCCGGCTGCCGGCACACCGAGAGTGGAGGTGCTTATGAACAGCGAAAAAACGGACCGCATGTGCCAGATGGCCGAGCTTCCGGTGCCAGAGGTTTTGATCCGAATGAGCCTGCCGATGATGATTTCCTTTTTCATCCAGGCCATGTACAACATAGTGGATTCCATTTTTGTCGCCAGGATTTCGGAGAACGCCTTTACCGCCGTATCCCTGGCCTTTCCCATGCAGCAGATTGTCACTGCCATTGCGGTGGGCACTGCCACCGGCGTCTCTGCCGTCTGGTCCCGGTATATGGGCATGGGGAAAAGGGAGAACGCCTCCGCTGCCATACGCACCATGACCACCATGGGCCTGCTGTTTACGGCGCTCTTTCTTTTCCTCGGCCTGTTTGCCTCCCGCCCTCTGTTCCGGCTGCAGACGGATGTACAGGAGATTGGAGAGATGGGTACCGTGTACCTGGCCATCAACTGGTGCTTTTCCTGCGGCACCATCTTCGGAAAATATTATGAGCGGCTGCTGGTTTCCGCCGGCCGGTCCGTGCTCTCCATGGCCGCCATGGCTTCCGGCGCCATCTTCAACCTGATCTTTGACCCGCTTCTGATTTTCGGCATCGGCCCCTTTCCAGAGCTGGGCATTGCCGGCGCCGCCTACGCCACCGTGGGCGGGCAGATCTTCGCCGTCCTGGTTGCCATTGCCCTGAACCGCAAATACAATCCGGCGGTCCGGCAGGATATGCTGCGGCCAGGCTTTTCCCTGTCCGCCGCCGGGGACATTCTGCGGGTGGGGCTGCCCTCCATCATCACCATGGGGCTCTCCTCCCTGACCAGCTTTTTCATCAACCAGATTCTGCTGGTCTACTCCACCACGGCCACCGCGGTTTACGGGATCTGGATGAAGCTTCAGAATTTTTGTTACATGCCTACCTACGGCCTCAACAACGGGATTGTCCCCATTCTCTCCTATAATTATGGAATTCGGCGCACGGACCGGGTGAATCAGACCATGCGCCTGGCCGTCTGGGGCAGTGCCGCCCTGATGTGCCTGCTGCTGGTGATTCTGGAGCTGGTTCCCCAGGGCATTCTCACCCTCTTCAGCGCCGGCGAACAGATGCGGGAGATTGGCCTGGCCTGCCTGCGGGTCTGTGTAATCTCCCTGCCCTTTGGCGCCGCCTCCATGGTCCTGTCCACCAGTATGCAGGCCCTGGATCACAGCCGCTACGCCATGCTGATCAACATTCTGCGGCAGTGTGCACTGCTGATTTTCTGCTTTTTTGCCCTCTCTCTGCTGACCCATAACCTGAAGTGGGTCTGGCTGGCCGTCCCGGTGACGGAGCTGGTCACCTTTGCCGTCAGTATGGAGCTGAACCGGCGCTTCCGCCGCCGCCTGTTTCCGTCTTCCGGGGAGGATCTAAAATAACAGACTTTTTTAACTTTTCCCCAAAATAGAGTTTCCACATTCAGATAATCTCGTTCCGTTTCAATATATTTTCTCTGTATTTTTTAATATTTTTGTTTTGCTGGCGCGGTACGGTGTAAAATTTGGCATTTATAAAAACGGCGTGTTCCAGGAACGCTTATTTCCCTTTGACCCCATTCCCCGGGTCCTGGAAGCGGATGAATGGGCGCTGCTGGAAAAGGGCCTGCGCCAGCGGGTGGCGGCACTGAACCTGTTTCTTCGGGATATTTATGACCAGAAGCATATTGTGTCCGACGGGGGCATTCCGGAGGAGTTTATCTTCCGCTCCCCCGGGTACCTCCCCCAGTGTGAGGGAATTGTCCCGGTGCGGGACATCTACAGCCATATTTCCGGCATTGACCTGGTCAAGGGCAAGGACGGCAAGTGGTATATTCTAGAGGACAACCTGCGGATTCCCTCCGGCGCTTCCTACCCGCTGATTGCCCGGGAGCTCTGCCGCCGGTGCAGCCCGGAGGCCTTCCACCGGCACAGCATTCTGGACAACCGGAATTATGGGGATCTGCTGCGGGGCGTCATGGACAGTGTCAACACCGGCGGGATCAACGTGGTCTTCACCCCTGGCCGCTACAACGCCGCCTACTTTGAGCATTCCTACCTGGCAGAGAAGGCCGGGGCTGTGCTGGCCGAGTCCTCGGACCTGTACGTGCGGGACAGCGTCCTGTACTACCGCTCCACCCACGGAGACCAGCGGGTGGGCGCCATTTACCGGCATGTCTCCGATGAATATATGGACCCGCTGACCTTCCAGCCCGATTCCCTCATTGGCATTCCCAACCTGATGGCGGCTTACCGGGCGGGCCATGTGGCCGTCCTCAACGCCTTTGGCAACGGGGTGGCGGACGACAAGGGCATCTACTGCTTTGTCCCCAAGATGATCCGCTACTACCTGAAGGAGGAGCCCATTCTGCCCAACGCCCCCACCTACCTGCCCTTCTTTGAGGATGAGCGGAAATACGTGCTGGACCATCTGGATTCCCTGGTCATCAAGGATGTGGCGGAGGCCGGCGGATACGGCGTGGTATTTGGAAGCAAGCTGACGGCGGAGCAGCTGGAGGACATGCGCCGGACCATTCTGGCCCAGCCCCGGCGTTTTATTGCCCAGGAGGTCATTGACTTCCAGGAGCTTCCCATTCTGGATGGGGATCAGCAGGTGGACCGCAAAGCGGACCTGCGGGCCTTTGTCCTCACCGGGGCGAACAAGAGCGTGGTGTGGCCCAGCGGGCTCACCCGTTTCTCCCGGAACCCGGACAGCTTTATTGTCAATTCTTCTCAGGGAGGAGGTTTCAAGGATACATGGATTCGATCTCATTAACCATGCAAAACCGCCTGTTCTGGCTGGGACGGTATTCGGAACGGGTTTACAGCACCCTGCAGTACCTGCTGAAGCAGCTGGACCGGCGGATTGACGGAACAGATATGGACTACCAGGACTTCTGCCAGCGGATGGGCATCCCCTGCCCGTACCAGAATTCCCATGAGTTTTTCCAGCGCTACCTGTTTTCCCCGGATGCCCCCTGCTCCCTCCGCTCCAGCGCCGACAACATGCTGGGCAACGGTATGGTCCTGCGGGAAATCCTGTCCACCTCCACCCTGGCCTACCTGCAGATGGCCCAGTCTGCCATGGAGCTGGCGGCCCGCAGCGAAGGCCCCACCGTGGAGCTCCAGTGGGTGCTGGACGACATTATGGCGTTCCGGGGCAGCTTTGCGGACTCGGTAGAACGGGAAAGCTACCAGAGCGTCACCCAGGCGGGGATCCGCACGGAGCGAATCAGCCTGATGCTCCGCCTGGACTGGCGCCAGGATTCCCTGGACGCGGAGCTGCGCAAGCTGCTGAACCACCTGTACAAGGCGGATCTGACCACGGATACGGCCTGCCTGGACGCCCTGTCCCGGCAGGTTCTGCAGCAGGAAAGGCTACCCCAGAAGGAGCTGCTGCAGGTGGTGGAAGGGCTGTTTCTGGTATGAGCCAGCGATTCGTCTTTTTTTACGACATCCTGCTGGAATTCCAGGAGCCGGTGCGGCAGCACACCTTTGCCCTCCGGTGTATCCCGCCCTCCTTTCCCGGCCAGAAAATTCTGGAAGTTTCCCTGACCCTGTCCCCCTATACAACCTATGTGCAGCAGCGGGACGGCTTCGGGATCCTGCTCCAGCTGGGACGGCTGGAGGAACCCCACGACCATTTCCGGTACACCGTCCAGGGGGCAGCGCGGCTGGAGCCGGAGCGGCGGAGGCCGGAGACCTGCGCCCCTCTGTTCCGGTACCCCTCGGCGCTGACCCAGCCCACGCCGGACATGGAAGCCTTTCTGGCCAGCCTTCAGCTGCCGGACCGCCCGTCGGACCGGGCCTGGGCCCTCTCAGAGGCAGTCCGGCGGCATATACGCTATGTGCCGGGGATCACCACCACCCAGACCACCGTGTCCCAGGCGTTTTCCCTGGGGCAGGGCGTCTGCCAGGACTTTGCCCATGTGTTTCTGACCCTGGCCCATCTGGCCGGCCTGCCGGCCCGGTATGTCAACGGCCTGCCGGTG
The DNA here is from genome assembly GCA_904420025.1 of Candidatus Pseudolachnospira avium. Lineage (GTDB taxonomy): Bacteria > Bacillota > Clostridia > Lachnospirales > Lachnospiraceae > Pseudolachnospira > Pseudolachnospira avium. The sequence continues at coordinate 24,290 of CAJFTW010000057.1, forward strand.
GGGGAGGGCGCCAGCCACGCCTGGTGTTCTGGCGTCCCGGATTATGAAAGATATGGAAGGAGCAGATGTCTGTGTGGACATCCACGCCAGCAACATTTTTCTGTGGGAGATCCCCCAGGTCCGCCTCAGCGAAAATACCGCCCAGGACCTGGTGCCGCTGGCGCGCCATCTGAATATGAATCTGATCTGTATCTACGCGTCCGCCACCGTGCTGGAATCCACCCTGGCCTACAGCCTCAACGCAGCCGGGACTCCCACCCTGGTGGTGGAGATGGGGGTGGGCATGCGGATTACCCGGGCCTACACCCAACAGCTGTTCCACGGAATCCTCTCCCTGATGTCCTATATGGGAATCTGGAAGGGAAGTGTCTCCCCCACCGCCTCCCCCATCATCAGCACAGACGGCCACGTTTCCTTCATCAACGCTTCCAGCCCCGGCATCTTTCTCCCCTCCGCGGACCACGCGTCCCAGGTGGAAGCCGGCCAGGAGCTGGGGATGATTGTGGACCCGCTGACCGGAAACATCCGGGAGCGGCTGACCTGCCCGGTTTCGGGCCTGCTGTTTACACTGCGGGAATATCCAGTGGTCAGCGGCGGATCACTGGTGGCCCGGATTTTGGGAGGTTCGCTATGAGAGAAAAGCTTTTGTTTTCCATTGAAACCCCTTACCGTCCGTCCCTGCCGGTGAAGGGATGGCTGTTTGGAACCGCCGGCGCCAAATCCCTGGCGGTTATGGGGGCACTCCGGGGGAACGAGCTGCAGCAGATGTACATCTGCTCCCAGCTGATCCAGAAGCTGAAGGTTCTGGAGGAAAAAGGATGCTTCTCCCAGGACTGCGGCGTGCTGGTCATTCCATGCGCCAACCAGTTTTCCATGAACGTGGGGCGCCGGTTCTGGGCATCGGACAATACGGACATCAACCGCATGTTTCCCGGCTACGACAAAGGGGAAACCACCCAGCGCATTGCCGCCCGCATCTTCCAGGTGCTGCAGGGCTACCGCTACGGGGTACAGCTGTCCAGCTTCTATCTCCCTGGGGACCTGATCCCGCATGTGCGGATGATGGAGACCGGTTACCAGCGAACCGAGGAGGCCATGGACTTTGGCCTTCCCTACGTGGTACTCCGGACGCCGCAGCCTTATGACACTACCACGCTCAACTACAACTGGCAAATCTGGGACACCCAGGCCTTTTCCCTCTACAGCCGGGAGGTGCTGCAGGCAGGCTGTTCCGGGCGGATTTTCTTTGCCCACCGGAGCCAGCTGGTCAACGGCCATGAGGTGGCGTTCCGGATCCTGCCCGGGAGCTGAACCTCCCCCGCCGCCCCGGCAAAATATCTGTACAAAATGCACGAAAACCACTTGCATTTTTCCGCATCCATGCGTATAATAAAGGCAGTTTCATATTGCACGTTATAAGTGCCCGCTCCGGCGGGTGAAAAGGGAATCCGGTGAGAGTCCGGAGCTGTCCTGCAGCTGTAAGCGGGGAGCGCCTCTCAGACCACTGTGAAAACGGGAAGGGAGAGGGCCGTGTAGATCCGCAAGCCAGAAGACCTGCTTATAATAAGATTTATCGACGACCCACTTCGGATGGCAGATAAATGTCGGGAACTGCTTGTCAGCCTCCCTTCTGGGCGCCGCTTTTTATGAGCGGTTTTTCTTTTGCCCGGATATGAATCTTGGAAAGACGTGCTTATGAACACTTACTCTTCTTTACCTCTATACCAAGAACCCCCTCCCGCCTGGATCACGGGAGGGGGTTCTGGTTTATTCTGCTTTTTCGATTGTCTGCCGGTTACTCCTCAAACTTTTTCTTAAACAGCACGCTGAGTCCGGCCAGGGCAACCACCAGGCCGCCCAGGTACACCGGCATCCAGGCGCTGCCGCCGTCCGAGGTCTTGGGCGGGTTGTCCGTGGTATTGCCGTTGCTGCCCGTGTTGCCATTGCTGCCGGTATTTCCGCCGTTACCGGTGTTGCCGGTATTCCCGTTGTTGCCGGTATTCCCGCCGTTATCGGTGTTCCCGTCATTGCCGGTATTTCCACCATCGCCGGTGTTCCCGCCGTCTCCGGTGCTTCCACCGTCTCCGGTATTCCCGCCGTCTCCGGTATTTCCACC
>CAJFTW010000058.1 GCA_904420025.1 Candidatus Pseudolachnospira avium
TAGTTCATCATATCCTTCAGGGCTTTTCCAGCCTTGAACTTCGGCATTCTGGTAGCCGCAATCTTCATGGTCTCGCCGGTTCTGGGATTTCTGCCTTCCCGGGCCTCTCTCTGGGATACCTCAAAGGTGCCAAAGCCGACCAGCTGTACTTTTTCCCCCTTCTTCAGCTCCTCTGCCACTGTGTCTGTGAAAGCCTTCAGCGCTTTCTCCGCATCTTTCTTGGAGATTTCAGCCTTCTCTGCAACGGCAGCAATCAGTTCCGTCTTGTTCATAATATCTTCCTCCTGATAACTTCCGCATGCTACCTGCGGATTCTTAGTAAAATATAATCGTTTCTGTACGGTTTGTCAAGGAAATTCCTCGAAAAAACGTGCCTTTATCGGCCTAGGACCGCCGTTTTGCCTACAGTTCCCCGGCACGCTCCCGGCGTTTGATCTCCTTCCAGAGCCCAAGGGCCTCCTCCGGCGTGGAGGCTTTCGCTTCCCCAAATACGTGGGGATGGCGGCGGATCATCTTCCGGCAGATCCCGTTGACCACATCGTCCAGGGTAAAAGATCCCTCCTCCTCCGCAATCCGGCTGTTGATGACCACCTGCAGCAGCACATCCCCCAGCTCCTCACAAAGGTTTTCCCGATCCCCGGAATCCACCGCCTCAAATACCTCCTGGGTTTCATCTGCCAGGCATTTTTTCAGGCTCTCAAAGGTCTGGGCCCGGTCCCAGGGGCAGCCATCCTCGGAGCGCAGGTCCGCAATAATCTCCCGCAGCTCCTCAAAGGTATAGGAATCCTTCAGTTCTCTCTTGCTCATGCCATCAATTCCTCCATCTCATCCAGCAGCCGGGCAAAGTACTCCAGTGCCCGGTCCACCGGCTCCGGCGTAGTCATATCCACCCCGGCCATCTTCAGCAGGGAGATGGGATCCGTGGAGCAGCCGCCCTTCAGGAACTGCAGATACCGCTCCACCGCCGGCTGCCCCTCCTGCAGGATCTTCTGGGAGAGGGCAATGGCCGCCGCAAAGCCGGTGGCATACTGGTACACGTAGAAGTTATAGTAGAAATGGGGCACCCGTGCCCACTCAATGGCAATCTCCTCATCCATCGCCACCGCGTCCCCGTAGTAGAGCAGGTTCAGGCCATAGTATTCCTTCTTTAGGATATCCGCCGTCAAGGTTTCCCCTGCCTCCGCCATCTGGTGGATCTTCTCCTCAAATTCCGCAAACATGGTCTGACGGTACAGGGTGGTCCGGAACTGCTCCAGGAAATAGTTGAGCAGGTAGGCCCGCATCTTCTTGTTCTCCGTCCGGGAGAGCAGATAGTTCATCAGCAGGGCCTCATTGCAGGTGGAGGCCACCTCCGCCACAAAGATCACATAGTCCGCATACACCGGCGGCTGGTTGGCGTTGCTCAGGTAGGAGTGCATGGCATGGCCCATCTCATGGGCCAGGGTGAACTCGCTGTCCAGGGTATCCTTCTGGTTCAGAAGCACGTAAGGGTGTACCTTGGCGCCGCAGGAGTAGGCGCCGGATCGCTTGCCCTCGTTCTCATAGATGTCCATCCAACGCTGCTCAAAGCTCTTTTTCAGCACCGCCTGGTATTCCGGCCCCAGCACGGCCATGGCATCAATCACCTCGTCCCGGGCCTGGTCAAAAGGAATGTCCACCTCCAGGTCCGACACCAGGGGAACGTAAATATCGTACATGTGGAGCTCCTCCAGCCCCATCTGCTTCTTTCGGAAGGCCATGTACCGGTACATGGTGTCCATATGCCGGTGTACCGAATCAATCAGCTGATGGAACACGGAAACCGGAACCTCCGTCCGGTCCAGGGCCGCCTCCAGGCAGGAACCGTATTTTCTGGCCCGGGAAAAGAAAACGTTCTGCTTCACGTGGGCGTTTAAGGTGGCCGCCATGGTATTCTCAAATTTTCCATATACCTCATACAGGTTCCGGAAGGCATCCCGGCGCAGCTCCGCGTCCTGGCTCCGCATAAGGGTTCCGTAGGAGCCGTTGGTCAGCGGGTGCAGCTTTCCGGAAATATCCTGGGCGCTGGGGAAGGTCAGATCCGCGTTGGCCAGCACACTGTAAATCTGGTCTGGCGCATCCCCCAGCTCCCCGGCAGCGGCCAGCAGGGCCTCCTCCGGCTGGGAGAGGGTGTGGGCCTTGCGCCGCTGTACCACATCCATAAGCCGGCGGTACAGTTCCAGCTCCGGCTTTTCCTGATAAAATCTTTCCAGGGTCTCCGTGGAAAGCTGGGTAAGCTCCGGTGTCTCAAAGGCCATAGACTGCTGCCACTGGGCCAGCCAGCTCAAAATCTGCCCCTTCATCCCCTGATACACGGAATTTCGGGTATCTTCATCGCTCTTCAGGGAAGTATAGACGTAGAGCCGCTCCACCGCCTCCTCCAGTTTTTCCTTCTCCTGAAAATACGCGTACAAAACCTGGCCGGATTCTGCCAGCCGCCCCTGGTACCGGGCCAACGCCGGCGCCTCCTTCTTCACCGTCTCAAAGGCTTCACGCCAAGCCTCGTCTGATGGATACAGGTCCTCAGTGGACCAGGTATCCTCCCGCCGCTGTTCGCTGCGCTTTTTAATTTTGCCATCCTGGGCCATATACAACATCCTTTCTTCCTGTCCTTGTCTCCAAAGACATTGACTATACTTTTTTGTCCCTGCCACTTTTAGTTTGGCCGGAAGGGTATGGAAAAAGTGTACCACAAACTTTCAGACAGGACAATGCGTTTTGCCCCTATTCTTCCCACCCTCAGGTATAAAATTCCTCTATTTGCAGATACTACTGCCACCAATGGAAAGTACAGTAAACGGAGGAAATTTTATTATGAAAGCAACTGGAATTGTACGCAGGATCGATGACCTGGGCCGGGTGGTAATCCCCAAAGAGATTCGCCGGACTCTCCGGCTGCGGGAAGGCACTCCTTTGGAGATTTTCACCGACAGAGAAGGGGAGATCATCCTGAAAAAATATTCCCCCATGGCGGAGCTGGGAGGCTTTGCCGGCCAGTACAGCGACGCCTTAGCCCAGGGCTCCGGCTGCATGGTCTGCATTACGGATCGGGACCAGGTGCTGGCGGTGGCCGGCGGCCTGAAAAAGGAACTGCTCCAGAAGCCGGTGAGCCGGGACCTGGAGCGGCTGCTCACCGGCCGCGAGGTAGTGATTGCCGCCCGGGGGGACAAGGACTTTGTCTCCGCTACGGACAGCGGCATGGAGGAGATTGCTGCGGAGGCCATTGCCCCCATTGTCTGCGAGGGGGATGTGATTGGGGCGGTGATGCTGCTGGGCAAAGATGAAAAAGCCTCCATGGGGGAGACAGAGAAAAAGCTGGCCCTGACTGCCGCCAGCTTTCTGGGCCGGCAGATGGAAGGGTAAGCCGGCGGACGTCCAGGGCTGCCGCCGTGCTCTCTACCGTGCCCCCAGGTATTCCTCCAGACAGACGCCCTGGCGGTGGATTTCCGCGGCGGCCTCCTTGCCCACATAACGGTAATGCCAGGGCTCCTGCTGCCGCTTGGCGGTGCGGTATCCGGAGGCGACAATGGGGTAGACCCCCTGGGCACGGGCATCGTCAAACATCTGCTGAAGCTCAGGCCACCCTATATACACGGTTGTCAAGCCAATCAGCACCGCAAAAGCCAAAAACCAGGCTGCATAGCGCCGTGCCTGGCGGCGCTTCGTCTTCCGTGCCATCTTTTACAACCTCCTTCTCTTGAGCCTATGGCTCCTGTCTATGCTATGATACCACAATGGCACCGGCACATATTAAGAAAGAGGGAGCTTTCTCCTAAGAATTTGTTATATTTTCTTGACAAGCTGATTTCAGATCAGCGTCTCCGCTGGTATAAACCAGAAGGTATTTGCCGGCCGTTTATGAGCCCGGCCGGTCCCACTCCATCCGGAATTGGGTGTGGAACGGCGCTTCCGGCGGCGTCACCAGGCAGATGGTGCCGCCGTGGAGCTCCACAATTTTTTTCACAATGGAAAGCCCCAGGCCCGTGCCCTCCCCGGCAGTGCGGGCGCTGCTCCCGGTTACGAAGGGAGCGAACACCCGTCGGCCAATGGACGGCGGAATCCCCACACCGTCATCCGCCACCACCAGGATCACCTGCTCCCGTGTTTCCTCCAGGGAGACATAGAAGGTGGTACCCGCCGGGTTGTACTTCAGGGTGTTTCCCAGCAGGTTTTCCAGCAGACGCCGGAACAGCCGCACATCCACCGGAAAAGGAATGGGCGTCTCCGGGATGTTCACCTCCAGGTGGAAGCCGCTGTTTTCCACCTCGCTGTACCGCTCCGCCAGAATCTCCTTGACCAGCTCCCCCAAATCCACTTCCTTCTTGTCCGGCCGGTACCCGGGGTGCTCCATCCGCACATAGGCAAACAGGGAATCCAGCAGCCCGGCGGCCAGCTCCGCCCGGCCGCAGATGGTCTCCAGATACCGGCGCTGCTTTTCCTCCGGCACCTGCCCGTCCAAAATCGCCTTGGCATACCCCCGGATAACCGTCAGGGGGGTTTTCAGGTCATGGGAAATATCCGCAATCATCCGCTGCTTTTCCCGGTACATCTCTTCCTTTTCCTCCTGCATGGCGGACAAACGGTCCACCAGCTGGGAAAAGCTGTCCACGGTAGACTGGAACTCCACCGGGATGTCCGTGCTTTCCACCTGAAAGCCCTCCTGCCCCCGGTAGGAGGACATGGTCTGGTTCAGGGGCAGGATGGATTTTTTAATATTGCGGATCAGCAGGACGATGGCCACCACCGCAGCAGCCGCCACCACCGGCACCGCCGCCAGCCACAGCTGGTTGACGCGATTGACCGTTGCCTCATAGTTTTCCGCATTGATCAGCGGCGAGACCAGGATCACGGTCCGGTCCTCCCCCTGATCCGTCTGATAGACATACTTTCCCACACTGGTATTGGCGTCATAGAAGCCCTGTACCAGGTTCAGCTCCGTCTCCGTCAGCGATTGCTTATCCGGGAACAGATCGCCTTCCACAATCTGGCCGTCCGCATCCAGCACACAGCTGGCCACCAGCTTGGTGGTACCGGCATCCCCCTCCTCCTGAATCAGGTAAATATAATAGAAGGTTTCCCCCTCCGCGTTGGTCTTTTCATATACCGAGTAGGAGCTGTCCCCATAATACTCGTTGATCAGCTCCGCATCCTCCGCCCGGATATTTTCCGTAATCTCCCGGCTGGTGGCATAGACCGTCCGCCCCTCCCCGTCAAACACGACAAAGCTGCACTGCCGGGAATGGCTGAGCGGGATCTGGGAAAACTCCTCTGCCTTCAGCTCCTCCTGGTATTCCAGCAGCTGGTCCATGGAAGGGAATGCATTGCTCAGCCGTTTGTAAAGGAAGTAGTTGAATACGTTGTACACCAGAAGCAAAAACAGCGAATAAAACAAAAAGTGCCTGGCACAGGTAAGAATCAGGCTTTTCCGGATTTTAAAGCGCTTTGTATTCAATTTTGTATCCCAACCCCCTCACCGTTTTAATATACTGGGGCTTTTCCGGATTATCCTCAATCTTAGAGCGGATATTGGAAATGTGCACCATCATGGTATTGTCATCGTTTTCATACCGCTCCCCGTTGATGGACTCGTACAGCTGGGCCTTGGTGTAAACCCGCCCTGGGGAGCGCATCAGCATGGCCATAATCTTCAGCTCCGCCGGCGTCAAAGGCAGAATTTTCCCCCGCTTGCGCAGCAGGAACTGGTCCGTGTCCAACTCCAGCTCCCCCACCTGCAGAACCGAAGACGCCTCTCCGCCGGAGGCTGCGTCCAGCTGGAACGCCCGCCGCAGCACCGCCTTCACCTGGGCCACCACCACCAACGGGTTAAAGGGCTTTTTGATGTAGGCGTCCGCCCCCAGGTTCAGCCCCAGCACCTCGTCCTCATCCATGGTCTTGGCCGATACCAGGATAATAGGAAAGGAGGTATGCTGGCGGACGGCCTTGATAAATTCGTACCCGTTCATCCGGGGCATCATCACATCCACCAGCGCCACCGAAATATCCTGCTCCTGCACAATCTTCAACGCATCCACCCCGTTAAAGGCCGAGAACACCTGAAAATCATGGCTGTTCAGATACAACGTCAGAAGCTCTACAATATCTGCGTCATCTTCCACAATCAATACCTTGTACTGCAATCTTGCTCCTCCCGCTTTGGTTCTCCCATCCGGCTGTGTGTCCTTTTTGGCCGGCGGCGCACGCCTTCATTATAGGAAAAACCGGTTTGAGGGTCAATAACAGAAAACTTAAGAAAACTTAAGACTCCCTATAGGGAAAGTGAAGAAACACCCGCTATACTGTACACCAGTAACCACAAAAGCCCTCGGATTGCTTCGCGCTTGCGCATTCCCGCTATGCTTTGCGGCCGGGCTTTCAAAACAAAACCAAGGAGGTTTTCCTGGGTATGAAAAATGTTCTTTCTTATCTGGAAATGACGGCGGGAAGGTTTCCCGACAAAATTGCGGTGGTGGACGAAACCGGCAGCTGCACCTACCGGGAGCTTCTGGAAAACAGCCGGCGGGTGGGCAGCGCCCTGGCAGAACGGATCGGGGAGCGCGCTCCCGTGGCCGTTTTTATGGAGAAGGGGATCCACGCGCTGTACGCATTCTTTGGGGCTGTCTGGGCCGGCGGCTTCTACTCGCTGCTGAGCCCGGCGCTTCCGGCAGGCCGCCTGGTTCAGATCCGGTCGGTCCTGGCCCCGGCGGCCATCCTGGTGGACTCGACCACCAGCGCCCGGGCCCGGGAGCTCTTTCCCGGCGCCCCCCTCTTCCTGGTGGAGGAGCTGCAGCGGACGCCGGCACAGGACAGCCTGCTCTTCCCCATCCGGCAGCGGATGGTGGACACGGACCCGCTGTACGTCCAGTTTACCTCCGGCTCCACCGGCGTTCCCAAGGGGGTGGTGGTCAGCCACCGCTCGGTGGTGGATTTTATTGACTGCTTCACCTCCCTGTTTGGGATCGGGCCGGAGGACCGGATTGGAAACCAGGCGCCCTTTGACTTTGATGTCTCGGTAAAGGATATTTACTCTGCCGTCAAAACCGGGGCTACTCTGGTGATCATCCCCCGAAGGCTGTTTTCACAGCCGCCGGCCCTGTTGGATTTTCTCTGCAGCCACTGGATCACCACCATGATCTGGGCGGTCTCCGCCCTGAGCCTGGTCAGCGCCTTCCACGGCCTGGACTACAAGACGCCCCACAGCGTCAACAAGATCCTGTTCAGCGGGGAGGTAATGCCCCTGAAGCACCTGCGGGCCTGGCGGGAGCACCTGCCGGACGCCCTGTTTGTCAACCTGTACGGCCCCACCGAGGTCACCTGCAACTGCACCTACCACATTCTAGACCGGAGCCGGGATTACAAGGACGGGATTCCCCTGGGAAAGCCCTTTCCCAACGAGCACGTGTTCCTTCTGGATGAGGAGGGGCGGGAAATTGGGGAGCCGGGGGGCACCGGTGAGATCTGCGTGCGCGGCACCGCCCTGGCCCTGGGATACTACCGTGCGCCGGAGGAGACGGCCCGGCATTTTGTCCAGAACCCGCTGAGCCCCTGTTTCCCGGAAACCATCTACCGCACCGGGGACCTGGGCGTCTACCGCGCATCCGGCGAGCTGTTTTTCTGCGGGCGGAAGGATTTCCAGATCAAATACATGGGCCATCGGATTGAACTGGAGGAGGTGGAAAAAGCCATCCAGGAGGCCGCCGGCGTGGAGCAGTGCTGCTGTGTATTCGACCAAAAGCGGCTCTGGGCCTTCTACAGCGGCGGGCCGGAGGAGGACCAGCTCCGCCGTCTGCTCCAGCCCCGGCTGCCGGCCTTCATGCTGCCCGGCAAGCTCCAAAAGCTGGACCGGCTTCCCCTGACCCCCAATGGCAAGACTGATCGAAAAGCCCTGTTGGCACAGACAAGGAGGTAACAATGAACCCAGTGAATATACAAAAACTTTTATCCACTTACCAGACGCCCCTGTATGTCTTTGACATTCCCACCCTGCTGGACCGCATTGCCGTGCTGCGGAGCCGCCTGCCGGAAAAGGTCTCCCTGTGCTATGCGGTGAAGGCCAACCCCTTCCTGCTCCGGCATCTCAGCGGCCCCATGGACCGGTTTGAGGTTTGCTCCCCCGGCGAGCTGCGGATCTGCCATTCCCAGGAGCTCCCGCCGGAAAAACTGGTGATCTCCGGGGTCGTCAAGGACCCCGGCCTCATGGAAAAGTGGGTGGGCTCCGGACCGCCGGTGTGCGCCTTTACCGTGGAATCCATGCGGCAATGGGAGCTGTTCCGCCGCCTGTCCGGACAGTACCGGCGCCGGATCCCCGTTCTGCTGCGGCTGACCAGCGGCAATCAGTTTGGCCTGAGCGAGGAGGAGGTCCGGGGCATTGCCTGCCGCCATGGGGACGCCCCCTTCCTGGACATCCGCGGCATCCAGTATTTTTCCGGGACCCAGAAAACCTCCCGCAAGCGGCTCCAGCGGGAGCTGGCCTATCTGGATGGCTTTCTGGAGGCGCTCTCCCGGGAAAGCGGCCTGGAAATCCGGGAGCTGGAGTATGGCCCCGGCCTGCCGGTCTCCTATTTCCGCACCGATGACTGGGACGAGGATGCCTCCCTGGAGGAATTTTCCCGGCTCCTGCGCTCCCTGAACAGCCCGGTGTCCATCACCCTGGAGCTGGGCCGGAGCATAGCTGCCTCCTGCGGCTCCTACTATTCCCAGGTGCTGGACACCAAGAGCAACAACGGACAGAATTATGCCATTCTGGACGGGGGTATGCACCACCTGGTCTACTACGGCCAGTCCATGGCCATGAAGCAGCCCTTTTACGATCTGTTTCCGGAGCGGAGCACCGGGGAGGTGCGGAACTGGAACCTCTGCGGTTCCCTTTGCACCATCAACGACATTCTGGTGAAGCAGCTGCCCATACAGGGCCTGAAGCCCGGGGACGTGGTGATTTTCCGCAATACCGGTGCCTACTGCATGACCGAGGGCATCTCCCTCTTTTTGAGCCGGAACCTGCCCCAGGTGGTGCTGCGCCTTCCGGATGGCCGCCTGGTATCGGTCCGGGATGCGGCCCCCACCTACGTTCTGAACCAGGCGTCCTTCTCCCAGGGGTAAACCTGCATGCCCGCTGGCGCGGGCACCACCAACCATGAAAGCCCTTCGGATTGCTCCGGGAAAGCGCTCTGCCCAGGGGAATTTTTTGTGATATTTTATTTCGATAGCCGGATGCCGCCCGAAACAGGGCCACCGGCGGAAAGGAAGGTAGAAAAATGGAAGCTTTATTGAAAATCCTGGAAGATGTACAGCCGGGTGTGGATTACCGGAACTGCCGGCGCCTGATTGATGACCACATTCTGGATTCCCTGTCCATTCTGGCCCTGGTGGCCGAGCTGGAGGAGGAATTTGACATTGTGATCCCCACGGTGGAGATTATCCCGGACAATTTTAATTCCGCGGAACAGATCTGGGCCCTGATCGTCCGTCTCCGTCAGGAGGACTGATATGTCCATCTCCTCCTACTGCTCCCTGGCGTACCTGGCTGTATTTTTGCCGGCGGTCATCCTGCTCTACAGCCTGGCGCCCCGGAAAGCCCGCCCCTTCGCTCTGCTGTTTGCCAGCTACGGCTTCTTCTGGATGGTCAGCGGCAAGCTGCTGGCCTACCTGCTGGTTTCCACTTTCTCCATCCACCACGCCGGAATCTGGCTGGCCCTGACCCAGAAGGAGCGGGATCTTCTGCTGGAGCAGGCTGCCCGGGGGGAGAAAAAGGAAATCCGCGGGCACTTTCAGAAAAAACAGCGGCGGATCGTCCTGGGCATGGTATGTCTCCACGTGGGGATCCTGGCGGCCCTCAAATACGCTTCGTTTCTGGGGGGAAACCTGAACACCCTGCTGGCAGCGCTGAAAATCCCTTTCACCCTGCCCATTCCGTCCTGGGCGGTTCCCATTGGGATCTCCTTCTACACCCTGCAGGCGGTGTCCTACATCCTGGACGTGTACCATGAGAAATTTCCCGCGGACCGGAACCTGGGAAGGCTGGCCCTCTACATGGCCTTCTTCCCGCAGGTCATGGAAGGCCCCATCTGCCGGTACCGGGACACCGCCTCCCAGCTCTGGGAGGGGGCGCCCATCCGCTTCCGGAACCTGGCCTTTGGCCTGCAGCGGATTCTGTTCGGCCTGATGAAAAAGGTTGTGATTGCCGACCGGCTCAACGCCTTCATCCAGAGTGTGTTCGGGGATTACGCCTCCCAGGACGGAGGGATCCTGGCCCTCTCCGTGGTGCTCTACACCTGCCAGCTGTACATGGAATTTTCCGGGACCATGGATGTGGTCCTGGGCAGCGGGGAAATCTTTGGCATTGCACTGCCGGAAAACTTCCGCCAGCCCTTCTTTTCCCGCTCCATCTCGGAGTTCTGGCAGCGGTGGCACATCACCCTGGGCACCTGGTTTAAGGATTATATTTTCTATCCCCTGTCCATGTCCGGCCCTTTGAAAAAGCTGACCGCCCGGGCCCGAAAACGGCTGGGCAACCACTTTGGCCCCCTCCTTGCCGGAGCTGCCGCCCTGTTCTGCGTCTGGGTCTGCAACGGCCTCTGGCACGGGGCCGGATGGCACTACCTCTTTTTTGGCATGTACCATTTTGTCCTGATCCTGGCCGGGAACCTCACCGAGCCCCTGGCACGGCGCGTAACCGGGGCCCTGCACATCCACCGGGAACGGGCTCCCTGGAAGGTGTTCCAGATCCTCCGAACCGGGCTCTTGGTCTGTGTGGGCGAGCTGTTCTTCCGGGCCGAAAGCCTCCGGGATGGGCTGGCCATGTTCCGGCGCATGGTCACCGGCTTCTCCCTGGCATCCATCCAAAACGGGGCCGTCTACCAGCTGGGCATGGACAAATGGGATTTCCTCATTGTCCTGGCGGCGGTCCTGGTGGTGCTGGGCCACAGCATGGCCCGGGAGCGGGGCGCCCATCCCCGGCAGTGGATTGCCGGGCGCTGCCTGCCGGTGCGCTGGGCCATCTACTATGGCCTCATCCTTTTTCTGATCCTTTTTGGGGCCTACGGGACCGGTTATGTGCCGGTGGACCCTATTTACGCCAACTTTTGACAGGAGGGAAACATGAGCTGCAGAGAGAAAAACAGAATCCGGCAGGCTGCCGGCAGCGCTTTATTCCTGGCGGGCCTCATCCTGCTCCTTTCCTTCACTTCCTACCTGGTTTTGCCCAAAAACAATCTGGAAGCCTTTGGAATGACGGATGTCACCGCCAACGGGATTTTGGGGGAGCCGGATGATTCCATTGACGTGCTGGTGCTGGGGGACAGCGAAGCCTTCTGCCACATTTCCCCCATGGAGATGTGGCAGCGGCAGGGCTTTACCTCCTACGTGTGCGGCACCAGCAGCCAGTACCTCTACTGGTCGGACACCTTTCTCCGGCAGGCCTTCCAAAACCAGAAGCCCAAGGTGGTGATCCTGGAGACCAACGCCATCTACCGGGATCTTTCCCGGAAAGACACGCTGGTCAACCGGCTGGAGAACTGGTTCCCGGTGTTCCGCTACCACAACCGGTGGAAATCCATCCGCTCCGGCGGCTTTCTATCCCCGGTGGAATACACCTGGACCGATGACTACAAAGGTTTTGCCTACAACAACACGGTGGATCCTGCCGTCTCCACGGATCACATGACTCCCACAGAGGAAGCCGCCTCCATCCAGCCGCTGAACCAGTGGATGGTCCATTCCATGGCCCGGTTCTGCCAGGAAAACGGCGCCGTTTTCCTGCTGGTCAGTACCCCCAGCACCCTCAACTGGAATTATGCCAAGCACAACGGGGTGCAGCAGCTGGCCGATACCCTGGGCGTTTCGTATATTGATATGAATTTGATGACCCAGGAGATCCCCATTGACTGGTCCACGGACACCCGGGATAAGGGGGATCACCTGAACTATGCCGGAGCAGTCAAGGTGTCCTCCTGGCTGGGCCAGTACCTGCAGGAGCAGTACCAGCTTCCGGACCACCGGCAGGATGAGGCCTACGCCCGGTGGAACCAGGCGCTGGAGCGCTACCGGAACGGGGTGGGGGCCTCTTCCTAGAAGCTGCCTCCCGGCACCGACGCAATGAGCCGCCGGGTGTACGCCTCCCGGGGATGCCGGATCAGCTGCCGGGTATCCCCGGTTTCCACAATCTTTCCACGGTACATCACCGCCGCCCGGCTGCAAAAATTGCTGACCAGGGCAATGTCATGGGAGATGAACAGAATGGAAAGCCCCAGCTCCCGCCGCAGCTGGTCCAGCAGCTCCATGATCTGGGCCTGGACGGAGACGTCCAGGGCGCTGGTCACCTCATCGCAGATCAGAAGCTCCGGCCGGATCAAAATGGCCCGGGCAATGGTGGCCCGCTGGCACTCTCCCCCGGAAAGCTCCCGGCTCCGGCGGGCGGCGTAACTGCGTGGCAGCCGCACCAGGTCCATGGCCTCCAGGGCCCGCTGACGGATCTGCTGCCGGGTCAGGCCGCTTTTCTGATAAGCCAGCCCCTCCTCAATGCTCTGGATCACCTGCATCCGGGGATCCAGGGACCGCATGGGATCCTGGAACACCATCTGCCGGTGCTTCCCGTAAAACCGGATCTCCCCGGCGTCCGGCTTCAGCAGCCCGGCCACCATGGCGGCGGCGGTGGACTTGCCGCTGCCGCTCTCCCCAATCAGGCCCAGGCACTCCCCCTTTTTTATATAGAAGGAAATGCCATCCACCGCCGCAAAGGTTTCCCCGGGGCTGCCCCACCGGCCGCTGCCCCGTTTCCGGAACGATTTTCTCAGATTTTCCACTTCCAGGATCCGCTCACACATCTTCCGTCCCCTCCGGCCGTATTTCCTTCTCCTCCATGGCCCCGGCCTGCCCGGGCCCCAGGCCCTCCAGCCGGGGCACCGCCCGCAGCAACGCCTGGGTATAGGGGTGCTGCGGGGACCGGAACACATCCTGGGTCCGGCCCCACTCCACCAGCTCCCCGGTCCGCATGACGCCCACCCGGTCCGCAATCTCCCCGATAACGCCCATATTGTGGGAAACCATCAGCACTGCGGTGCCAAACTGCTCCCGGGTTTTGCGGATGGTCTGGATCACCTGCTTCTGCACCGTCACGTCCAGGGCGCTGGTGGGCTCATCCGCCAGCAGCAGGGCCGGCCGGTTGACCAGGGCCGCGGCAATGGCCGCCCGCTGGCACTCCCCGCCGGAAAGCTCAAAGGGATAGGCGGCCAGAATCCGCTCCGGATCCGGGAAATCCAGGGCCTCCAGCAGCTCCCGCCCCTGCCGGCGGGCCTCCTGCCGGGAGACCTTCCGGTGTACCCGGATGCTCTCGTAAAACAGGCTGTGGATGGGGCACAGGGGATCCATGGCCAGCTGCGGGTGCTGGAAGATCATGCCGATCTCCTTTCCCCGGATCTGGCGCAGCCGGGCAGGGGAGGCATCCCGGAGCTCCTCCCCCCGGTACCGCACCGACCCGGATTCCCGGGCCTTCCGGCCCAGCAGGCCCAGAATGCTCTTGAGCATGGTGCTCTTGCCGCTGCCGCTCTCCCCCACAATGCCCACAATCTCCCCCCTCTCCACCGCAAGGCTGACGCCCCGCACCGCCTCTGTGTCCCGGTAAGAGGCGGACAGGTTCCGCACCTCCAGCAAAATATCCTTCATGGTCACCTTCCTCCTCCCTGTTCCATCCGGTCCCGGCAGGTATCCCCGGCCAGGTTGAAAATCACCACCGCCCCCAGCAGGGCCAGGCTGGGGAACAGAATGCACCAGGGGGCGGTCTGCAGATAGGCCCGGCCGTTACTGATCATCAGCCCCCACTCGGCCATGGGCGCCTCCACCCCCAGCCCCAGGAAGGAGAGGCCGGCCATGCTCAGAATCACGTTGCCAATGTCCGAGACCGCCGTGACCACCATGGAGGAGAGCATGTTGGGCAGGATATGGCGCAGCAGAATCTGCCCCCTGCCGGCGCCGCACAGCCGGGCCGCCTGGATGTAGGGCTCCCCCTTCAGCTGCAGTACCAGGCTCCTGGCCAGCCGGGCGTAGGTGGTCCAGTACATGACCATCAGGGACAGCACCGCGTTCTCCAGCCCAGGCCCCAGCATGCCCGCCACGGCCACCGCCAGGATAAAGCTGGGGAAGGCCTGGAAGATCATGGTGATCTTCATCAGCACCTGGTCGGCAAAGCCGCCCAGGTAGCCAGAGACAATGCCCACCGCGGTGCCGAACACGGAGACCACCGCCACCACCGCCAGGGCAGAAAACAGGGAGGCGGAGGCTCCGGCCAGAATCCGGGAGAGAATGCACCGGCCCAGGTTGTCCGTCCCAAAGGGGTATTCCGCCGAGGGCGGCTGCAGGGCCTGGGACAGGTTGGCCGCGTAGGGGTCCCGGGGCGCCAGGTTTTCCCCCGCCGCCGCCAGCACCAGCAGCGCCAGCAGCAGAGCCAGGCAGAAGGCCAGGCGGAGCCGAGAGGGACGCCGGTCCTCCCGGCCTTTGGTTTTGGTAACCGGTTTCCGGGAAAAGAATTGGATCCGTGCACTCATCTGTTCTCCGCCCCCCTTCGGATCCGGGGATCTATGAGGCCGTAGGACAGATCCACCAGGAAATTCACCACCAGGAAGGCCAGGGCCATCCAGACCACATAGCCCTGGATCACCGGATAATCCCGGGCCGTAATGGCCTCCATGGCCAGGTGACCCAGCCCCCGGATGGAAAAAATGTTCTCCACAATGGTGGTGCCGCCCAGCATGGAGGCCAGGGAAATCCCCGCCAGGGTCAGAATGGGCAGCAGGGAATTTTTCAGCACATGGGAGAACAGGATCCGGGCCTCGGAAACGCCCCGGGCCCGGGCCCCCTCTATATAGTCCTTTGACAGCTCCGTCAGCACCACGCTCCGCACCTGCCGGATGTACCAGGCGCTGAGGGTCAGGGAGAGCACCGCCACCGGCATCACGTAGCCGGAAACACCGCCGGAGGCGATGACGGAAAACCACCCCAGCCGCAGGCTGAACAGGTACAGGATGGCCAGGGCCAGGAAAAAGGACGGCAGGGAGGCAAAGAAATACGTGAGAAAACGGACCCCCAGATCCAGGGGCCCATTTTGAAAGCGGGCGCACAGAATGCCCACCGGCACCGAGAGCAGAAGCACCACTGCCATGGAGGCTGCCGTCAGGATGGCCGTGGGGGGCAGCGCCTCCAGCAGCTCCTCCGCCACCGGCTGCCCGTTCCGCAGGGAGGTTCCCATCTCCCCCCGGAGCAGGCCGGCGAGCCACTCCCCGTAGCGGACCAGCAGGGGACGGTTCAGCCCCATCTCCTCCCGGGTCTGCTCCAGCAGCTCCTGGGTGGGAGCCACACCGGTTTTATTTAACTGTATCTCAGCCGGATCGCTGGGGGACAGGTAGGTCAGGCAAAACGACAAAAACGTAATGCCAAGGAAGACCAGAAGAAACAGCCCCAGCTTCCGGAAAAGGAACCGCACCATTCCTACTCCTCCTAATTAACAATGGACTTCTTTGCCGGCACGAGGCCCGGCCGGGCCAGCGGTATTTCACCCGCCTGCCCGGCCGCCTTTTACCGCTGGATATCCGTGTTCATATCCAGCAGATAGTATTCCGAGGGATGGGTGGAAAATCCCGTCACATCCGCGGAATAAATGTTGACCATCTTCTGGTGGTTAAACACCGTCAGCGCATTGTCATCCAGAATCATCTGTACCATCTGGCGGATCAGGGAATCCCGCTCCGCGTCATCCGAGGTAACTGCCAGTGTGGCCGCCAGGCTGTCCAGCTCCTGGTTGGAGTAATAGGAATAATTAGAGCTGCCTCCGGTGACGGCCATCATGTTGAAGAAATACTGGGCGTTGCCGGTGGGAACCATGACGCCGGTCTCACAGTCCAGGTCAAAATCCCCGGAATTCTGGACATCCGCTGTGTTCTCCATCACGTCCACCTTCAGCTCCACGCCGATGCTCAGAAGCTCCGCCTGCAGCAGTTCCAGCACCTGGCTCAACTCCTTCCGGGAGGCAAAGGTGATGGCCCGGAGGGAAAGCTCCACCCCGTCCTTGTCCAGGATCCCGTTGCCGTTGGTGTCCGCCCAGCCGGCATCCGCCAGCCCCTGGGCCGCACCGGCCGAGTCATAGTGGTCCACGGTCAGGGTCAGCCCCTCGGTGCCGCCGTAGGACAGGAAATCCGGGAAGATTCCGTAGGAGGGAGTTGCCATACCGTTGTAGATGCTCTCCGCAATGCCCTCCCGGTCCAGGCACATGGCAATGGCCTGGCGCACCGCCGGGTCCTGCATAGCCGGCCGCTGCATATTGTAATACAGCCGGTTGCCACGGGAGGTGGTCACCGCGTCCACCACGAAGGCTTCGTTGTCCGCAAACAGGGAGATGGCCGAGGTAGGCATAGCCACCGCCATGTCAATCTCCCCGTTCTGCAGGGCCATGGACAGAGCCTCCGTATCGCTGATGGTGATCAGCCGGGCCTCGTCCAGCTTGGGCTCCCCGCCCCAGTAGTCTGCATATTTGCTGACCACCGTCTCCACAAAGGGCTCAAAGGACGTAATCCGGTAAGGGCCGGTGCCGTAGACCACGGTGGTGTAATCGCTGTTTTCCGTGTCGTACACGCTCCACAGCGGATCCGTCAGGTCCGACTGCAGCGTTACATTCACGCCCTGGAGGTGGATGGTCAGCACCTGGCCTTCCGCCTCTATGGAATCAATGGCCAGCTGCTCCTGTGCCCGGTTGCTGGTCTCATAGGTCCGCTCCAGGCAGGCCTTCACCGCCTCCGCCGTCATGGGCGCACCGCTCTGGAAGGTGACGCCCTCCCGCAGGGTGATGGTCCAGGTGATGTTGTCACTGGTCTCGCAGGACACCGCCAGGGCCGCCTCCGGCTCCATGTTCTCATCCAGCTTGAACAGGGTCTCCAGGGCCCCGTCAAAGGTCATGTACCAGCCGTCCCATCCGTTGGCCGGATCCAGGGTCTCCGCCGCAAAGTAGCCGGTGGAGCCAAAGCGCATAACCTTGGCCTCCTCCCCGCCTGCCTCCGCCGAGGAGCCGGCTCCGGAGGAATCCGCCGCCGTGGTCTCCCCGGATCCGCCGCAGGCAGTCATGCCCGCCGCCAAAACCAAGGCCAGGACCGCTGCCAGCCACCGTTTTCCTCCTCTTGCTTTCTTCCGATCTATGCTGCTCGCCCGCATAAAAATTTTCCTCTCATTCTGTTGCATTTTTGACGAGGAACAGCATACCAGAAAACCAGGGCCCCCACAAGCCCCCATGGGGGATATTTACGCCGGTTTTTCTGCCCGGATCATAAACAATGGCGTGTTGCCGTACAGTAGGATCTCCTTCTCATCCCACATTTCCTCCATCAAATCCCGCTCCGTCCGGATGCCGGTGTAGCCAAGGCCCAGCAGCAGCCCCATATCCCAGTCCGGCCGCCGCAGATCCCCCAGCACGTGTTCCCCCTCCAAGTCCTGCTGCCGCCGTTCTTCCTTGTTGGGCGTCTTGCGGTCAAAGGCATCCCCGTACTTCCGCACACAGGCCTCATACCGGCGGCGGCTGTCCTCCTGCAGCGCCGGATCGGCCTTGACCAGATGCCAGTTGGCGTCAAAAATCAGCAAAACACCGCCGGGCCGCAGCACCCGCAGCCACTCTCGGTAGGCGGTGCGGTGATCCCGCAGGGTGTGGGTGACGTTGCGGCTGACCAGCAGATCAAAGGAATGGTCCAGGAATTCCAGATGGTGGGCATCCATCTGCCGGAACACCGGGGCCGTGGCCGGACCGGGAGCCTCCCGGACTGCGGCCTCCCTGGTTTCCCTGCGCCGGGCTGCCTTGGCCTCCGCCTCCCGCAGCATGGCCCCGGAGCCGTCTATGCCGGTGACCCGGTGACCTTCCTCTGCCAGCAGGATGGAGAAGAATCCCGGACCGCAGCCAATATCCAGAATATCCAACCGCTCCTTGCGGGGCGCGTTTTCCAGAATCTTCCGCTTCCACCGCTCCGCCCGGAAGCTGGCCAGCTCCTGGTCAATGATGTCACTGTAATTTTCCGCCCCCTCCGTCCAGTGGGCGTTGATTTCTTCCTGGGTAATCTGCATAAAAACCTCCAAGCACATGCTCCGCGGGCGCTTCCTTCTGCCTGTCCCGCCGGCAGGGCTTTCTTCTTATTTATATATTTCTTATCATCGCAGTCCGCGATCTCAACAGAGACATCATAACAGGGGAGGCTGCAATCCGCAAGCCTCCCCCGGGGATATAAAGCAATCTTTTATAATAGTAGCCTCGGCCAGTTTCTGTCACATCAGGATAAGCTTAATGTCCTCGCATATTGAAACGGAATAATATCATATGGTGCTGTTTCTATATAAGCGTCTTCCCGATGCATAGTCTCAACAATTTCATTTTTTGATCTTCTGCCAAAACGCCGAATCACCACATCCAGGATATCCCTGTCCTCCTGTGTAAGATGCAAATATTCCTTATCCTCCGTCGGAAGAAATCGATATCCCGTACCATCGCCCATGTTAATCTCTTCGCAATGGATTGTGTTCAAATTCATAATGGAGCTGTACGCTACCGGAACTGCCCCCATGGGCAATGCACAATATACCAGTCCGGATATGGCCTGCCCCCGGCGCTTGAAGGAAAGGGCATCCGCATACCACAGCATCTTCACAAGCTTTACAAGAAACAGATTCGTCACCGCGGGAGAGTTGGCATAGTAGCGAATCATATCAACTACCACGTCCAACGATAAAATTTTCCCTCCCGTAGCTTCCGCATTATGAAGGAAACGGGCATATTGCGACATAATGGCACTTTTCAGATACATATCATGTTTTTTCTCGAAAAGAGTGTTCCCAGCCTCTGTATATTTTTCATAAGAAGCCGCAGAAAGGGATCCCTCCTTTTTCTGAAGTAATTGCAAAAACCACTCCGGATCGGCATCCAACTTCCTAAGAATCGTGTCATGCGCTACATCCTGTACCTGGTGGCTTTCATAACGTGTGATGGTTTTTCTCCCCCACTCCAGCAAGAGGCATAAATCACTCTGACTGATGCCATATTCGGCACGAATCGCGGCAATTTGACGCGATGTAAGGAGCCCCACTTTCTCCCGATAGGCATTTTTCATGGCTATATCGTTGAAAGAAATCTGTTGCTCATCCGCATACATTTCGTCTGTTCGATCACAATAAAAGTATTCTGCCATATATTCAACCGCAACACCCTTAAACACATTTTTTTCTGCAATCGCAGCCTTATACACTTCATGCTCTTCCATGCAACTAAGACACAATTTTTTCTCTTTTCCTAAGAATTTCATACGTTCACACCCTTTGCTTTCGATCTATATGGAAACATGTCAGGAGTAAAAGGGATCTCCGCATAGTGAAAGGACATTACAAAAACCGTTGAATTTCCAAACTTAGAAAGTACCTCCACGCGGATTTTGATATAAACATCCCCTTTGCCATTATACACTTTTCCAAACTCTCTCATCTCACTTCTTTTTGAAAAACGAAGATCCTTCACTGTCCGCATGTATTCGTGAACAGTCAAAGTCTGTAATTCACGCTTCAGCGCTGTTACCGGATTCTCATCCGGAAATAAATCTGCTACAGTAAACGGATTGGTATATCTCAGATCTCTATTTTGGTCAACCAGTCGCTCAGCCTGGAACGTAATCTGAGCATTCTGTTGTAATGCATATCGAAGGTCTTGCAAATAAGATTTCACTTCGATTTCACTTTCGATTCTTGTTCTTGTGTTAATCAAATTTTCGTACCTTCCATTGTTTTGCGCCTTAATTTTGGTATCATTTGATACCATTATAGAACATGACCTGAGATATGTCAAGCAGCGTTTCACGCTGATTCATCATTCCTGAAAAACAGCCAGGAAGCAAAAGGAGCAGATGGCCTTCATCTGCTCCTTTTGCTTCCTTTTAAATTTCCGCCGTTTCTCACCCCACCGTGTTGGTCAGTGTCCCAATACCCTCAATCCGGCAGGTGATCTCATCCCCGGCCTTCAGGAATTTGGGCGGATGGAAGCCCATGCCCACACCGGAGGGCGTACCGGTGATCAGAATGTCCCCCGGCTCCAGGGTAATACCCTGGGACAGCTGGGAAATCAGCTCCGGGATGTCAAAGATGAAATCATTGGTGTTTCCATCCTGGCGCAGCTCCCCGTTGACCCAGGACTGGATCCGCAGGTGGGGCGGCTCCGGCAGCTCATCCCGGGTGACAATCCAGGGGCCCATGGGGAAATTATCGTCCAGCCCCTTGCCAAAGCTGTACTGCTTGTGGCGGTTCTGAATATCCCGGGCAGACATGTCGTTGCCGATGGAATAGCCGAACACATAGTCAAAAGCCTCCTCCCGGGACACATGGGAGCAGCGCTTGCCAATAACCACCGCCAGCTCCACCTCATAGTCCATCTGGGAGGTGATGTCGCTGTGGAGGCCAATGACGCCGCCGGGGGCCACCGCCTCGTTGACCCGCTTGGAAAAGTACACCGGGTAGTCGGGCTTTTTGTACTCAATACCCTTAAACTGGGCAGACTCCTTGGCATGGGCCACATAATTCTGCCCCACGCACAGCACGTCGTGGTGCGGATGGGGAATGGGGGCCAGCAGCTTCACCTGGTCCATGGGAATGCCCTCGGTGGCCACCGCCTCCCGCTCAATCCGCAGCCGCTCCTCCTCTGTCATCCCGGCAATCAGCGCCGTCATATCCGGATAGTCAATCAGCAGTGTCTCCAGCGGAATCACCGCAGTGCCATCCTTCCGGCAGACACCCAGCCGGGCCTCCCCGGCGCCCTGAAATGTTACCAGTCGCATATCAATCCCCTCTTTCTGTAAAAATATTGCTCCCGCAAGAACTCTCTCATTCTACTATGCGCTATTTTGCCAAAAAAAGCAAGCCCATTGTGAACCATCCATTGCCCAAATGGGTTTTTGGCAGCCTTTTTTCAAGGGAAAACCGATCAAACGTTCTTTTCCATGTTAATTCATGTTAATTTATGTTAAAAAATGAACAAAATTTCCATATCCGAAGATTTGTCCATTGATAATTTTGGAATTGAATGCTATATTAGAATATCATGCAAGGATATTTCTGTTAAGGGTACAGAACACAAAGCAAAATTTCAATGCTTTCTATATTTTAAAAGTATTGGTGGCATAATAATCTGTGAATCCTTATACAGAGGAAACACCTGCTGGTATAACCGGATGCCGTGAAAAGATCGGCAAACAGAGGAAGCACCCTCCGGGTGTAACCCGATGCCGTGAAAAGATCGGCAAACAGAGGAAAGGAGGATTCAATTTGGCTGCGGAGATTATTGAAGCAATCCGCCAGGCAGAAACCCAGGCCGCGGAGGCCAAACAGGCCGCGGAACAGGAGGCCCGGCAGATCCTGCAAAAGGCGCAAGAAGACGCGGCCTCCCTGAAGGAACAGAAAACCCGGGAAGCCCGGGCCCGGGCCGACCAGGCTATGGCGGAGGCGGAGGAGCAGTGCCGCCGGATGCTGCAGGATGCCAAGGCCCAGGAAGACGCGGAAATCCAGACGCTGAAGCAGACGGCAGCCTCCCGGCGGCCGCAAGCCGTGGAAGCCGTCCTTTCGCAGCTGCTGGGGAACGCGTAACAGAAGCTGCCCTATGGGTACAAAATTGAAAGGGGGGAATGCAAGTTGGCAGTTGTATCTATGAAAAAGGCGCTGATCTGCGGGATGAAAAAAGACCGACGTGCTGTCCTGGACTTCCTGCAGCGTCAGGGAGTGCTGGAAATCAGCGCCGGCATGGAGGATGACGCCATTTTCCAGAAAAAAGATGCCCTGTCAGACAAAACCGAGCAGGAACGGGAGGCCGCCCTGGCTCAGCAGGCACTGGAGGTACTGAACCAGTATGCGCCGGAAGAAAAGGGGCTGCTCGCCTCCTTCGCGGGAAGAGAAATTCTTTCGGTGGAGCAGTATGATGAGATGCGCGGCCGAGACGCCGAAACCCGGGAGGTTATCCAGAAGATCCTAAACCTCTCCAAAGAAATGGGGGAGCTCCGAGGCCGCCTGCCTAAGCTGGAACAGCAGCGGGAAGAGCTGGTGCCCTGGAGCGCCCTGGACATCCCGCTGGACTTTGAGGGGACCCAGAACACCCGGGCCTTCATCGGCTCCTTCCCGGAGCAGCTTTCTCCGGAGAGCCTGGCCCAGGCGCTGGCGGAGCAGACCGAGGCTCCGGTGGAGATCTCCCTGGTCAGCTCCTCCAAAATCCAGTCCTGCTACTTCCTGCTCTGCGGGGTACAGGACGCGCCGGCAGTGGAGGAGGCCCTGAAGGCAATGGGCCTGCAGAAAGCACCGCCCTCCCCGGTGACCCCAGCCCAGCGCAGCCGGGAGCTGACGGAGGAGACGGAGCGGGTCCAGGAGGAAATGCGCCAGCGGGAAAAAGAGCTGGCAGACCTGGCCTCCTGGCGGAAGTCCATCAAATTTTACCAGGACGACCATCGGATGCAGGCGGAGAAGCTGGATGTGCTGGGGAACCTGTCCCAGTCCCGGAGCGTATTCCTGATCTCCGGCTATGTGCCGGAGCCCCGCACCGACGTGCTGGAGCGGGAACTGAGCCAGCGGTTTGATGTGTACACGGAGTTCTCGGAACCGGCGGAGGATGAGGATGTGCCGGTGCTGCTCCACAATAACAAGTTCTCAGAGCCGGTGGAAGGGATTGTGGAAGGCTATAGCCTGCCAGGGAAAGGGGAGCCGGATCCTACGGCGGTGACCGCCCCCTTCTACTACATTCTCTTTGGCCTTATGCTCTCCGACGCGGCTTACGGCCTGATCCTGGTGGGCGCCTGCGCCTTTGCCATGAAGAAATGCCCCCACATGGAGGCAGGCATGAGGAAGACCCTGCGGATGTTCCTCTACTGCGGAATTTCCACCATTTTCTGGGGACTGATGTTCGGCAGCTTCTTTGGGGACGCGGTGAACGTCATTGCCACCACGTTCTTCAACCGGCCGGACATCCGCCTGGCACCCTTGTGGTTTGAGCCGGTGAGCCTGCCCATGAAGATGCTGGTCTTTTCATTCTGCCTGGGCATTATCCATCTGTTCACCGGGTTGGCGGTAAAGCTGGTCACCCTTCTGAAATCCGGGGATGTGACGGACAGCATCTACGACGTAATTTTCTGGTATATGCTGGTGGGCGGCTGCATTGTCTTTCTTCTGACTATGCCTATGCTGACCAACATGCTGGAGCTGTCCTTTACCCTGCCGGCACCGGTGGGAATCGGTTCTGCCATCATCGCAGGAATCGGCCTGGTGGGTATTATCCTCACCAGCGGAAGGGAATCCCGCAACTGGGGGAAACGCCTGCTGAAAGGAATCTATGGCGCTTATGGAGTCACTTCCTATTTGAGCGACATCCTTTCCTACTCCCGGCTGCTGGCCCTGGGGCTGGCCACCAGCGTCATCTCCACCGTATTCAACCAGCTGGGCAGTATGCTGGGGAATTCCATACCGGGAATCATCCTGTTTGTCCTGGTATTCCTCATTGGGCACACCCTGAACCTGGCCATCAACGCCATGGGAGCCTATGTGCATACCAACCGTCTGCAATATGTAGAATTTTTTGGAAAGTTTTATGACGGCGGCGGAAGAAAATTCCAGCCTTTTGCCGTACACACCAAGTACTATAACGTGAAGGAGGATATTCAATCATGAACATCGGCGTAGCATTGGCATTGTTGGGGGCAGTATTGGCAGCGTTATTTGCGGGGATCGGTTCCGCCATCGGTGTGGGCCTGGCCGGCGAAGCCGCCGCAGGGGTAGTGACGGAGGAGCCCTCCAGCTTCAGCAAGGTGCTGCTGCTGCAGCTGCTGCCCGGAACCCAGGGTATCTACGGCCTGCTCATCGGCTTCGTTACCCTGACCCAGATTGGCGTCATGGGCGGAAGCTCGGACATCTCCATTATCAAAGGCGCCTTGTACCTGGCCGCCTGCCTGCCCATGGCCTTTGTGGGATACAAATCCGCCATCAGCCAGGGCAAAGCCTCCGTGGCATCCATCGGTCTGGTGGCCAAGCGCCCGGATCAGTTTGGTAAAGCCATGATCTTCCCGGCCATGGTGGAGACCTACGCCATCCTGGCCCTGCTGATCTCCATCCTGGCCATCTTTGGCATCGGCGGCATGGCAGTCTAAGCAGGAAGGGAGAATGCAGGATGGCAGGATTAGACAAAATTATCGGCCAGATCCGGCAGGAATCCGAGGAGCTCTGCTCCCAGACGGTGGCGGCTGCCCAGGAGAAGGCAGACCGGATTCTCCAGGAAGCACAGGAGGCTGCCCAGGCGGAGTGCAGCCGGATGGAAAAACGCTCCCAGCAAGCGGTGAAGGATGCGCTGGAGCGGGGGCATTCGGCGGCGGACCTGCAGAAACGCCGGGGGATTCTGGCCTTTAAGCAGCAAATGGTCCGGGAGGTGCTGGACCAGGCGCTGGAAGAGATGAAACATATAGAGGAGAAGCCTTACTTTGAAGCCCTGATCCGGCTGGCGGCCCGCTCCGCCATGCCGGGGGAAGGCGTCATCTATTTCTCCGCTGCCGACCAGAAGCGGCTTCCCGCTGACATGGAGGAGCGGCTGAACCGGGAGCTGAAGGATCCCCGCGCTTCCCTGAAGATTTCCCCGGAATCCCGTGAGATGGAAGGCGGCTTTGTGCTCTCCTACGGCGGGATTGAAGAGAACTGTTCCTTTGACGCCCTGTTTGAATCTGCCGGTGAACAGCTTCAGGATGTGGTGACAAGGATTCTGTTCTCGTAAGGGACAAGACAGGAGGAACCGGCAATGGCAGAAAATCAATATATCTATGCGGTTGCCCGCATCCGGTGCCGGGAACAGCGCCTTCTCAACGCCTCTTTTCTGGAACAGCTGGTAACCGCCCCGGACGCGGAGGCGTGCATGCGGCTGCTGGGGGAAAAAGGCTGGGACGGCGGCGGTCCGGAGGATTCCGACGGTATGCTGGCCCAGGAACAGAAAAGAACCTGGGATCTGATGCGGGAGCTGGTGCAGGACATGTCCGTCTTTGATGTGTTCCTGTACGAAAACGACTATCATAACCTGAAAGCGGCCATCAAGGAGTGCAAAAGCCCCAACGCGTTTTCCAACATTTATCTGAGCCAGGGCACCGTTCCGGTGGAACGGATCCGCCAAGCCGTGCAGGAAAACCGTCTGGAGGACCTGCCGGAACGGATGCGGGAGCCGGCCCGGGAAGCCCGGCAGGCCCTGCTCCACACCGGGGACGGCCAGCTGTGCGACATGATCCTGGACCGGGCCGCCCTGGAGGCGGTACGCCAGGCCGGGGAGGCCTCCGGCAATGAATTTCTGAAGCTGTACGGGGAGCTGACCGTGGCCGCCGCGGACATCAAGATGGCGGTGCGGGCCTCCCGCACCGGGAAAAACCGGGCGTTCCTGGATACGGCCCTGGTGGAATGCCGGACGCTGAACCGGGACTCCCTGGCACGGGCGGCGCTGGATTCGGAGGAAGCGGTGGCCGCCTACCTGGAGAAAACGGATTACCAGGACGGCGCCCAGGAGCTGCGGGAATCTCCCTCCGCCTTTGAGCGCTGGTGTGACAACCTGCTGATCCGGCGGATCCGGCCGCAGCTGCGCAATCCCTTTGGGATTGGCCCCCTGGCCGCCTACATTCTGGCCCGGGACAACGAGATCAAATCCGTGCGCATTATCCTGGCCGGGAAACGGAACCGGCTGCCGGAGGAAGCAATCCGAGAAAGGGTGAGGGAAACGTATGTATAAAATTGCAGTTATGGGAGACCAGGACAGTATCTACGGCTTTGCCGCCCTGGGCCTGGAGCCCTTTTCCATCACCGACCCCCGGGAAGCCGGCCGGAAGCTGCGGGAGCTGGCAGAAGGCGGTTATGCCGTCATCTACATTACGGAAGCGCTGGCCGCCGGCATGGAGCCGGAGATTGACCGCTACGCGGAGGCCGGCCTTCCGGCCATTATCCTGATCCCCGGAGCGTCCGGCAACACAGGCCGGGGCATGATGGCAGTAAAAAAATCGGTAGAACAGGCCGTTGGTTCGGATATTATCTTCAACGGCCAATAGGAGGTTATGGAATGAGCAAGGGCATCATCAAAAAAGTGGCCGGCCCGCTGGTCATTGCCACCGGCATGCGTGACGCCAACATGTACGACGTGGTGCGTGTCAGTGACCAGCGGCTCATCGGCGAAATCATAGAGATGCACGGGGATCAGGCTTCGATCCAGGTGTACGAGGAAACGTCCGGCCTGGGGCCTGGCGCTCCGGTGGAATCCACCGGCGTACCCATGAGCGTAGAGCTGGGGCCTGGCCTCATCGGAAGCATTTACGACGGCATCCAGCGGCCGCTGGACGCTATTATGGAGGCCACCGGCAGCAACCTGCTGGAGCGGGGCGTGGAGGTCCCCTCCCTGGACCGTCAGAAAAAATGGCAGTTTGAACCGGCCGCCCAGGTGGGCGAGGCTGTGTCCGGCGGCGATATCCTGGGCTACGTCCAGGAGACCGAGGTGGTGCGCCAGAAGATTCTGGTCCCGCCCACCCTCTCTGGCACCCTGACTGCCCTGGAGGCCGGGGAATACACGGTCACCGACCCCATCGGCGTAATCACCGACAGCAAGGGAGGCCAGCACCCCCTCACCCTCATGCAGCGATGGCCGGTGCGCCGGGGCCGCCCCTACCAGAAAAAGCTATCCCCGGAGATGCCGCTGATCACCGGGCAGCGGGTCATTGACACCCTCTTCCCCATTGCCAAGGGAGGCGTGGCCGCCGTGCCCGGCCCCTTTGGCTCCGGCAAGACAGTGGTGCAGCACCAGCTGGCCAAGTGGGCAGACGCGGACATTGTGGTGTACATTGGCTGCGGCGAGCGGGGAAACGAGATGACCGACGTGCTCAATGAGTTTCCGGAGCTGAAGGATCCCAAAACCGGCAAATCCCTGATGGAACGGACGGTGCTGATTGCCAACACCTCTGATATGCCGGTGGCGGCCCGGGAGGCTTCCATTTATACCGGCATCACCATCGCCGAATATTTCCGGGATATGGGCTTTTCCGTGGCCCTGATGGCCGACTCCACCTCCCGGTGGGCCGAGGCCCTTCGGGAAATGTCCGGCCGCCTGGAGGAGATGCCTGGCGAGGAGGGCTACCCGGCCTACCTGGGCTCCCGCCTGGCCCAGTTCTATGAGCGGGCCGGCCGGGTGGTCTCCCTGGGCAAGGACAACCGGGAAGGCGCCCTGTCCGTCATCGGTGCCGTGTCCCCCGCCGGCGGCGATATTTCCGAGCCGGTAACCCAGGCCACCCTGCGGATTGTCAAGGTGTTCTGGAGCCTGGATTCAGACCTGGCCTACAAGCGCCACTTCCCGGCGGTCAACTGGCTGACCAGCTACTCCCTGTACGTGGACAATATGGAGAAATGGTTCAACGCCCAGGTGGCTGGCGACTGGACGGAGATGCGGAACCGGATGATGAGGCTGCTGCAGGAGGAATCGGAGCTCAATGAGATTGTTCAGCTGGTGGGCATGGACGCCCTGTCCGCCCCGGACCGGCTGAAGCTGGAGGCAGCCCGGTCTATCCGTGAGGACTTCCTGCACCAGAATGCCTTCCACGAGATTGACACCTACACCTCCCTGAAGAAGCAGCACATGATGATGCAGCTGATCCTGGACTACTACGACCAGTCCGCCAAGGCCCTGGAGCAGGGCGCCGGCATCGAAAAGCTGGTGAACCTTCCGGTGCGGGAGGCCATCGGCCGTTTCAAATACACGGAGGAGAAGGATCTGGATGAGGAATTCCAGAAGACCCGGGAGACGCTGTCGTCCCAGATCCAGGAAGAGCTGAGCAGAAAGGAGGACTTCTGATGCCCAAGGAATACAGAACAATCGAAGAGGTAGCAGGCCCCTTGATGCTGGTGCGCGGCGTACAAGACGTCACCTACGATGAGCTGGGGGAGATTGAGCTGGCCGACGGCGAAAAGCGCCGGTGCAAGGTGCTGGAGATTGACGGGGGCAACGCCCTGGTCCAGCTGTTTGAGGCATCCACCGGCATCAACCTGGAATCCAGCAAGGTCCGCTTCCTGGGCCGGGCCATGGAGCTGGGCGTGTCCGAGGACATGTTGAGCCGGATCTTTGACGGCCTGGGGCGCCCCATCGATGGCGGCCCGGAGATCCTGCCGGAGAAGCGTATGAACGTCAACGGCCTGCCCATGAACCCGGCAGCCCGCAGCTATCCCCAGGAATTTATCCAGACGGGCATCTCCGCCATTGACGGGCTGAACACCCTGGTCCGGGGCCAGAAGCTGCCCATCTTCTCCGCTTCCGGCCTGCCCCACGCTAACCTGGCCGCCCAGATTGCCCGGCAGGCCAAGGTCCGGGGCACTGACGAGCCCTTTGCGGTGGTGTTTGCCGCCATGGGCATCACCTTTGAGGAGGCCAACTTCTTCATGGAGAGCTTCCGGGAGACCGGGGCCATTGACCGCAGCGTCATGTTCATTAACCTGGCCAACGACCCGGCGGTGGAACGGATTGCCACCCCGCGGATGGCCCTGACCGCCGCGGAGTATCTGGCCTTTGAGAAGGATATGCACGTACTGGTCATCCTCACGGACATCACCAACTACGCCGATGCCCTCCGGGAGGTTTCCGCCGCCCGCAAGGAGGTGCCGGGCCGCCGGGGCTATCCGGGATACATGTACACGGACCTGGCCAGCATGTACGAGCGGGCCGGACGCCAGAAGGGGAAGCCCGGTTCCATCACCCTGATCCCCATTCTGACCATGCCAGAGGATGACAAGACCCACCCCATCCCGGACCTGACTGGCTACATCACCGAGGGCCAGATTATCCTAAGCAGGGAGCTGTACCGGAAGAACGTAACCCCGCCCATTGACGTGCTGCCCTCCCTGTCCCGTCTGAAGGACAAGGGCATTGGCGAGGGAAAAACCCGGGCGGACCACGCGGACGTGATGAACCAGCTGTTCTCCGCCTACGCCCGGGGCAAGGAAGCCAAGGAGCTGATGGTGATCCTGGGCGAAGCAGCGCTGACGGACATGGATAAGCTGTACGCCCAGTTTGCCGATGAGTTTGAGAAGGAATACGTGTCCCAGGGCTACTATACCAACCGGGACATTGAGGAGACCATGGAGATCGGCTGGAAACTGCTGCGGATTCTGCCCCGGAGCGAGCTGAAACGGATTAAAGACCAGTTCCTGGACCAGTATTACAGCGCAGAATAGAAAGGGGCAGGCTGCCAATGAGTGCAAAACATGTAAACCCCACCCGGATGGAGCTGACCCGGCTGAAAAAGAAACTGGCCACCGCTACCAAGGGGCACAAGCTGTTGAAGGACAAGCGGGATGAGCTGATGCGGCAGTTTCTGATTCTGGTGCGGGAAAACAAGGCTCTGCGGGAAAAGGTGGAGGCCGGCATCCGGGAGGCCAACCAGCACTTTGTGCTGGCCCGGGCCGGCATGTCCCAGGAGGCCCTGAATGTGGCGCTGATGACGCCCAAGCAGGAGGTCTACCTGGAGGCGGACACCCAAAACGTCATGAGCGTGGACATTCCGGTGTTCCGGTACAGCACCCGGACGCCGGACCCCAACGATATTTACTCCTACGGCTTCGCCTTTACCTCGGCGGACCTGGACGGGGCGGTGAAGCGGCTGGCGGATGTGCTGCCGGATATGCTGCGGCTGGCCGAGTGCGAGAAATCCTGCCAGCTGATGGCCTCGGAGATTGAAAAGACCAGGCGCCGGGTTAACGCCCTGGAGCATGTGGTGATTCCGGAGACCCAGGAGAACATCCGCTACATTACCATGAAGCTGGACGAGAACGAGCGCAGCTCCCAGACCCGGCTGATGAAGGTAAAGGACATGATGCTGGAGGAGGCCCACCACTACAGCAGCCGCTATCAGGATGGGCCGGAAGCCGCCAGCTAAGCCTGGATTGTCCATCTGTTGACAGGCCGCCGGAGCCGGATCAAAAATCAAAAACGGGAAGCGGACGCAACGGAATGCGCCCGCTTCCCACTTTTTAACTGCCCTCTATCTGCTGATCCTTCCTTCCTTCTCCCGGGCGCGCAAAGCCCGGTTCAAGCGCGCTGCCTCTGCCCGCCCCCTCTCGTAAAAAAACAGCCGGGCTGCCAGCTGCAGTATTCCAAACAGCAGGCTAAAAGCCACTACATTGGCCAGCCGGAATCCAAACCAGTGAAAGAGCCTGGCCGCTCCCAGAAAAGCCGCGTATTCCCCCGCTACACACACGGCCAGCCAGCCGGCCGGCCGCAGCGGCAGAAAACGTGCAGCCCCTCTCTCCCACAAACAGCATATCGCCAGAAATGCCATCAGCTGCAAGGGGAACGCCGCTTCTGCCCACTCACCGTCCCCCTTCATCAGCGTAAAAACAGAATACACAGCCATCACCAAAGTAAAAGAAACGCTCACCGACTGTACTGCCTGGATGATCTCCTGCTTTCCGTTCTGTTCCATATGTTTCCTCCTTTCACAATTGCCGTGCTTTTTACGGCATCCCGTTACACCCGGAGGGTGTTTCACAGTTGCCGTGCTTTTTACGGCATCCCGTTACACCCGGAGGGTGTTTCACAGTTGCCCTGCTTTTTACGGCATCCTGTTTCCTGTCCCTGACAGGATTCTTTTTCTCCCCCACCTTTCTGGCTCTAGCCGCGGATCTTATCCCGCAGGTTCTGCAGATAGGTGCGGGCCACCAGGATCTTCTCCCCATTTTCCATGGTCGCCTCCATCCGATGGTTCAGAAGCGCCCGGACACTGCGCAGGCGGTCCGTATTCAGCAGGCAGTTTTTGCTGACCCGCGCAAAAGCGGTTCCCTCCAGCCGCCGCTCCAACGCTGCCAGGCTTTCCCGGCTCCGAAGGACTTTTCCCTCCAGGTAGAGAAAGGTCTTGCGATCCACGGTCTCCAGATACAGGATTTCCCGGGCTGATACCCGGCAGCATTCCTCTTCATCCCAACCATCCAAAATCAGAGAAAACTGGTTCAGGCAGCGCGCCAGCCGCCGGGCGGTGGGATCCCCCGGGGCATGCCGAAGGGTGACCTCCGCCTCCCGGCAGCCAGGATCCCGGATGATATTCAGCTTCATCAGCGTTCCTCACCTCCGCCATCATCCTAGCATAAAGGCATTTTCCCCGCAAGGGAGAGACGCGCATCCTGCCCCCAGGCCGTAGGATTCCGCCCTTCCAGGAGTGAGCCGCCCCTACTCCCGCAGCCGCTCCAGCAAATGCGAAGCAGCATAAAAAGTAGTCTCATAGCGCATATAGTCCAGGATATTGGCATCCCACATCAGCTTCAGCACCGGGTCAAACTCCTCATCCCCATCCCAGAACTGCAGCACCACCGGAAGGAAGTCAAAAAGCGGCAGCTGATAGGAGACATCTCCCACGTCCCGGGGAATGCCGCCCAGCCGCTGGCAGGCCTGCCGCAGCCGCTCCCCCTGGCCGGCAAAACGCTGGGCATCTTCCGCAAACATTTTGGCGGTGAGTGAGCCGTTCTGCACCACATTTTTCAGATGATTCAGGGAAATAAAGGTTCCGGCCAGATGGCAGTCCGGCTTAGAGTCGCACAGCACATCAAAGATGGTCATGCTGACGTTAAAGTCCGCATGGGCATAGAACCTGCCGTCTGTCCGTTCCTGCCCCCGCGCCGTGGCATTCTCTGTTCCCGCGGTCTCATATTCAATTCTGCCGGTTTTCCGGTCCAAACGGTATTCCCGGCCCACAAAAGGGATATAAAAATACCGCTCATCACAGGCCAGCCCA
>CAJFTW010000059.1 GCA_904420025.1 Candidatus Pseudolachnospira avium
AGCCTCCTCGTAGGTCTTTCCCGCCGAACGGGGGCTGGCCGCCAGAGATACAATCTCAAACCAGGGATGCTCTGCCAGCAGGGTAATAAACCGCTGGCCCACCATGCCGGTGGCTCCCAGAATTCCAACTCTCAATTTCTCACTCATGGGCTCACCTCATTTGTCTTTTCATCAAAATTTTTTTTAATGCTACCACACTCCCAGGAGAAATGCAAGCAATTTTCCCGGCGGATTACGGCCCCGGTTCCAGCCGGATCACCGCAGCCCCCAGTGCCTCCGCCTCCTCCCGCTGGTGTGTGCTCAGAATCAGCAGCCGCCCTTGCCGGTGCCGCCGCACAAAGGCCATCACCTGGGCCTTGGTCTCTTCGTCCAGACCGGTGAAGGGCTCGTCCATCAGCAGCACCTCCGACTCCGCCGCCAGGGCCCGGGCCACCGCCACCCGCCTCCGCATACCGCCGGACAGTTCCCGCACCGGCTGCCCCAGGCAGTCTGCCGGGAGGATCTCCCGCAGCAGCGCCTCCGCCCGCTCCCGGGGGCAAACCAGCTGCAGGTTTTTCACCGCGGACAGTCCCTGGCAGAGCCGGTCCTCCTGGAAAACCATCCCAAAGCGGGTTCCCGGCGGCACTTCCACCTTCCCGGCGTCCGGCTTCTCCAGGCCGCAGATCAGCCGCAGCAGGGTGGTCTTGCCACCCCCGGAGGGAGCCATCAGGCACCAGCAGCCCTCCGGAAACACCGCGGAAAAACCGGTGAGCACCGGCTTCCCCTCAAAGCTCTTGTACACCTTTTCCAAACGGATCATGGTCATCCCTCCCGCAGCAGCCGCCCTGCCGCCCACATCACCGCCTTCTCACAGAGAAAGCTCAGCAGCAAAATAATGGCCGTCCAGGCAAACAGGTTTTCCGTCTGCAGATAAATCTTGGCATTGTACAGCTCCGCCCCTATGGAGTAGCGGGAGACGCCAATGACCTCCGCCGCCACCCCGGACTTCCAGCCCATGCCCACGGTCAGCCGCAGGGCGCTGAGCAAAAAGGGGGCCATGGCCGGCCGGTACAGGTTCCAGAACCGCTTCCAGCCCCGGATCCGGAACACCTGGGCCATCTCCAGCAGCTGGGGATCCACGTTGGCCAGCCCCGCCTGGGTCTGGAGGGCAATCACCGGCAGCGTGACCACAAAGACGATGAGAATGGACAGGTTGGCGGAGCCCATGAGGATCAGCGCCAGAATCACAAAGGAGGCCACCGGCACCGTCTTCATCAGGGAGAGCACCGGGGAGACCAGCTCCCCCAGAAACGGAAGCCGGTAGGCCGCGCCGCCCAGAAGCAGCCCCGCCGCCAGGGCCAGCAGAAAGCCCCCGCCGATCTTGCCCAGGGAGGTGCCCAGGATCCGCCAGAAATCCGGATCCCCCGGCAGCTTCACCAGGGCCTCCGCCACCTGCAGCGGGCTGACAAAGACCAGCGGATTGTCAAGGAAAAGGCTGGCTGCCTGCCAGGCAGCCAGCCAGAATGCCAGGATGAAGAATTTCTTTCCGTACCGTTTTTTCATCCCTTTCTTCCCTCCCATCGGGAAAACCTCTTGCTCTTACGGCCGAAGCCCCAGGGCGTAGAACTCGGTGCTGGGCACCTCGCCTCCCACCGCCTCCGGATTCAGGTCATACAGGGTCTGCAGGTATCCGGCCAGGGCCAGCAGCATATCCTGGTCGTCCAGGTAGGTAATACCGCAGTAGGGGATGGCCTGCTCCGCCACCTGTGCATTGGCCACAATCCCCAGGTCCACAATCATCTGGGCGGCCTCCGCCGGATTCTCGTTGGTGAAGGCCGCGGACTTTTCATGCTCCTCCATAAACCGGACCACCACGTCCGAGTGCTCCGCCAAAAATTCATTGCGCACAATGGTCACGCCGGTGACCAGGGAGCAGGGCATATCGCTGTCCTCCTGGGCCTTCTCCCACTCTGCCCCCAGATCCAGCACAATCTGCAGGGACTCGTTCTGATTGCAGGCCACGGTCACAAAGGGCTGAGGCAGCAGGCCGATGGCGCTGGGGTCCTCCGCCAGGATGGACGCCACCTCCGTGGCCTCCGACCGGTACTCCAGTGTCACATCCCCGGTGCTGAGGCCATTGGCGGAAAGCAGGTATTGGAGGGCGTAATCCGGCGTGGTCCCCTTGCCGGTCAGGTACACGGTCCGGCCGGCCAGATCTCCCATGGACTGGATGGAGGTGTCCGCAGACACAACGTACAGCACGCTGAGGGTGTTGACGTCAATGACGGAGACGCCCCCCTCGGTGCGGTTATACAGGATGGCCGCCACGTTGGCGGGCACCAGGGCAATATCCAGATCCCCGCTGATGATGGCCGCTGTCAGGGCGTCCGCCGCCGTCTCCACCTGGAAATACATATCCGGGTTATTCTGCATCATGGACACCAGCCCCATGGAGGTGGGGCCGCTGAGGGCTCCTACCCGGACCACCGCGTCCTCCGGCGCCACCGTCTCTGCCGCGGAGGATTCCGCTGCGCTGCTCTCTGCCGCTGTGGTCTCCGCCTCCGTGCTTCCGCTCTCCGCCGTGCTGGTCTCTGTGCTCGCCGCTGCGGTGGTATCCGCCGCCGTGGTCTCCGTATTGCTTCCGCAGCCGGCCAGAAGCCCCATGGACAGGGCCAGGGCCAGGAAACATGCCATTCCCTTTTTCATCTTGTCTCCTCCTTATTTTTTCCGCGAACTGTTCTCCCTCTGGGGAAGTGCGGAATAGATGGTCTTGGTCTGCACGCCGGGCAGCATGCCCACCTTGCCGGACAGGGCGCTGATCACGTTGCCTGGCGCCTCCACCACCACGCTGATGATGGAAACGCCCCGCTCCCGGCGGGGAATGCCCATGCGCCCCAGAATATATTCACCATACTGGTGCAGAATCTCATTGAGCCTTCCAGTGGATGAAAGATCCTCCACAATAATGCCGATCAATGCAATCCTGTCTTCCATTCCGCTCCTCCTTTCCCCTGTCTGCCTTGCCTTTCAAAGCATCCAGTTATACCCGAAGGGTGCTCCGCGAAGCCAAAAAAAGCTGCCAGCAGGTCTCTCCGGCGCTCCAAAAGGAGACAGCCGGCCACCCAGGGCAGCCTCTGTCTGTTTACCTTTGTCTCCGCCTTTTCTCTCAGGACGAACCTTCGAGGGTCAGTACGCTTATGCGGCAGCTATGGTACAGCTGCCGTCAAAAGTATAACAAACCCGGCGGCAAATTGCAAGTCTATTTTTCCGACCCTTTCCCGTCGTCCGGTACCGGCTCTCCTTCTTCCGGGAAGCCGCCGGTCCGCTCGCTGATGATATACCGGGGCCGCTGCTTGGTCTCCAGATAAATCTTGCCGATATACTCGCCGATAACCCCCAGGCTCAGCAGCTGGATGCCGCCCAGAAAGCAGATAATGCAGACGGTGCTGGCCCAGCCCGCAATGGTCTGCCCCGTCACCGCCATGACAATAGCCCAGATCACCGCCAGGAACCCCAGCAGCGATACAATGCAGCCCAGGGCTGTGATCATCCGGATGGGCTTGACGCTGAGGCTGGTGATGCCGTTGAAGGCCAGGGCCAGCATTTTTCCCAGAGGGTAATGGCTCTCCCCGGCCAACCGCTCATGCCGCTCATAGTACACAGAGGTGCTGGTAAAGCCCACCAGCGGAATCAGCCCCCGGAGGAACAGGTTCACCTCCTTGAAATTGGCAAACTCCTGGAGCACCCGGGAGGAGATCAGCCGGTAGTCCGCATGGTTGAACACCACCTCCGCCCCCATCCAGTGCATCAGGTGATAGAAGCCCTCGGCAGTGAAGCGCTTGAAAAAGGTGTCCGTGTCCCGGCGGCTGCGGACGCCGTAGACCACCTCGGCGCCTCCGGCATAAGCCTCCACCATCCGGTCCATGGCGTTGATGTCATCCTGGCCGTCACAGTCAATGGAGATGGTAATGTCCGCCAGGTCCTTGGCCTCCATGAGCCCGGCCAGCACCGCGTTCTGATGCCCCCGGTTCCGGCTCTGGCAGATCCCCAGGAAGTGCTCGTCCTGCCGGGCCAGATCCCGGATAATCTCCCAGGTCCGGTCCTTGCTCCCGTCGTTGACAAAAAGAATACGGCTTTTCTCACTGATGGCCCCCTTCTCCGTCAGCTGCCGGAGCTTTTCCCGGAACAGGGGCGCCGTAATGGGCAGCACCGCCTCCTCGTTGTAGCAGGGGATCACCATGTACAAAACAGGTTGCTGGATCACGTCTCTGTTCTCCTTCCACTCTTCAGATTATCCATTTTCTTCTTCCACCTGGCTGCCAGCGCCAGCGCACAGGCCCGAAAGCCCTGCAGCGCGTAGGGAACCAGCAGGAAGAAATAAAAAATACTGTACTGCCCCTTGGCCTCCCAGGCCAGATGGAACAGAAACCCTCCCAGAAAGATGATGGCCGGCAGCAGCTGGCAGAGGCGGTTTTGGCGCCAGCCCCGGACCAGCCATACCAGGCTGAAAAAGTACACAAAGGTTTGAAACACATCGCAGGCCGCCACATATACGGCGTTGAGAATCCCGTCCCGCTGATACAGGCTTTCCACAAAGGCAAAGGGCTGGATGGCCGACTGCTTGACTTCCTGGATCCATACGCTCTGAAACGTGGGCTCACACCACATGGAAAGGATTTTCCGGGCAAAAAAATCCACCGTATCCGCCGGATTTTCCCTCATCTCCCGCAAGGTTTCCGCCAGATCCGCCTTCACCGCCTCTCCTGCTGCCTGGCTGTCCCCCTGGTACGCCGCAAAGGTATCCGTGGTGTAGAAGTTGAACCATCCGGCTCCCCGGGAGCCCTCCTGCAGGCCCATCTCCACCCAGGCCAGTTTGGGGATGCCCTCCCCCACCTGCCGGGAGGTAATGCCTTCGATCACGCCGGTGACCAGCCGGGAACCGGCCAGGCAAAACACCGCCAGGGACACAGCCAGCACCGCGTGCTGCCACCGCCGCCGGTCTGCCGCCAGCACCAGGCAAAGGATCACCAGGGCCACCGCCACAATACTGTAGTTGGATTTCAACTGCACCGCCAGTGCCAGTGCCAGGCCCCCCTTCACCAGGCGCCCCGCCTGGGGCTTTTCCAAAAAGGCCAGCACCTGGCAGCAGGCCACCATGGATGCGGCAAAGCCGAACACCGTGCCGTAGACAAAGGTAATGTAAAAGGTAAAGGGCAGGCACAGGGCCAGCACCCACAGCATCCAGGGGCGGATGCCCTGGAGCCAGAGCTTTCTCCCACACTGGTACAGATACCAGATCCCGCAGCCCATGGCCGGGATGTTCAGCACCTGCACCGCAAAGCCGGTAGCCTCCCCAAAGATCCGGTACAGCAGGGAGAAGAACAGGATCAGCCCGTTCTGGTTGGGATAGCGGTAGGCGTATCCCCCCGGATCCCAGCTGCTGTAATTCCCGGTCACCAGCTCCCGGGCGCACCGGATGCAGCTGGCCTGGTCGGACAGGGGCAAAAGCAGGGTCACCAGGAGCCAGAGCAGGTACAAGCCGCCCACAAGCAGCGCGGTCCTCCGGAGGGGAAGCTGCCGGCGCTTCCTGCCGGCCCAGGCGGCCCCGGCGGCGGTGAGGGCCAGCAGCGCCAGCCCATGGAGCAGCGGGGAATCCGGATAATACTCCACCACCTCATAGCCCCCGTAAACCCGGCAGGTGACCATCACGCTGCCCACCAGCAGCAGCGCCAGCACCACCAGGGTAAGCCCCTCCACCGCATAGACACAAAATTTTTCCAACCGATGATGTTCCTGCACCGTTTCGTTTCCTTCTGTTCATCTGCCCCCGCAGGGGAGCGTCTGTACCGGGCCCGCCGCCTTTTGCCGGCCGCAGGCCCAGCCAGTTTCTATTCTAGCACAGAAGAGGCTATCTGGAAAGCCCCTGGGCTCTCCAGCTCCCGGATCAGGTTCACCATCTCCACGGCGCCCTCAGCGCACTCCGAGCCCTTGTTCCCTGCCTTGGAGCCGGCCCGCTCAATGGCCTGCTCAATGTTCTCCGTGGTCAGCACCCCAAAGAGCACCGGCACGCCGGTTTCCAGGGAGACGGCGGCAATGCCCTTGGACACCTCGCTGCACACATAGTCATAGTGGCTGGTGCTGCCCCGGATAACGGCTCCCAGGCAGATCACCGCGTCATACCGGCCGCTTTTGGCCATCTTGGAGGCGATCAGAGGGATCTCAAAGGCCCCGGGGACCCAGGCCACCTGGATCTCCTCCTCGGAGACGCCCCGGCGCTTCAGGCCGTCCAGGGCCCCGCCCAGCAGCCGGGAGGTGATAAACTCGTTGAACCGGGACGCCACAATCCCAATCCGCATGTTCTGTGCTGTCAGCTTTCCTTCAAAGGTTTTCATATTGTCTCCTTTTCCATCTCACCGGACAACCCGGGAGAGATTTTCTGGTTTACAGACTGTTTTCATAGCGCAGCAGATGGCCCATTTTTTTCTGCTTGGTCAAAAGATATGCCCGGTCGTAGGGGGTGGGCTCCGCCTGGATGGGCACCCGCTCCACAATGGACAGCCCAAAGTCCGAGAGCTGGTACACCTTGTCCGGGTTGTTGGTCAGAAGGCGCATGGTCCGGACCCCCAGGTCCCGGAGGATCTGGGCGCCGATATAGTACTCCCGCTCATCCTCCCCAAAACCCAGGGCCAGGTTGGCCTCCACCGTGTCCATGCCCTGCTCCTGCAGCTCGTAGGCCCGCAGCTTGTTGATGAGGCCGATCCCCCGGCCCTCCTGGCGCATGTACAGCAGAATGCCTCGGCCTTCCGCCTCAATCTGCGTTAAAGCGGCGGCCAGCTGCTGGCCGCAGTCGCAGCGCAGGGAGCCGAAGGTATCCCCGGTGAGGCATTCGGAGTGAACCCGGCAGAGGACGTTTTCCCCATCCCCTATTTCCCCTTTGACCAACGCCACATGGTGCTCTCCGTCGAGGCGGTTCACATAGCCGTAAGCAGTGAAATTGCCGTACCGGGTGGGCATCCGGGTCACAGTCACCCGATCCACCAGCTTCTCATAGCGCTTCCGGTAATTCTGCAGGTCCCGGATGGTAATAAAAGGGATCTGCCACTTACGGGCCAGCTCCCACAGCTCGGAGGCGCGCATCATGGTGCCGTCCTCCCGCATGATCTCACAGCAGAGGCCGCAGGCCTTAAGCCCCGCCAGCCGCAGCAGGTCCACGGTGGCCTCCGTGTGGCCGTTCCGCTCCAGCACCCCGTTTTCTTTTGCCAGCAGCGGGAACATGTGGCCGGGCCGCCGGAAATCCTCCGGCCGGGCCCCCTCCTCCACACACATCCGGGCGGTGACCGAACGCTCCGCCGCGGAGATGCCGGTGGTGGTGCTTACATGGTCCACGGAGACGGTAAAAGCCGTCTCATGGTTGTCCGTGTTGCGGGCGACCATCTGGGGAAACTGAAGCCGCTCCACGTACTCCCGGGACATGGGCATGCAGATCAGCCCTTTTCCGTGGGTTGCCATAAAATTCACGTTCTCTGT
Source organism: Candidatus Pseudolachnospira avium (assembly GCA_904420025.1). GTDB lineage: Bacteria > Bacillota > Clostridia > Lachnospirales > Lachnospiraceae > Pseudolachnospira > Pseudolachnospira avium. The sequence continues at coordinate 7,507 of CAJFTW010000059.1, forward strand.
GGTGGCAAACTGGGCGGCGCAGATAAAATCCCCCTCGTTCTCCCGGTCCGGGTCATCTGTGACCAGAATGATCCGGCCGGCCCGCAGCGCCTCCAGCGCTTCCTCAATGGTATGAAATGAAGCCATGTGCATTCCTCCTCTCAAAATCCATACCGGGCCAAAAATTCCCGGGTAATACCCGTCTGTCCGGCCGGCATCAGCAGCTTTTCCACGTATTTTCCAATGATGTCCGTCTCCAGGTTCACCACATCCCCCGCCCGCTTGGTTCCCAGGACCGTGGAGCGGGCTGTGTGGGGGATCACAGAGACGGAAAAGGAATCCTCCGTCACCGCCGCCACCGTCAGGCTGATTCCATCGATGGCAACGGACCCTTTTTCCACCACATACCGGAGCAGGGATGCCTCCGCCCGGATGGTGTACCACACCGCCGTGTCATCCCGCCGCACCTGGGTGATGGTACCGGTGCCGTCCACATGGCCGGCCACCAGATGGCCGCCGAACCGGCCGTCCGCCGCCATGGCCCGCTCCAGGTTCACCGGGCTGCCGGGCCGCAAGGCCGCCAGGGAGGACCGGTCCAGGGTTTCGTGCATCACATCCGCCTGAAAGCCCCGGCCGCTCTTCTCTGTCACCGTCAGGCAGACCCCGTTCACTGCCACGCTGTCCCCTATTTTCAGATCCTCCATCACCAGCCGGGCCTCCACCTCCACCACGGCGGAGCACCGCCCCCGGCGGATCTGCCGGACGGTTCCCACTTCCTCAATGATTCCGGTAAACATGCTCCTCCACCTCCCCTTCTATGAGAAAATCCTCCCCCAGCCGGGTGACCGCGCTGTTTTTCAGCCGCACCGCCTCCCCCGGGGAGGGAAACCCCTGGCCTCCCACCGGGGTTTTGGCGGAAGCACCGCCCAGCAGCAGGGGAGCCTGATAGGCCTGCACCCGCTGCACCAACCCCCTTTGAAGGAACTGCCAGCCCAGGGTTCCGCCGCCCTCCACCAGCACGCTGTCCACCTGCTCCCGGCCCAGCCGCTCCAGCAGCGCCTCCAGATCCACCCGGCCGGCGGCCTGGCCGTCCGCCTCCGGCAGCTCCCACACCTGGCAGCCGGCCTGCCGGTAGGCCTCCTGCCGTTCCGCATCCCGGCAGCAGGTGGCCAGAATCACCGGCGCCTCCCCGGCGGTGCGGACCAGCTGGGAGTCCAGGGGCGTCCGCAGCCGGCTGTCACAGACAATCCGCACCGGGTTCCGGCCTCCCTCCAGGCGGCAGGTCAGCAGGGGATCATCGGCCAGCACCGTCCCCACCCCCACCAGAATGCCTCGGTACCGGTGCCGCTGCCGGTGCACATGGCGCCGGGCCTCCTCCCCGGTAATCCAGCGGGAAGCGCCGGTGTAGGCGGCGGTCTTGCCGTCCAGGGTCATGGCGTACTTGAACACCACATAAGGCCGCCCGGTCCGGATATAGTGAAAGAATACCGGGTTCAACCGGTCGCAGGCCTCCCGCAGCACTCCCTCCGTCACCTCCACCCCGTGGGCCCGGAGGATCGCCACCCCTTTGCCGCTGACCAGAGGATTGGGGTCCGGGGAGCCCACCACCACCCGGCGGATACCCGCCTCCAAAATGGCATCCACACAGGGAGGCTGCTTGCCCTGGTGGCAGCAGGGCTCCAGCGTCACGTACAGCGCCGCTCCCTCCGGGGATTCGGTGCAGGCCTCCAGGGCATTCCGCTCCGCATGCTTCTCCCCGTACCGGGCGTGGTAGCCCTGGCCAAGGACCCGGCCATCCTTGACGACCACCGCCCCCACCAGGGGATTGGGGGAGACCCAGCCGCAGCCTTTTTCCGCCAGCTTCCGGGCCATTTCCATGTATCCCGCATCATCCATCTTGTCACCTCCAAAAAACAGGAATCGGAATTTCCTTCTTGTAAAACAAAAGCCCCGGACCACAGTAGGTTCAGGGCTTCTCTCCGGCGCGGAAAACACTCCCAAAACAGAAAACTCTGGAATGCAGCATACATTCCAGAGCAAAATACGTTTTGGGGAGAACTTCTCTCCACGCCACACAATCTTCTTTCATCCAGACTATACTGTCGGTTTTGGAATTGCACCAAATCCTGCGCCTGCGCGCTCGCGGACTGTACCGCCGATCGGGAATTGCACCCTGCCCTGAAGATGTTTTCTGTTGTTTCTATACTATACACCCAAACGGCAGCGGTGTCTAGTAAAACTTAAAAGAATCTTTCGAAATTCGGGTGTTTGACACCCTTTTAAAGGGACGATAACGTAGAAAACCTTATTCTAAGCCGTTTTCAGCTTATTTTTTTTG
>CAJFTW010000060.1 GCA_904420025.1 Candidatus Pseudolachnospira avium
AGGAAACGTCATAAATGTTTTTTTATGACGTTTCCTGCGCCGATTTTTGCTGCGTGCAAACGCAGAAAATACCGTACAAAAATCGTGCGCATCCCCCGTAGGGACTATAGCAAACGGCAAATTTATTTGTCGTTTGCTATAGTCCTTGACAGGGTTTAGGCGGGCCACCCGCATTCTGCGAGGAAAAGAGGAAATGGCAGATGAACCGGAATGAGATTCGGAAAATCCAGGAGCTGCTGGAGCAGCAGCTGGATGACAAAAAAATGCTGGCCTTTTTCGGCTGGAACCGTACGGAGCTGCAGCGCCGGCTGAAAGCGCCGGCGTTCCGGCAGGCATTGAAAAATTTTGAATGGGACAGAGAACACCTATGTGCCCAGGTGCTGGAGATCTGCAGGGAGGAGATGGGGCGGTTCTGCCCGGAGCCCCCGGAGGGCTGGCTTTCCCTGCTTTACCGATACGGGCGGCATGTCCTGTACCCGGAGAATTTCCCGCAGGTGCTGGACAAGGGGCAGGAGCGGCCAGCGTTGTTTTATGTGGAGGTGCTGCGGGCCTTCCTGGCGCTGGAGCCGGTGTCCTGCGGTTTTTCCCCGGCCCTCCATTTCCGGCTTCCGGATGAGGAGGAGGCCCGGCACACGGACAATCCCATTGAGTACCGTCGGTTTGTGCGGATCTGCCGGCGGGACTGGGTGTTTGAGTTTATGCGCCTGGCCTCGGAGGTGACGCCCTTCCATACCCTGGGCCATATTGCCGGGGTGCACCACATTGCCATGCACGTGGCCCGGCAGCTGGCTTCCCTGGGGGTGGAGATTGACCTGGCCCTGACCTCCGCTGCCTCCATCGGCCACGACATCGGCAAATTTGGCTGTAAAGATAAGGAAGGGCGCCGGGTACCGTACCTGCACTATTACTATACGGACCTGTATTTTAACCGGAACCAGATGCCCACCATTGGCCATATCGCGGCCAACCATTCCACCTGGGATCTGGAGCTGGAGAACCTTTCGGTGGAATCCCTTGTGCTGATCTACGCCGATTTCCGCTCCAAGAGCGTCCGGGGCGCGGACGGCCGGGAGCAGCCGGTGTTCTATACCCTGAAAGAATCCTTTGACGTGATCCTGAATAAGCTGGACAATGTGGATGAAGCCAAGCGGGAACGGTATCAGCGGGTCTATGACAAGCTGGTGGATTTTGAAACCTATATGGTGGATCTGGGGGTCCACACGGACCTAGAACATGAACAGGCAGAGCCTCGGCAAGCTACGGACACAGCGCTGCTCTACGGGGATGAGCTGGTAAAAGCCTACAAGGAGGAGGCTATCGCCCACAATATCCGGCTCATGCATATCCTCAATGTGGAAAAGGCTTTCGCCAACATTCTGGAGGCAGTGCGCAGCGATGCCGAATGGAAAAATATCCGTTCCTATCTGAATATTTTCCAGGAATACTATACCTATATGACCCCCAAACAGAAGCTTTTGACGATCCGGCTGCTCTACGAGCTGCTGATGCATGCGGAGGGGGACATCCGTTCCCAGGCTGCCCGGCTCATGGGGCAGCTAATCGTGTCTTATGATACGGAGTACCGGAAGGAAATACCGGAGGGCTGGAAGGCGTTTTATCAGGAAGGCTCCAGCCTGGAGCTGTTCCGGCAGTATTTTCAGATGGTCCTGGTGCCGGACCACAAGCTGACAGAGCAGCACCGCCAGTGGATGATGTACCGGATTGAGGATTTTTCCGAGTCTGCTATTCAATGCGCAAAAAAACGGCAGAAGCGGGCCTATCTGGAGATTGTGCTGGAGGCATACCGGGACATGGAACGGGATGATTTTACCGCCTTCATTATGATCAATGCCATTCAAAAACTACCGTTTAGTTTATGCACAGAGGAAGACTTCCGGAAGCTGTTTGCCTTTATGGAGCATTTTACCAACCGGGATCGGAAAGAATTGCAGGTGGCGGTGCTGCAGCTGGTATTTTTCTGCCTGAATCAGAAAGAGGTGCGTCCGCTGGTTCGGGGATACTGTACCCGGCTGTTCCGGAAAATCCCCCCCCGGCCCATAATCAGCATCCAGTTCCTGCGCTGGCGTATCGGCCATCTCCTGGAGGTGGAACGGCATGAGATGGTGATGCTGGAGAAATTTTCCTTCCAGAAGGGACTGACCGCAAACCTTTTCCTGGAGAATTTGAAAACAGCTACCCCCTGGATCTGCAAGGAGGTCAATATTGAGTGCCTGTTCTATCTGATGCAGCTGGGGTGTAACAACCAGCCCCTCCATTCTACCACCCATTTGGCAAATCTTTTGACGATCAGTGACTGTGATGATGTGCGCCACTGTGCCGGCCGCACTCTGGTGCGGATGGCGGACTATATTTCACCGGACCAGTGCAATGAGGTGGTGGTGGAGCTGTTCCAAGGATTGGAGAGCGGGGGAAGCCAGTTTGCCAAGGATATTCCGGCTTATTTGGCGGAGATGATCCTGCGTTTGCAGCCGAAGGAGGTAGAGGAGCACCTTCTGACTTTGGAATACATGGTTAACCAGGATAATGAAGGGGTGGCCTGTGCGGCCCTGGATACCCTGGGCCATCTGATCCAGCAGTATCCAGCTTACCGCGTCCGGTTTCATGAAACCACCCAGCAGTACCAAAACCGGATGGGCCGTATGATGGGCCTGCTGCTGCGAGGCATGGCCAATTACCATGACCGGGTCAATCAGGAGGCTGTGTACGTACTGGGGGATTACCTGTTCGGGGGCAATGCCCTGGCCCGGGAGGAGAAGAGCCAGATCTTTCGTTCCCTGGCCAAGAAGGCCCTGCACATTTTGCGGGATCAGAAGGAGGATTTGCTGAGCTTCCTGATCCGGGCTGCCTCCATGAACCAGATTTACCGCTTCCTCTCGGACTACCTGTTTCTCCACGGCAGCTTCCGGATGGAGGAGTGCTCCAAGGTGGCGTTCTTCCCGGGCACCTTTGACCCCTTCTCCCTGAGCCACAAGGGGATTGTGCAGGAAATCCGGCGGCTGGGGTATGAGGTATACCTGGCCATTGACGAGTTTTCCTGGTCCAAGAGAACCCAGCCCAAGCTGATCTGCCGCAAAATTGCAGCCATGTCTGTGGCGGATGACAACGGCGTATTCCTGTTCCCGGACAGCAATCCAGTGAATATTGCCAACGAGGAGGACCTGAAGCGGCTGAAGGGCTTGTTCCCGGGGAAACGGCTGGCCATTGTGGTGGGCAGCGACGTGATTGCCAGGGCCTCCGCCTACCAGAAGCCCCCCTGTGAGAATTCCATCCATTATTTTGACCATATTGTGTTCCGGCGCAACATCGGAGGGGAGATTCCCACCTCCTACCAAAATATTTTCGGAAAGGTGCAGCTGCTCTCCCTGCCGGTGTACCTGGAGGACATCAGCTCCACCCGGATCCGGGAGAGCATTGATGAAAACCGGGATATTTCCCAGCTGATTGACCCGGTGGTCCAGAGCTACATCTATGAAAACAGCCTGTATCTCCGGGAGCCGCAGGATAAGCCGGTACTCCGGGCCCGGCAGATGCACCTGGAGATTCTGGAGCGGGGCGCAGGCAGCCTGCTGCGGAAGCTGGCCGGCGGGGCCCGCCGGGCGAAGCCGCACCCGGGAGAGATGGCGGCGGTCCTCTGGGATGATTCCGGGGAGAAGGCGCCGCTGGCCTTCTGCCGGTTCCGCTACCTGCCGCTGCGGGAGGTGCGGGAGGAGTTTGGGGATCCGGCCCTGTCCAACCGGATCCGGAATTTTGCTGGCGGAAAGATTTTCCTGCTCTCGGAAATCCGGGTAATGGCGGAGGAACGGTATCCCCGCCTGCGCCAGTGGATCCTCACGGAGACCCTGGCATACGCCCTGAGCCATGAGTTCACCTATTGCCTCTACCACGGCAGCGAGGAAGATGAAGCCTCCGCCGACCTGCTGCGGCTGCAGGGGTTTGTGCGGATGGACGCCGGGGAGGGTGGGCTGGTGATGGCGGCAGCCCTGTACGCGCCCACCACCCTCACCGACAACGTGGAGTCCACCCTCAAGGAGCCGTTCCAGAGCAACCCCCGGGTGCAGCGGGTGATCCGCCGGGCCCACCGGCGGCTGCAGGAGGCGGCCACGGCGCTTCGCCCCGGCCATCTGGTGCTCTCCTTTGACTCTTCCGTCATGTACCACCAGGTGATTGAGAAGATCACGGAGATCAACGGGGTTCCCAAGACGGTTACGGAGCCCCGGGTGCTGGGGGAGAAGATGTGCGTGCCCTTTGGAAAAATGTTCCGGAATTCCGCGGCGCCCAACACCGTGACCAAGGCGCTGCACACGGAGCGGGTGTTCCGGGAGGACATGTCCGGCTTTACCATTGAGGAATACCCCAACTATTCCTCCCTGCGGACCCAGATCCGGACGATATGCTCCTTCCGCCGGGATGTGATCCTGGTGGACGACCTGCTGCACAAGGGCTACCGGATCAAGGCCCTGGCGCCGATTTTGAAGGATATGCCGCTGAAGATTGATTGTATTCTGGTGGGCATCCTCACCGCCCGGGGCAGGGATGTGGCGGAGAGCAACGGCCTCCGGGCAGACTGTGTGTACTTCATCCCCAACATCCATACCTGGATGGTGGAGTCTACCATGTATCCGTTTATCGGCGGGGACAGCGTAAAGACCCGCGGCGGTTTTCCGGGGCTGCTGCCCTCGGTGAACCTGATCCTCCCTTACGTGGCCCCCATCTTTCTGATGCGGGATTCCAAGCCGGGGGCGTATCAGCTGTCCCTGACCTGCCTGGAGAACGCCCGGGACATTCTGCGGGTGCTGGAGGAGGAATATCAGCAGGCATTTGGGCGGAACCTGACCCTGAGCCGGCTGGGCGAGGTGATTCTCTCCCCCACCTGCCCGGACAAGGGAAATTTCATGCGCTATGAAGGCAATCTGCCGGCCTCCAGCTATGTGGAGAATGACATCCGGCACCTGATCCGGCTGCGGAACCTGAACTGGGAGGAGGGAAAGGAATGAGACGGCTCAGCCAACTGATGGGAACGTGCCAGGGGGAAGGCCCCGGCTGCTGGCAAGGCGCGGCCCGGGAAGGGGATTCCTTCCGGGTCGGCGGGGAAGAGGCCTTTGGCTGGATGCGGAAAAAACGAAAGACGGTTCATCTGTATGCTCTGGGGGACGTGGGGGGGACCCTGCTCATGGGGCTGCGCCTCCTGGGGGGAGAGTCCCTGGAGGAGATCGGCATATATGACATCCGGGAGCCCATGAAAGCCCGGTGGGAGATGGAGATGAACCAGGTGCGGGAGGCGGATGGCAGCCGCCGTTTCCCGCCGGTGCGGGTGCTGGAGGAGCCGGCGCTTTTTGCCTGCGATGTGTTCCTGTTCTGCGCCTCCCTGGGGGTGCCTCCGGTGGGAGAGGAGACCGGGGATGTGCGGATGGCCCAATACCAGGCCAATGCCGGCCTGGTGCGCCAGGTAGCCGGCGCTGCCGCTGCCGCCGGCTTTGGCGGCCTCTTCGGGGTGGTTTCGGATCCGGTGGACCCGCTGTGCCGCACCGCCGCTGCCGCCGGACTGGCACCGGAGCAGGTGAAAGGCTTTGGCCTGGGGGTGATGAACGCCCGGGCCGCCTACTTTGCGGAGCGGGATCCCCGGTTTGCCTCCTTCCTGACGGAGGGGGCGGCCTTTGGCCCCCACGGGGAGGACCTGGTGATTGCCAACAGCCTGGCGCACTATGATGACGCCCTTTCCCGGGAGCTGACCCGCCTGACGGTGAAGGCCAATCTGCGGGTGCGGGAGCTGGGCTTTAAGCCTTACCTGGCCCCGGCCCTCTCCTCCGGCGCCCTTTCCGTGCTGGCGGCGGTGGAGGGGCGGGAGCATTACAGCTCCACGGCCCTGGGGGGCGTCTGGTTTGGCTCCCGCAACCGGCTGACCCCCCGGGGGATCCAGGTGGCGGACCCGCCTTTGCCGGAGCCGCTGTACGAACGTTTGGAACAGGCTTATCGAAATCTGAAGGAGCTGGAACGGCTATGAACACAAAACCACTGGAGATTATCTGTCCTGTGGAGCAGCCGGAGGCAGTCTCCCAGAGGCTGCGGGGCGTTCTGCGGGATGCGCTGCAGCCTCTGGGGCCCTTTGTCTGGCATTTCCGGGCACAGGACCTGGAAAAGATTTCCGGGAATCGAGTGCTGTTTGTGATTTCCCTGGACGATGCGGGCATCAATCTGGAATACACCCGGATGCTGGCTGCGCTGCGCCGTAACCCGCAGCTGTTGGAAGGAAAGGTGGGCGGCGTGGTGGTGGACGGCGCCCAGGAGATCTACACCAAATCCATTGCCCGGGAGCTGGTGTTTTCCGCCAACCGGGCCGGATGTGCTTTCCCGGGGAAGCCGCTGGTGGAGGCCACAGGCTCCCTGCAGAATTTCCGGATCCAGGCCCGGAACCAGGGGGTCAGCTGGGAGGAGGCATACCGGCTGGCGGTACGGGACCTGGCGGAGCGGATCTGCGCCTACCGGATGCCGTCCTCGGCGCATCCGCGGCTGCTGGTGCTCCATGCCAGCCACTTTTTTACCTCCAACACCTGGACCTTCTGGACCATGGTGCGCAGCTATATGGAGGAGATGGAGATCCAGGAAATTTCCCTGCGCAACGGAAAGATCTATGACTGCGCCGGCTGCCCCTACACCATGTGTATGCACTTCAGCGAGAAGGGAAGCTGCTACTACGGCGGCGCTATGGTGGACGAAGTGTACCCGGCGGTGGAGCAGTGTACCGGCCTTTTGCTGCTGTGCCCTAATTACAACGATGCGGTCAGCGCCAACATTGCCGCCTTTGTGAACCGGCTCACCGCCCTGTTTCGGAAACGGCCTTTTTATGACAAGGCGCTGTTCGGCATTGTGGTATCCGGCTACAGCGGCGGGGACATTGTGGCCAGCCAGCTGATCTCGGCCCTGAATATGAACAAGGCCTTCCAGCTGCCCCCGCACTTTGCGGTGCTGGAGACTGCCAACGAGCCCGGCAGCATCCGGGAGGTGCCGGGGATTGAACAGGAGGCAGCGGCGTTTGCCGCCCACATCCGGCAGGTGCTCAGCGGTACTTGACAAACGGGGGAAATCCCTCTATAATAAAAAAAGCTTTGGAAACAAGGCTTCTTTTAGGAATGCTTCCTCTTCGCCCAGACCAGGGGTTGTACTGGTTTCGACGGGGGTTCAGAAGCTGGGATAGCCATCCGCGGACCGTGGCCGCGTATCAAAACGGAAAACCTAAATATAAACGCAGACGAAGAGTTAGCGTACGCAGCGTAAGCTGCTGTCGGCTTCCGGTTGCTCACAGCCGGAACCACCGGCATCATGAACTGTGAGGAACGGTTTCCCTTAAGCTTTGCGGGGAGATCAGATTTTATGAAGCTACTGAAGGGGAAAGCCTGCCGCCGGGCGCTCTCCGGAGGGAATGTCAAAACGTCGGCTGTGATGGGAGAAGTCTAAGTGGAAGGGCCTTCGGACAGGGGTTCGATTCCCCTCAGCTCCATGCTAAAACCTGCGGTTTTCCGCGGGTTTTTCTATTTCAGTAGATCCCCAATGGTGATCTGGAGTCCGTCCAGGATTCCCACGGCCAGTGTCTGGTCGAAAGGGGAGATAACCGGCATGGCATCCTCCTCATACCGGTAGACGGTGGTTCGCTCTTTGGCCGGATCCACGATCCAGTATTCCCGGACGCCGGCTTGCGCGTAGAGAGCATTCTTGAGGTTGTAGTCCATCCGGCGGCTGCTGGGGGATACAATCTC
>CAJFTW010000061.1 GCA_904420025.1 Candidatus Pseudolachnospira avium
CAGATTCCATTAATCGTTTAGCTAATACTCCAGAATTCCTTAGATCATGCGAAAATACTTCAGTGCCTCCATAATCGCCGCTTCCTTTTCCGGCGGGCATTTTGGCACTTTGGCGTTTTCTTTCTTTGACAAGTTATAATTCTGCCCTACATCCAGTCCACACTTCCGCTTGACTTGAGAGATATACAGGGACGATACCTTCAAGCCAGTATGCTTCAGCACATACGCCTTGATCTGCTCATAGGTTGCGCCTTTCTGGAAACCGGACATATCCATGTCCTCCAATGAGAACTCCGCACGCACTTTCTTCGAGTCGATTTCTCCCTTGGAAAGCAAGACAACCGTCTCCACCCCTACCGTCCAAGGAAACATGTCCACCGGCTGCGCCAGCTCCAGCCGGTAGCCGCCCTCGGTCAGCACCTTCACGTCCCGGGCCAGGGTGGCGGAGTCGCAGGACACGTACACCACCTTCTCCGGGGCCATGGCCAGGATGGTGGCCAGCAGCTTCCCGTCGCAGCCCTTCCGGGGCGGATCCACCACAATCACGTCCGCGGCGGCCTTGCCGGCCCGGTACTGCTCCGGCAGTACCTCCTCGGCCTTGCCCACAAAAAACTCCGCGTTGGAGATGCCGTTGATCCGAGCGTTCTCCCGGGCGTTCTCCACCGCCTCTGGCACAATTTCCACCCCGTACACCTGCCGGGCCTGACGGGCCAAAAACAGGGAGATGGTGCCGGTGCCGCAGTACAGATCCCACACAGTCTCACCCCCGGTGAGGTCCGCACAGTCCAAAGCGGTGCGATACAGCACCTCCGTCTGCCGCTTGTTCACCTGGTAAAAAGCCAGGGGAGAAATCCGATACCGGTTTTCCCCAATCACATCCTCTATATAAAGCGGCCCCCATAGAGAAACCAGCTCCCGGCCCAGAATCACGTTGGTCCGCTCCCGGTTGATGTTGTAGGAGATGGATGCCATCCCCGGCACCCGCCGCAGCCGCTCCACCAGCGGCTCCGCCGCCGGCAGCTTCCGTCCGTTGATCACCATGCAGGCCATCCGCTGGCCGGTGGTCTCCGACTCCCGGATCAGCACATGGCGCACCAGGCCCCGGCCAGTCTCCTCGTCATAGGGCTCCATGCGGAATTCTTCCATCCACGCCTTCACCACTTCCAAAATTTTCTGTTGCACCGGGCCGCCCAGGAAACACCGCTCCGTCTCCACAATCCGGTGGCTCCGGGCGCCGTAAAAACCGGCAATCACCTGGCCCTCCCGGCCCCGTCCCACCGGGAACTGGGCCTTGTTCCGGTACTCCCAGGGATCCACCATACCCAGGGTAGGCCGCACCGGCGGATTTTCCTGGCCGCCCAGGCGGATCAGGTGCTCCCGGACCTTCCGCTCCTTAAACCGCAGCTGAGCCTCGTAGGTCATGGACTGGAGCTGGCAGCCGCCGCAGGGGCCCGCCACCGGGCACCGGGGTTCCGTCCGGTCCGGGGAGGGCGAAAGCACCCGCAGCAGCCGGGCGTAGCCGTAAGTCTTTTTGGTCTTCATGACCCGGGCCTCCACCACATCCCCGATTACGGTGTCCTTTAAAAAGAGGGTATAGCCGTCAACCTTACCAATACCCTCTCCTTTATCCGTCATATCTTCAATTTTTACGGTCACCAGCTGATTTTTTTCCACTGTGCTCATGGTCTGGATGTTCTCCGTATGTTGGTCTCCAGCAGACGCTGGTAGCCCAGCCACTCCTCGCTGCCCTCGCCGGCTCCCTCCAGCAGTTCGCTGACCGTCTCCAGCTTGGCGTCTGTGTTGTCCGCAAAGTGCAGGGCAAAGGCCTCCAGCAGCGCCGGCTTCTTGGGGGATCCGTACTCCAGCTCCCCGTGGTGGGACAGGATCAGATGCCCCAGCTCCGCAGCGGTCCGCTCCGGAAAGCCCGGAATCTGCCGGATGCGTTCCTGCACCATCTGGTATCCAATGATAATATGCCCCAGCAGCTGCCCGTCATCCGTGTAGTCGTTGGCCGGGAACGGGGAAAGCTCCCGCAGCTTGCCAATGTCATGGCAAAGGGCCCCGGCAATCAGCAGGTCCCGGTTCAGCAGGGGGTAGGTCTTGCTGTAGTAATCGCACAGCTCCGTAACCCGGAGGGTGTGCTGCAGCAGCCCGCCCACAAAGCTGTGGTGGACGCTCTTGGCTGCCGAATGGTTCTGGAACCGGCGGGCAAAGGCCTCGTCACTGAAAAAGCCCTCCGCCAGCTCCCGCAGATGGGGCTCCCCAATGCTCTTCACAAAGCCCATGAGCCTCCGGTACATGTCCGCCACCGGAAACGGGGATACCGGCAGATAGTCCGCCTCCTGGTACTCCCCGGGCTGGGCCACCCGCACCCGGCGGATATTCAGCTGCAGCGATCCCTGAAAGCTGGTCACATCCCCGTCCACCTGGATGTAATCCAGGGGCTCAAAGTGATGGATCGCATTTCCCAGATCCCAGATCTTCCCGTCCAGCGTCCCCGTCTTGTCCTGCAGGGTCAGGGAATAATAGGACTTCCCGGCCTTGGTCTTGGCGCTGATTTTGTTCTTGCACAGGTAGATCTCCGAGATCCGCTCCCCCTCGTGCAGCGTTTCAATATACTTCATTTCCTGTTTCTTCCGGGGCTCTCCCGCCCCGCTCCTTCCTAAACTTTCCTGTCCGCTGACGCGGACACCACTGTCCATGAAAGCCCTCGGATCGCTCCGTGCTTGCGCACTCCCGCAATCCTACCTGTATTCGCAATCCGGCCTGTCGGCCTTCTTGCTCATACAGGTTAGCGTCGCTAAAGCATAAGCGGCCTGGCCTGCAAGCAGCCCATTCCGCCTATGCTTTGCGACCGGGCTTTCATAGTAAACTTAACTTGTCTACCGGGCCACCAGCTGTACGGTGAAATTCAATTCCTCATATCCGTCCCGTCCGCTGCGCTGCACCGTCACCTGTATCTGGGCAGTGGCGGAAAAGCTTTCCATGCGGGTCTGCAGCTGCTCCAGGGAGGTCACCGCCACGCCGTCCAGGGCTGTCAGAATATCCCCGCTCTGGATCCCCGCCTGATAGGCCGGCTTTCCGCTAACACTCTGGGTAATGTAAACCCCCTGAGGGATCTGCCGCTCCGCCGCAATCTCCGTTGTCACCGTCTGTCCCTTGATGCCCAGGGAGGCAATGGCCTCCCCGTTAAAGAGCTTCTCAATCTTTCCCTTCAGCTCCGAAATGGAAAGGGCCCGGATCACGTTGGCACGCTCGGAGGAGCTGTACCGGGTGGTAATCCAGCCCACCACCTCACCGTTCAGATTCAGCAGAAAGCCGGAGGCAGAAGAGACACCGGTGATGTCCGTACAGAGCAGCCGCACCTGGCTGTCCTCCTCCTGCACATTGCTGTTCACATACGAAATCATTCCAAAGCCGATGGAGCGTATGGTCCCCAGTGGGCTGCCCATGGCCACCACCGGGGTTCCCTGGGTGGTCAGGTAGGAATTGCCCAGGGTAATGGCCTGCACATAGCTGAGAGTGCTGCTGTCCAAGCTGCTCACCGGCACGGAGACCACCGCCATGCCGGTGGTGCTGTCCGTCTGCTTGCAGGATCCGTATGCCTCTCCATGGTTGCCAAAGGAAACGTGTATGGTTGCCTGTCCGCTCACCAGCTGAGAATCCGTCAAGATCAGCACTTCCTGGCCGGTGATGGCCGCAATCATTCCACAGCTCTGGTGGTCGCTGGAGATCTCGTTGTCAAACCAGTCCAAGTCCGTGGTGGAAACCGTGATCACCACCAGGCTCTTATTGGCCTCGGCAATCATACTGTTCAAGGACGTAAAAATGCTCGTCACGTCCGAAAGGTCCGAGCTGCTCCGCTCCACTGCCTCCGCCACCAGGGATTCCAGCTCGTCCCGGTCCACCGTCACCAGATTGGACTGGATAGTCTCCTCCGAGGACTCCTCCGCGGCGTCGGTATCCGCGGGCGCCGCCGATGTATCGTCCCGGGCCAAGGAAATGTCCTCCTGCGGCTCGGTCTCCCCAAACCGCCCTTCCCAGAAGGGCTGGGAAACCACAAAGGCCAGGCTGGAGGTCCCGCCAAATACCAGGGCCAGGGCCAGGGTCCATAGGAGGGCTCGCCCCCTCCGGCGCGGCTTCTCCTGCTTCACAATGGTCTCACGGATAAATTCTCGTTTGTCGTTCTTTTCTTCCTGGGAATCATCACGGGGGATATCAGCCATCGCGCAACACCTCCATGGGGCTATTATAGTGGATTTTTGTCCCTTTGTGAAGCATTTTCCGGCGGAAACTTCCCCACGGCGCACTGGACAGGGTATGGGTCCTGTGCTATACTTTCGGTATGAATGAGAAAGCATACAAAACCCTGGAATTTCATAAGATTCTGCATAAATTGACGGAGCTGGCCCACACCCCTGCGGGGAAGGAGCTCTGCCGGCAGCTGACGCCCCTGACGGACATCGGCGCCATCCGGCGGGCCCAGAAGGAGACCAGTGATGCGGAAATGCGTATTATTGCCAAGGGAAGCCTCTCCTTCTCCGGCGTCCGGGACATCCGCCCGGCGGTGAAGCGGCTGGAGGTGGGCAGTTCCTTAAGCATCCCGGAGCTGCTGCAGATTGGCTCCCTGCTCACCGTGGCGGCCCGGGCCAAGGGCTACGGCCGCCGGGAGGACCGGGAGGATCCGGATTCCCTGGAGGAACTGTTTGCCGCCCTGGAGCCCTTGACGCCTCTGCGCCAGGCCATTGAGCGATGCATCCTGTCCGAGGAGGAGATCAGCGATGACGCCAGCCCCGGCCTGCGTCACGTGCGCCGGTCCATCCGCAGCGCTAACGATAAGATCCACACCCAGCTGAACGCCCTGGTGGTCAGCTCCCGGAATTACCTGCAGGACGGGGTCATCACCATGCGGGACGGCCGCTACTGCCTGCCGGTGCGTCAGGAATACCGTTCCCAGGTGCCCGGCCTGATCCACGACTACTCCAGCAGCGGTTCCACCGCCTTCATTGAGCCCATGTCCGTGGTCAAGCTGAACAACGAGCTGCGGGAGCTGGAGATTCAGGAGCGCAAGGAGATTGAGGCGGTGCTGGCGGACCTGAGCAACCAGGCGGCGGAGCACAGCGGGGAGCTGGAGCAGAACTTCCGCCTGCTGACCCAGCTGGATTTCATCTTTGCCAAGGCCATGCTCTCCCGGTCCTACAAGGGCACGGAGCCGGTGTTCAACACGGAGCGGCAGCTCCACATTAAGCAGGGCCGCCACCCGCTGCTGCCGGCCAAGACCGTGGTGCCGGTGGACGTGTGGCTGGGCAAGGACTTTGACCTGCTGGTGGTCACCGGCCCCAACACCGGCGGCAAGACCGTATCCTTAAAAACCATCGGCCTGTTCACCCTCATGGGCCAGGCGGGGCTGCACATTCCGGCGGCCGCCGGCTCCCGTCTGGGGGTGTTCCAGGATGTGTTTTCGGACATCGGGGACGAGCAGAGCATTGAGCAGAGCCTCAGCACCTTCTCCGCCCACATGACCTCCATTGTGCGGATTTTAAAGAGCGCGGACGAAAATTCCCTGGTGCTCTTCGACGAGCTGGGCGCTGGCACCGACCCCACCGAGGGGGCGGCCCTGGCCATGGCCATCCTCTCCCGGCTACACCGCCAAGGCATCCGCACCGTGGCCACCACCCACTACAGTGAGCTGAAGATCTACGCCCTGTCCACGCCGGGGGTGGAGAATGCCAGCTGCGAGTTTGACGTGGAAACCCTGCGGCCCACCTACCGGCTGCTCATCGGCGTGCCCGGCAAGAGCAATGCCTTTGCCATCTCCCAGAAGCTGGGGCTGCCGGAGGAGATCATAGAGGAGGCCCGGGAATCCATTGGCCAGCAGGAAGAGGCCTTTGAGGATGTGATCTCCGACCTGGACGCCCAGCGGCGGGCCCTGGAACAGGAAAAGGCGGAGGCCAAGCGGCTGCGGGCCGAGGCGGAAAAGCTGAAAAAAGAGCTGGACGGCAAGCAGGACCGGCTCAATGAGCAGCGGGATAAGGTGCTCCGGGAGGCCCGAGAGGAGGCCCGGAACATTCTCCAGCAGGCAAAAGATTCGGCGGACAAGGCCATCCGGGACCTGCACAAGCACGGCATGCTGGTGGGCAAGGATCTGGAGCAGCAGCGCAGCGGCCTCCGGGAGCAGATTGCCGGGCTGGACGCGGGCCTGGCCAAAAAGAAGTCCCAGCCGGTCAAAAAGAACCAGGCCAAGGACTTCCACATTGGGGACGCGGTGCGGGTGCTGTCCCTGAATTTAAACGGCACCGTCAGCACCCTGCCCAACGCCAAAGGGGATCTGTTTGTGCAGATGGGCATCCTCCGCTCCCAGGTCAACATTTCCGACCTGGAGCTGCTGCCGGACGACGCGGTTTCCGTGGAGGGCAAGAAGCACCACTATACCGGCTCCGGACAGATTAAGATGTCCAAATCCGCCGGGGTGCGGCCGGAGCTGAACCTGATCGGCAAGACCGTGGACGAGGCGCTGCCGGAGCTGGACAAATACCTGGATGACGCCTACCTGGCCCACCTGCCCTCGGTGCGGATTATCCACGGCCGGGGCACCGGCGCCCTGAAGAAGGCGGTGACCAACTTCCTGCGCACCTACAAGCATGTGGCCAAATACCGGCCCGGCGAGTTTGACGAGGGGGGCTACGGGGTCACCGTGGTGGAGTTTAAGGAGTGATACCGGGGCGGGAAGCCGGCCCGGGAACAATGAGTAAAAGGGGAAGCAAATGACCAAGCAGAAAATTCTCATCGTGGACGATGACACCAATATTTCCGAGCTGATCTCTCTGTACCTGACCAAGGAGTGCTTTGAGACCCAGTGCGTGGAGAACGGGGAGGACGCCCTGGTGGCCTTCTCCACCTTCCGGCCGGACCTGATCCTCCTGGATCTGATGCTGCCGGGCATGGACGGCTACCAGGTGTGCCGGGAGATCCGCAAGATCTCCCAGACTCCCATCATCATGCTCTCCGCCAAGGGCGAGGTATTCGACAAGGTGCTGGGCCTGGAGCTGGGGGCGGACGACTATGTGATCAAGCCCTTTGATTCCAAGGAGCTGGTGGCCCGGGTCAAGGCGGTGCTGCGGCGCACCTACGTGGAGGAGCCCTCCCCCAAGGACAGCGGCAGCCAGATTGTCCGCCTGCCGGACCTGACCGTCAACCTGACCAACTACTCGGTGACCTACATGGGGGAGCCTCTGGACATGCCCCCCAAGGAGCTGGAGCTGCTGTATTTTCTGGCCTCCTCCCCCAACCAGGTTTTCACCCGGGACCAGCTGCTGGACCATGTGTGGGGCTACGAGTATGTGGGGGACAGCCGTACCGTGGACGTACACATCAAGCGGCTGCGGGAGAAGCTGAAGGACAACGATTCCTGGGCCCTTTCCACGGTCTGGGGAATCGGCTACCGATTTGAAATCAAAAACCGGAACCGGGGCTGAACCCGGTTCCTTCTTACATGGGGCGGTGCGCCTTGGCGTTCCGCCCTATACCGGAAAACGGACGGAGGCGCGCCATGCGGAAATCGCTGTATCTGAAATTTATGCTGGGCTATCTGGTGTTCGCGGTGCTCTCATTCCTGTTCATCGCCATTTTTTCCTCCCGGATGACCTACCGGTACTGCCTGGAGCAGGAATCCCAGGAACTGCGGGCCATGGCCGACCGCATTGCCGAGAGCTGCCGGGGCTTTTACACCGGGAGCACCGAAGGCTATGAGGACTTTTTTGAGCCCCTGGCAGACCTGGCCCTCTATTCCAACACCCGGATCTGGTTCATTGACACCGGGGGGACCCTGGCCTATGACTCAGCGGACCGCCTCACCGGGGAGACCATCTCTGCCTTTGACCCCAGCCGCACCTACCGGACCGGGGACTTCTACGGGACCCTGGCCGAGGACTGCGTTTCCGTCTCCTCGGCCATCACCGGGAATTTTTCCACCTACGGCTATGTGGTCATCCACCAGCCCCTGTCCCGGATCTACCAGTTCAGCGATGGCCTGCAGCTGCCCATCTACCTGACCTTTACGGCGGTCTTTGCCTTCTCCCTGGTTATTTTGCTGATCTTCCGGATCTGTGTGGCCCAGCCCCTGAAGGCCATCACCAAGGGGGCCCAGGAGTACGCCGGCGGCAACCTGAAGTTTTCCGTGGAAGTCAAGGCGGACGATGAGATGGGCTATCTGGCGGACACCCTGAACGCCATGGCCCACGAGCTCTCCAACTCGGAGGAGTACCAGAAAAAGTTTATTGCCAACGTCAGCCACGACTTCCGCTCCCCCCTCACCTCCATCAAGGGCTATCTGGAGGCCATGGCCGACGGGGTGATCCCGCCGGAAAACCAGGAAAAATACCTGCGGATTGTCATCAGTGAGACGGAGCGGCTGAACAAGCTCACCGAAGGCCTCCTGTCCCTCAACTCTTTGGAGCGTAATCACATGCACCTGGACAAAAGCGCCTTTGACATCAACCGGATCATCAAGAACACCTGCGAAACCTTTGAGGGCACATGCCAGCAGAAGGGCATCACCTTTGACCTGACCTTCCCGGACTTTTCGGTGATGGTTTACGCGGACATGGGAAAGATCCAGCAGGTAATCTACAACCTGGTGGACAACGCCATCAAATTCTCCCGGGAGAACTCCTCCATTGACATCCAGGTCAGCGTCAAGAACGAGAAGGTCTTCGTCTCTGTGAAGGACCACGGCATTGGCATTCCCAAGGCCAACCTGAAAAAGATCTGGACCCGTTTCTTCAAGAGCGATGAATCCCGGGGCAAGGACAAGCGGGGCACCGGCCTGGGCCTCTCCATTGTGAAGGAGATTATCCAAGCCCACCAGGAAAACATTGATGTGATCAGCACCGAAGGGGCCGGCACCGAGTTTATCTTCCGTCTGCCCAAGGCGCCGGAGGGGACGACAGCGCCTCCCACAGAGGCAGCCGGTGCAGGGCGCGAATGATGTTGCACTGTTCCAGCAGGGTTCCGCTGCCATCGCACATGGTGGCATACCATGCAGGCTGGCACAGCCTTCCATCCCGGAAAAGCCGCTCTCTTTGGGATGAAAACTGGAAATGCAGGTGGCTCAGCAGCCCGCCTGCATGGCGTTCCTGCCGCCCGGGCATGGGCGCCATGGCCAGCAGCCAGGAAAACGGCCACCCTTCCGGAGCCCCTTCCGCCCGAAAGAGAAAGTTCTCCTTTCCCTCAAGTCCTTTCGGAACGATTTCAGGGGGCAGATAGAGGGCACGCCCCAGGGACTTTCCGCCCTCCCCCAGCCAACGGATCCAGAGGCCGGGCTCTGCCGCCTCCACCTGCCAGCCTGCCAGGCGCACCGGATTTTCTTCATGGACCGTAGAGCAGGCCCTCTGCCAGAAGTTCCGGATCCCCTGGGAAAAGGCGGGCATCCCTTTTGCCGCCGCCTCGGCATCCGCCCAACAGCGGCGGATGTACGGATCCGAGCTGTACAGATACGCTTCAAAATTCACCCAGCCTCCTGCCCACTGGCTCTCACAAAATACCATTCCCTCTCCTCCTATTCTTCCAGGCAGACAATCCGGTCACACCAGCCTGCGGCCAGCTCTTCATCGTGGGTGATAACCAGCACCGCCGCATTTTGGTTTTTCAGCTGCCGCAGCAGTTCCCCCACCTGCGCCATATGATACTGGTCCAGGCCGCTGGTGGGTTCATCCAAAACGATAAAATCCTTTCCGGATACCATCGCTGAGGCAATGGCCACCCGCTGTTTCTGCCCGCAAGACAGAAGTTGACCGCCGGCAAGCCGGCGGTCTGGTATGAAAGTATGTCAATAAGAAGGAGAAACCAATGTCATGAACCCGGGGCTCCGGCGCTTTGCCGGACCCCTTTTTCTATTATGCGAAGCGATCTCAATACACGCTGTACAGCAGATCCGTGTAATCCGGGAAGGGCCAGTATTTCTTGTCCGTCAGGGTCTCCGCATGGTCCGCTGCCTGGCGCACGGCATCCATGGCCGGCAGCACCTCATCCCGGTAGAACTCTCCCTGCTTGGTGGTGTCCTCAATTTCCTGGGCCGCTGCCAGTTTTTCCTCCAGCTTGTAGGAAGCGGCCCGCAGCTGGGTGGCGCACTCAGACAGAGCCTTTACCACTCCCACTTCAAAGTCGCAGGGGATCTCCGCGGAGAGCTGCTTCTTCTCCAGGGCGCCCTTGGTCACAGCCGCGCTGTAGCGGGCAATGGCCGGCAGAATCTGGCGCTTGGTCATATCTGCCATGGTCAGGCCCTCAATCCGCAGCTTCTTGCAGTACAGCTCCATCAAAATCTCATACCGGGAGTGCAGCTCCACAGTTGTGAAAATCTTGTGCTTGGTAAACAATTCAATGCTCTTCTCCGAGATAAAGGAGGGCAGGGCATCTGCCGTGGTGCGCAGGTTGGACAGGCCGCGGCGGGCCGCTTCCTCCACCCACTCCTCCGAATAGTTGTTGCCGTTGAAGATAATCCGCTTGTGCTCGGAGATGGTCTTGCGGATCAGCTCCTGCAGTGCGGTGTCAAAGTCATCCGCCTTCTCCAGGATATCCGCAAACTGGGAAAGCTCCTCCGCCACAATGGTATTCAGAATCAGGTTGGGGCCTGCAATATTCAGGCCAGAGCCCAGCATACGGAACTCAAACTTGTTGCCGGTGAAGGCAAAGGGGGAGGTCCGGTTCCGGTCCGTGGTGTCCTTGGGGAAACGGGGAAGGATATGGACGCCCACCTTCATTTCCTGGGCGGATTTCTGATTGTATGCCGTCCCCTGCTTAATGGCCTCCAAAATCTCCGTCAGCTCATCGCCCAGGAACATGGAGATGATGGCCGGCGGGGCCTCATTGGCGCCCAGCCGATGGTCGTTGCCGGCGCTGGCCACGGACACCCGCAGCAGATCCTGGTACTCATCCACCGCCTTGATGACCGCAGTCAGGAACAACAGGAACTGGGCGTTCTCCCTGGGGGAATCCCCCGGCTCCAGCAGGTTGATGCCGGTGTTGGTGGAGATAGACCAGTTGTTGTGCTTGCCGCTGCCGTTGATTCCCTCGAAAGGCTTCTCATGGAGCAGGCAGGCCATGCCATGTTTGTGGGCCACCCGCTTCATAATTTCCATGGTCAGCTGATTGTGATCCGTAGCCATGTTGGTATTGGTGAACACCGGAGCCATCTCGTGCTGAGCCGGGGCCACCTCGTTGTGCTCGGTCTTGGCAAAAATGCCCAGCTTCCACAGCTCCTCGTTCAGGTCCGCCATAAACTCCGCTACCCGGGGCTTGATCATGCCAAAGTAATGATCCTCCAGCTCTTGGCCTTTGGGGGGCATGGCGCCAAACAGGGTGCGGCCGGTGAGCACCAGGTCCTCCCGGGCCCGGTACATTTTCTCATCAATCAGGAAGTACTCCTGCTCCGGTCCCACGGTGGTGACCACCCGGGTGGTTTCCGTGTCTCCAAACAGGCGGATAATCCGCATGGCCTGCTTGTTCAGCTCCTCCATGGAGCGGAGCAGCGGGGTTTTCTTATCCAGCGCCTCCCCACCGTAGGAATAGAACACAGTGGGAATACAGAGGGTGTTTCCTTTAATAAAGGCGTAGGAGGAGGGATCCCAGGCTGTGTAGCCTCTGGCCTCAAAGGTGGCGCGCAGGCCGCCGGAGGGGAAGCTGGAGGCATCCGGCTCGCCCTTGACCAGCTCCTTGCCGCTGAACTCCATAATCACGGCGCTGTCCCCGTCCGGGGAGATGAAGCTGTCGTGTTTCTCCGCCGTTACACCGGTCATGGGCTGGAACCAGTGGGTGAAATGGGTGGCGCCTTTCTCCACCGCCCAATCCTTCATGGCGTTGGCCACCACGTTGGCCACTGAGGGATCCAGCTTTTTCCCCAGCTCTATGGTGCGGCGAAGCGCCTTGTAGGTATCCTGGGGCAGCCGCTCCCGCATCACACGGTCATTGAAAACCATGCTTCCAAACGTACCGGAAATTTTATCCATCGCTTTTTGCAATTCTTCCATACCTTTGCTCCTTTCATAGCTGCCGCGTTTTCCACGGCATCCAGTTACACCCGGAGGGTATCTCCTGCTGTCTGTCCGTTTCTTCACGGCACCTGGATTGGCCCGGAGGGCATTTCCCTTGTCTGCCGGACTTTTCACAGGAACAGATTCCCATGAAACAGAAAAAGGCGCTACGGTTGTATCCCGCAGCACCTTTGCTACATGTAGGCCACTATACAGCACCAACGGCACTTTGTCAATAGTTTTTTTCCTTTTTTCTTTTTTATATTTTGCAAATTGTATGATTCGCAAAATAAAATAAACTTTTTCTTCTGTTTTCTCATTGACTTCTTTTTCTCTTTGTGCTATATTCCAAAGGAACAAAGGCGTTCCGTGCGGATTCCCATCCCTCTCCCCAGGGGAATTCTGCCACGGAGCGCTTTTGTTTTTCTGGCGGGAAGGACTTGCTCCTTCCCTTGCCGGAAATATTTCTACCGAATCTTATGTGGGAGATGACCGCGATATGAAAATCAATGAGAACTATAAAACCCTGGAAACCAGTTATCTGTTCTCCCAGATCCGTACCCGCCGGGAAGCCTACGAAGCCGCTCATCCGGACCAGAAGGTGCTGAGCCTGGGAATTGGCGATGTGACCCTGCCCCTGGCCAAGCCGGTGGTGGATGCCTTTGCCCGGGCAGTGGAGGAGATGGGCCAGGCATCCACCTTCCGGGGCTACGGTCCGGAACAGGGATACGACTTTTTGAGAGAAAAAATCCAGGCCTACTACCAGCGCTTTGGCGTGGAGCTGCCTCTGGACGCCATTTTTGTCAGCGACGGCGCCAAGAGCGACATCGGCAACCTGCTGGACCTGTTTGACACGGACAACACAGTGCTGATCCCGGATCCGGTGTACCCGGTGTACCGGGATACCAACCAGATGGCCGGCCGTTCCATCCTTTACATGGCCGCCTGCCTGGAAAACCAGTTTCTGCCCATGCCGGATCCAGGCCAGAGGGCGGACATTATTTACCTCTGCTCCCCCAACAACCCCACCGGCGCTGTCTACAGCCGGGAGCAGCTGCAGAAATGGGTGGACTACGCCCGGGAACAGGATGCGGTGATCCTCTTTGACGCGGCCTACGAATCCTTTGTGCAGGATCCCTCCCTGCCCCACAGCATTTACGAGATCCCCGGCGCCAAGGAATGCGCCATTGAGGTCTGCTCCCTCTCCAAGACCGCCGGCTTCACCGGCACCCGCTGCGGCTATACGGTGGTGCCCAGTGAACTGGTCCGGGGCGGCCTTTCCCTGCAGGCCATGTGGCTGCGCCGCCAGACCACCAAGTTCAACGGCGTCTCCTATCCGGTGCAGCGGGCGGCAGCGGCGGTCTTTACGCCGGAGGGGATGGAGGCCTGCCGGCAGGCGGTACGCCAGTACCAGTCCAACGCCCTGCTGATGCACCAGGCCCTGGAATCCATGGGAATCTGGCACACCGGCGGCACCAACTCCCCGTACCTGTGGATGCGCTGCCCGGAGGGCAAGAGCAGCTGGGAGTTCTTCCAGTTCCTGCTGGAGCAGGCCCAGGTGGTGGGCACCCCCGGCAGCGGCTTCGGCCAGAACGGAGAAGGGTTCTTCCGCCTCACCGCCTTCGGCACCCCGGAGGATACCGCCGAGGCCATGGAGCGGATCCGGAAGGCGTTGGGGTAATCGGTACTCAAAAATGGTGATGATAAATTGAATTTGTGTTGGCAAAAATCAGACATCGGCTGCTGTAATTACCGCCACTTTTTCTTTTTGGGGATTTTTGGCAGTAGATCTGTTTCGACAATTACTGCCCATTTCATGTTTTTTGAAATTTTAACAACAAATTTTCGACTATACCTTATGGAAATTACGGCGGTTTTTTCGTTTTTTGAAAAAACCGCCGTATACCAACTCACCGAGCTACCGCTCTTTTCCCGGTTTTCAAAAAATCCGCTGTATCTCCGAGCCCCAATCCACTGCATTTCTGCCATTTAAAAATTTCTTGGCTCTTTTTGTGTATGCCACCTGTTTACTCTCCGCTCTTCTCCCGCTTGGGCCGCCCGGTGGCCAGGCTGTCAATGATGGTGATGACCAGCCCCTTGATGCTGTTTTCCGTGGTCCGGTAGGGGGCAATACGCATGGTATAGTACTGGCCGTTGGTGGCCACCACCTCCCGGTCAATGGGGGTCAGGTTCTTCAGCACGTTCTGGGCGTCCTCCACAATCTTCTCGTAGGGGAAGCTGTGGGCAAAAATCTGGATGGAGCGGCCAATGTCATGGTCCATCAGCTGGAACTCCCGGCCAATGTACTCGGTAAACTTCCGGATGTTCAGCTTGCCGTCCACAAACAGGATGCCGATCATGGTGGAGGACAGGAAGTTGGACAGGTCGTTGGTCATGGTGGTCAGCTCCTCCACCTTCTGCTGGTACTCGGTGTTCACCGTGTACAGCTCCTCGTTGACGGATTGCAGCTCCTCGTTGGAGCTCTGCAGCTCTTCATTGGCCGTCAGAAGCTCCTCGTTGGCCGCCTGCAGCTCCTCATTCACCGTCTCCAGCTCCGCAATGGTCTTGCGCAGGTCGTTCTGGGATTCCTGCAGCTCCTGCTCCAGGTCCGTAATCCGCCGGGCGGCGGTGGTGTTGATGTCGTACTTCTCCGTGATCCCCTCGGCTGCCTCCGCTGCCGCCCGCTTCTCCTGGAAGATCATGGCAATCAGGCCGCTCTCCTTTTTGCCGGGCACCGGCACCGGGTGGACGCTCAGGTCAATGGTCTTGGGACCGGACACCATGTCCACCGCAATATCCGTGTAGGTGACGGAGGTGTGCTCCGCCCGGCAGCGGCTGAGGGCTGTGGAGGCCGCCAGGCTCACATCCTTGTTGAGGATGCCAAAGAGATTGAAGGAGGCCTTTCCCGGCGCAATGGACATATAGTCCAGGCAGCTGCCAAAGAAATGGATCACCTCATTCTGCTCATTGAGAATCACGGAGGCCGGCATATAGCTCTCCAGGAACCGGGTATACACCGTCTCCATGGTGTAATCCTCGCTGTCCGTCCCGGGAGACGCCATGGTCTTGGGGATGGAGGTCTGGATATTGGGGATATGGAAGGTGGGCGGCGTCAGGTTGGCCTGCTTGGCCGCCCCGTTGTGAATGTAAATCTTCTCCGCCCCATAAGCGGTCTGGAACACGTTGGAGTACTCGTTGGCCGTCTCACTCTTGCCCAGGAACAGGTAGCCGCCGTTCTTCAGCGCGGAATGGAAGATGGCAAACAGCCCCCGCTGCAAAATGGGCTGGAAGTAGATCATCACATTCCGGCAGCTGATCAGGTCCAGCTTGCCAAAGGGCGGGTCCGAGAGCATGTTGTGGGGGGCAAAAATGATCATCCGCCGGATCTCCTTGGAGATATGGTACTGGTCTCCCCGCTTGGTAAAATACTTGGCCAGCCGCTCCGGCGTCACATCGTCCACAATGTTTTCGGAAAACACACCCCGGCCAGCCTGCTCAATGGCCTTGATGTCAATGTCCGTGGCAAAGATCTTAATATCCCGCTTCACGTTCATCTCCTCCAAAATCTCATGGAAAAGAATGGCGATGGAGTAGGCCTCCTCCCCGGTGGAGCAGCCGGCGCTCCAGACCCGGATGGGCTCGCTCTCGCTGGCGTTCTGCACAATGTGGTAGATGGCCCCATTTTTCAGCTTCTCAAAGAACGCCGGATCACGGAAGAAATTGGTGACGCCGATGAGGATCTCCTTCACCAGGGTGTTGACCTCCTCCGGATCCCGGTCCAGGTGGCGGGCATACTCGTCCAGGCTGGCGCAGTGGTTTACCATCCTCCGCCTGAATCACTGTCATCTCTGTGTACTTTCCCAGAATATCCGCCATCAGGCTCCGATAATCTGGCGAAAGATGCTGGATGACCACAAAGCTCAGCCCGCTGTGGGCCGGCATGTAGCGCAGAAACTGCTGCAAAGCCTCCAGCCCGCCGGCGGAAGCGCCAATCCCCACCACCAGCGGCGGGCTGCCCTCCCATGGCTGCTGTTCTGCCGAATCTTTCTGCTCCCTCATTCCTTCTCCCCCTCCTCCTTTGTCTGAAAGAATTTTTTCTCAAATTCCGTGACTGGCATCGGCCGCCCGTAGTAATATCCCTGGGCCAAGTAGCAGCCCTCCCGCAGCAGCGCGGCAATCTGGGCTTCCGTCTCCACCCCCTCGGCTATGCAAAGCATCCCGCACTGTCCGCAGAGCTCCACAAGATCCCGCACCAACATCTGAGACACCGAATTTTCCGCAATCCCCTGGACCATACTCCGGTCCAGCTTCACCGAGCGGAACCGGATATTAGCCAGCATGGACAGGTTGGAATAATGGGAGCCAAAGTCATCCAAAGAAAAATGCAGGTCAAAGGACCGGAAGCGGCCAATCAGCTCCGCAAAGGTGTTGCTCTCAAAATCCCCCGCCGTCTCCGTGATCTCCAGCTCCACCTGATCCTGGGACACCTCCGGGTAACGGCTGAGGATGGCCAGCACCGAGGCCAGCGCCGAAGGGCTCAGCAGCGTATTGCGGGAAAAATTGCTGGATACCGGAATAGCCGGATACCCCTTTTGCCGCCATTGGCTCATAACGGAGAGCGCCCGGTCAAACACAAAATAGTCCAGCTCCCGGATGGTCCCATCCTGTTCCATCTGGTCAATAATCTTCCCATGAGGACGTAGGCTGCCATCCTTATTCAGTACCCGAACCAATGCTTCCGCCCCCACCAGCGCGCCGGTCCGCATATCCACTTTGGGCTGCAGATAGATGGTAAATTGTCCGTCAGGAATGGATACCGCCTCCTTCGTCTCCGGCTCCCGCGCCTCCGAAAGCAGCCCCTCATGGTCGCAGACCATAATGGAACGGGCTTTGTGCACCAGATCCCGGGCGTTAAAAATCCCGTCCGACCAGGTGTGCCCCATCCGGTATTTGCGGGCGTACTGGCGGTCCAGGAGAATCTTCACCCGGCGGCACCGCTCGTAGAACAAGTCGTAAATGGTGTTGGTGCTGAGCACCACAAACTCCCCTTCCCGCACATGGAACAGAAACGCGTTGCCGAACACATCCGTCAGGATTTCTGATATACGGAGAATAAGCCCGCTGCCGTATTCGTACCCCTGTTGCTCGCGGAGAGCCTGCAGATTCTGGACTTCAACCGTCAGCGCCCCCAGGGAGCTGTACAAATCCGAATCCAGGGAGTACACAATATCCATATACTCCCCCAGATTGGGGATGGCCGCGTATTTCTCCGCCGACGCCGTCTGAACATAGGAAGGCAAAAACCGCTTCCGCTCCCCGCTGAGATAGGGCAGCAGCTTGTCCAGCAACGCCGTCCGCTCCCCGTTCTGCCGCACCCCTTCCATAAAGAGCAGCTGCCGGGCTGCCCCCTCCGTCTCCATGGGAAAAAGCCCGAACTGCCAGCCAACCTTTCCCTGCATGCTCTGCTTTGCCGATTTTCCATTGAAGATCATCGGCTTGGCATTTTGGGCGAAACGCAGGAGCAGCGGAAATTCCCGCAGGCGCTTTCCGGAAAGAGCCTGCTGAATTCCCATTTTTCCCGGGCGGGTCCACTCGTTGAGCATGTTCACCATTTGATCGCTCTCCGAAAACGTCAGAATGCAAATCCGGTCCGCCTGATAGTAAACGCCGATCTTTTGCAGCACTTGGTTGATGGATTCATTGCTGGAACCGGCCCGGAGCATAGCCCCCATGCAGTCCAGCGCCAGATTCTTCTCCTCCTCCGTCAAAAGATGGGCCAGTTCCATGGTCTGGACGCAGAAAGGTTCCTCCTTGGCACTTATACTTTCGCCGGCCCATGCGCCGCTGCCCTTTTCCTGAAAGACAATGGTATCCTCCGCCTCACCGGCATGAAGCCCGCACAGCCGTTCCGCTTCCTGAAGAGCCGTTTCATAGCTTGCCTCCCGACTAATTACCCCAGCTATAAAACGCAGAAACTTCATCTCCGCTGTGCCGGCCAGAGCCAGGCGGGCGTATGAAAAGGCATTTAGGAGCCGCCGGCGCAGCTCCGCCTGGGAGCTGATCCCCGGGAAAAAGACGCTCAAACGGCCTGGAAGCCGCCCTACAACGCAGTCTGTGTCCAGGGAGAAGGCCAGCACAGCCGCCAGCTCCTTCCGCCGGCGCTGCTGCTCTGGCTCCATCCCCTGAAACAGCTCCTCCAGCCCTTCCACCCAGATAACCGCCAAGGCGTGGGGGCTTCCTGGGTTCTTCCGGAGCAGGAACTCCGCCAGCTTTCGCGGTGTGTCACCCAGATATCCCCCGGTCTCCGGATCCATCTGGATCTCCTTCCCCAGGCTCCGCTCCCACTGGTAGCGCTGCTCCATGTTGCTCATATAGGCAAACAGGCAAACATTCCCGGTCTCTATGTCCCGGCTCAGATTGATCCCACAAGACACCCAGCGGATAACGCCCGCCTGGTCAATCAGCCGGTACCGGCCATGAATCCACTGGCAGCCTTCCCCGAAGTTCCGCAGCAGCTGCTCACGGTCAAATTTCCGCTGCACCCGCTCTAGGTCGTCTTTAAAGAATAGGCCCCGCACACCCTGGCGAATCAGCTCCGTATAGCGCTGGTAGCGGATCAGCTGAATCTGCTCCCGCCCTTCCAGCTGCAGTTTCTCCACGGTATCTTCCGTCAGGTTAGCCTGAAGGAAACAGTACAAATGGGGATAGAGGTTGGAGGGCATCACCCGCCGCTGCATAAACTGCCCTTGCTGCCGGGGCAGGTAAGAGAGATCCTCCTTGATGCCAATGGCCTTGGCCGGATGCCCCTGCTCGTCAAACAGCATGTGGTAAGACAGGGAGCTCCAACCAAAACAGCTGGTCTGCCGGTACCGGATCATAAAGTTCCCGCTGTCCTCCGTCCTTCCCTCGTACATACCGCAGACAAACTTCCGGAACCGCTCTGCAGAATCCCGGTGGATCCTCCCGCTCTCAATGAGGGATTCCGGAAAATTCTCATAGATGGATTGGCGGCCCTGGAGAATATCTTCCGCATACAGCATCCGGTACTGCCGGGTTTTCAGATCCACCTCCCACAACACATTGTCCGTCCGCTTCAGGATAAACTGGATCCACTCCTTATCCTCCTCCAGCTGCCCCTTCAGCTTTTCAAAGCTAGAAACATCATGGGAAATCTCCAGCACCATGGGGGAAACGCGGGTAAACGATGTGATGTCCAGGAGCCGCACACTACAGGCGACCCAGCTGCGCCGGTCGGCGGAAACCCGGTACCGGCAGTTGACGGGCTTGCGGCTCTCCATAGCGGCACGAACAGCCTGTTCAAAAGCCTCCTGGTCATCCGGGTGCAGAAATGTGGGCCTGCCACTCCCCGGGTCCAGGGAAAGCCGTTGATAGTACCCGGGGCTGATAAACACTGGGCGGATCTTCTCCCCCACCTCCAGGAGGCGTATTCCCTCATCCATATAGTTTCTTACCACAAAAGGGGAGAGGAGGCTTGCGGGAACTCCCAGCCGTTCCGGCAAGCAGCCCTGCTTGGCATGGACATAGTACTGCCGTTCCGTCTCCCGCCGGGCCATCAGCAGCGCATACTCCGCCTCCCCCAGCATGTCATCAAAATTTTCCGCCTCCCCGCCAAATATATATACGCCAATATAGATCTGCTGGCCCGGCATGTTCTCTATCTCCGCCTCCAGGCGCAGCACCTGGCTTAGCATGGCCGTTTTTTCCCATACTACGCTCTCTGTCAGTGCTCCGGAAATCAGTACGCCAAAACGCTGCCCACCCAGAAAGCCAATGGTATCCGTTGAGCGGAAAAAACGGGTAAGGACCTCCTCTATCCGCCGGATTCGCTCCTGTGAAAGCGTCTCTCCCCCCCGCTCTTCCAATTCCAGCGCGATCAGAAAAAAAACCGGGACTTCCGTTTCACGCAAACCCGCCAGACGCTGTTTCAGCATGTTTACTGTCTGCTCTGGATCCAACGAGGTTTTTTGCCCCTCGTGGGCATTTCCACCCATTTTGCTCCCCCTACATACATTTTTCAACAGTGTAACACATTTTCTGTACTTTCTCAACAAAACTTCCGCTATTATCTAGCAAAGTCAGGCAAACTATCAATGCTGTGTGAAACTTATACAACAAAGACGGCACAGAATCTGTTATTTCATTTCAGATTCTGTGCCGCCCTATTCTATGGAGACGAAGGGATTCGAACCCTCGGCCTTCGCGTTGCGAACGCGACGCTCTCCCAGCTGAGCCACGCCCCCAGGTATAAAAATGATAATAGAGAAAGAAACGGTTCCCTTTTCAGGGAACCGGAGTGGAGACAGTGGGGCTCGAACCCACGACCTCTCGCGTGTGAGGCGAACGCTCATCCCAGCTGAGCTATATCTCCATCCACGTCCTTCATTATACCATATCTTCCCGAAATAGCAAGGATTTTTTTCAAAAACATAAAAATTCGAACATAGGTGATAACTTGTGAAATTGTCGCGCAATATTATTGAGCCTGGGAGGCATGCCCTTGCACATGCGGACCGGGGGAACCCCGGCCCGCGTATCCATCTCCTCTCAGGCCGGGGGCTTCCAGGGAATGCACAAACGCCCCAAAGAACTCCCCAGGCCGCCTGCGTCAGGCGTAGATACCGCCGTTGGGCGAGATGGTCTGCCCCGTCACATAGTTGGAGTTTACCAGATAGCTGATGCAGTCCGCAATATCCTGTGCCACTCCCATGGGCCCCAGCAGGTTCGTCTGAATCATGTTTTCATAGCTCTCCCGGGGTTCTTCGTTAAAAAACGCCGCTCCCGCAATCCCTGCGTTGGCGATCATAGCCGCCAGGTTTCTCCCCAGCTTTTCCTCCGCAAAGGCAAAGAGCTTCGCACAGTCCTCATATTTGCTCGTGTCACACCGGCAATACTCCGCCGTCACACCATACGCACGCGCCTGCTCCATGACTTTTTGAATTTTTCCTTCGCTGCCCTCATGGATGTACGTGCCAACTACATCAAACCCTTCTTTCGCCATCTGCAAGACCGTGGCTGCCCCAATCCCTCTGGAAGCGCCTGTGACAATGACATACCCCTTTTGTGACATACCATAACCTCCTGTTCGCTTTCTTTCCCAAGTTCAAGAAATATCCAGCTCTTTGAGCAGAGCATCCAAAATCTCGCCGCAGTCCGCCACAACCTTGTAATCGGAGACGTGGAAGATTTCTGCGTTTTCATCCCGATTTACCGACAAAATAAGTTCGCTGTCCTTCATACCGCACACATGGTGGGAAGCGTCGGATATACCGAAAGCCAGATACAGCTTGGGCCGCACACTCTTGCCACTGGCCCCGATCATATTCTCATCGGTCTTTTCCAGTCCCAGATCAATCAGGGGCCGGGTATACCCCACGGCCCCGTCCAAGGCAGCCGCCAGCTTTTTCGCCTTCTCCCAGGTCTCCGGGTTGCGGATGCCCAGGCCTCCGGCCACAACCACATCCATAATGTGAGGAAGCCCCAGCCACTCGCCGATCTGCGAAGGGACATGGGTGGTAGCGCCGTCGGCGCTCTCGTTCCCCGTCAGGATCAGGTCAAAGGGGCCTGCTTTTTCCAATCCCTGTGCCAGCACGTAGGAGGTTGCCAGGGAGTCCGCCCCTCCAAATTTCCGGTCGCTGAGCAAAAAGGCCGCATCCGCTCCGTAGGAGAGCCCCTCCCGCAGCTCCCGCTGCGCACTGTCGGGCCCCATGGACAGCAGCGTCACCGTGGCGCCAAACTGTTCCTTCAGCTGGATGGCCAGCTCAATGGCGTGCTTATCCGCAGGGTTGACCACGGACTTGACCCCCTCGCGCCGCAGTGTTTTGGTTACCGGATCCAGTGTAATGCTTCCATACAAGTCCGGATCCGGGACCGATTTGATACAGACTGCAATTTTTCGATTCATGCCATCTTACCTCACGGATTCGGCAGCCGTCACAGCATCCAGCTCAGCTGCTCGCGGATAATGTCCACGGAGAAACCACCAACAGCCAGCATCTTGGCTTCCCGGTAATAGCGCTCCACATCGCTTTCCACCATCAGGCCATTGCCGCCGTGCAGCTCCACCGCCTGGCTGGCCACGGACTCCGCCACCTGCTGGGCAAATACCTTGACCGCCATACACTCTTTCAGCCCGTTCATACCGCGGCTCATCTGCTCCATGCAGTTGTACAGCAGGCTGCGGCAGGCCTCCACCTGCATATACATGTTGGCCAGGCGATGCCGCACCACCTCGTAGTTCTGGAACAGCGTGCCGCCGCCGGTGTGAACCCGTTCCTTCACATATTTTGCGGTCTTTTCATAAGCGCCCTCGGCCGTTCCCAGGGACAGCACTGCCAGATAGGCGTAGGTCTGCATGCCGGTGCTGCCAAATGCGTGCAGGCCTTTGTTCACCTCACCCAGGATCATGTTCTTGGGCACCCGGACGTCGTTCAGGATCAGCGTACCGGTGGCGGAGCCTCCCCAGGCCAGCTTATGCTCAATATGCCCCGTCTGGAAGCCCGGCGTGTCCTTGTGGACAAAGAACAGCGTGACGCCCTCCATGGTGGCAGGGTTGTACTCCCCTGTCAGGGCGAGGATTCCATAGTAGTCGCACTGGCCGGTCAGGGTGCAGAAAATCTTGCCGCCGTTCAGCACCCACTCGTCCCCGTCCTGCACTGCCTTGGTCTGCCATCCGCCGTAGTTGGAGCTGCCGGCAGGCTCGCAGATCGACATGGCCAGGCAGGTCTCGCCCCGGAGCACAGGCTTCAGGATCTTCTCCTTCTGCTCCTCCGTCCCCACCAAATAGACGGACAGCGTGGAGCCGACGGCGCTCATCATAATCAACAGGGCCGCACAGGAGCTGACCTTTGCGATCTCCTCAATGGCAATGGACAGGTTGATCCAGTCCACACCCTGGCCGCCCACATCTTCCGGATAGCACAAGCCCAGGATCCCCAGCTCTCCCGCCCGCTTGATCAGATGGGCGGGGAAGGTCCCCTTCTTCTCCATCTCTTTGACAAAGGGGCGGACCTCCTTCTCCGCAAACTCAGCCACCATGTTTTTCAACATTTCCCGTTCTTCTGTCATATACCACATACTTTTACCCCTTTCTGTTCTTTATTTTCGTGCAAAATGCTTATTTTCACTATAGCAATTTGACACTTGCAATGCAACAGACGGTTCCGGTGAAAAGTCCAAAAAATTGACACTTTCATGGAAATGTCCAATTTACACGGCGTTATTTTGTCTGTATAATAACAATAGCCAACTATACAGGGAAAGGGCGGGAAAATATGCGAGGTTGACAAAGGCAGCTTTGGCAATGCAGTTTATCGATTTCTGCGAGATCGTGCCTCTGAAGGATGCCAGCATCAAGGAATTTGCCGAGTTTGCCGGTATTTCCAAACAAACCTTTTATAATTATTTTCAGGATAAAGCCGATCTCATGAACTATGCATACGAAATTGGATCGCAAAAGATTGTAGAAGATATGCGCGGCTCTGTCTCCAGCCTCCGGGACGGGGCGGTGAGGATGGCCCAGGTCTGCCTCCGGAACAAGAAATTCTACACGCAATTAGCCCGCTATGAGACACAGAATAATTTCATCCAGCATTTCACCCATCGCTGCGAGCTGGTCTATCAGGAAAAGCTGGCGGCGCTTCACGGCGCCCAGATCATTGACAACCGGATGCGGCGGATCATCCATGTCTACAGCGTTGGCGTATGCACCTACTTTGTGGAGTGGATACGCTCGGACATGAAAGATCCGCCGGAATATATTGCAGATATTATTGTCTCCTGCCTTCCGCTCTGTATCCGGAAGCTGCTGGAGCCAGAGGATGATTAGCTTACGTCAGCGACACCACATCGTCCTTGGGCTTGGGCGCCCCCTGGATCTTTTTCAGGTGCAGCACCGGCCCTTCCTCCCCGTAGAGCTTCTGGTATTCCACGCTCAGCTCCACCTCCACCTGGACCCAATCCCGGGTCTTGTAGGGCAGCACCGTGTCGTAATGGCAGATAAAGCCCAGGAACTGAATGTCATTGGCGCAGCAGGTCATCACAAACCGGCCGGGCACAAAGGCCTTGCGCCCCAGGTGCGGGGCCCGGTACACCTGGGCCAGAAAGCGGATGGTCTTGCCCTCATACCGCTCCGGGTGCTCCATAGCGTCCACATACCAGATACCATAGTCTATATCGTCAATCTCCACCCGGTCGCCCTTCCACTCAAAGGGAAGATCCTCCTCGGTCTCCTCAATCTCTACGCCGTCCTCCCGCTCAAACACAATCTGGGCCCGGGGGTTGATGGCCTTGATGTTGCGGCGGAATTTTTTCCGGTCCAGATCCTCCCCGCAGCGGTTGAAAATGATCAGGCTAGCCGGGAACAGCGGCTCCATAAACATGGCCCGCATGTTGTTCAGATACAGCTCCGCCGTCTCCCCGTTGACCGTGGCGTACACCCCGTACACCTGCCAGCCCCGGGGAAGGGCCAGGTCCAGAATCTTGTCCACGCCCCAGGTGCCGTTGTACTCCATCATCACCTGATGGGGGTGGTGGGCCGCGTCAAAGGCCATCAGCCGCTCGGTGGTCAGCTCACTCTCCTCCTCCAGCCGCACCAGGGTGGCATCCGATGCCTCCAGGAATTCCGGAGGATACTCCACCTCCCCTTCCTCGCAGGCAATGACCAGGGTAGGACCGTCATCCCGAAAGTCCGGGCTTTTCAGGGCATCCATGAGCATGGTGGTCTTGCCGCTCTCCAGGAGCCCCATAAACAGATATACTTCTACTGCCATAGCTCCTCCTTAAATATGGAAAGCTTCCTTCAGGTCTGCCTCCGCCAGGTCCGTGCCAATGACGCAGAGCTTGCCGGTGTAGTCCGGCTGGCCCTCCCGGATCTCGTACTCCATGGGTACCAGGTCAAATTCCATCCAGCTGCCGTCCGCCGCCGGCACAATCCCTTTGGCCCGCAGCACGGTGCCGTACTTCTGGGACTCGGCCAGATCCTTCAGCACCGGCTCCAGCTCCTCCCGGCTGTACCGGTGCGCCGTCTCCACGCCCCAGCTGGTGAACACCTCATCCGCATGGTGGTGATGATGGTCATGCCCGTGATGGTGATGCCCGTGGTCGTGATCATGGCAGCCGCAGGTGCAGCCCTCGCCGTGGTCATGGTGGTGCTCGTGTTCCTCATGGTCGTGGTCATGGTGGTGGTGCTCGTGCCCCTCATGGTCATGGTCGTGGTCATGGTGATGCCCGTGCTCCTCATGGTCATGGTGCTCGTGCCCCTCATGATCATGGTGGTGCTCATGCCCCTCATGATC
The DNA here is from genome assembly GCA_904420025.1 of Candidatus Pseudolachnospira avium. Taxonomy (GTDB): domain Bacteria; phylum Bacillota; class Clostridia; order Lachnospirales; family Lachnospiraceae; genus Pseudolachnospira; species Pseudolachnospira avium. The sequence goes on from CAJFTW010000061.1 coordinate 25,340, forward strand.
ATGCTCGTCCTCCTCATCCCAGCGGATCAGCTCCTCCGGGGAGGCGGAGTGCTCCAGGGCGCTGCGGATGCTGTCTCCGGTCAGCTGGTCCCAGGGGGTGGTGATCACCGTGGCCTTGTCATTCTTCTCCTTCAGCAGCCGCACGCACTCGTCCAGCTTGGCCCCGTCCATGCTCTGGGTCCGGCTGAGGACAATGGTGGTGGCGTGCTCCACTTGATCGTCATAGAACTCGCCAAAATTTTTCATGTACATTTTGGCCTTCTTGCCGTCCACCACGGTAATCAGGCTGCCAAGGACAATGTCCGCCTGGCTGTGGATGCCCTCCACCGCCTTGGCCACATCGGACAGCTTGCCCACGCCGGAGGGCTCAATAAGCACCCGGTCCGGATGGTACTCCTGCAGCACCTTTTTCAGAGCCACACTGAAGTCCCCCACCAGCGTGCAGCAGATACAGCCGGAGTTCATCTCCGTCACCTGGATGCCCGCCTCCCGGAGGAAGCCGCCGTCAATACCAATCTCACCGAACTCATTCTCAATGAGCACCAACCGCTCCCCGGCGTAGACCTGGGATACCAGCTTTTTGATCAGTGTGGTTTTTCCGGCTCCCAGGAAGCCGGAAACAATATCTACTTTTGTCATTTATTTTGCCTTCTTTCCTATTTAAACTGAACCGATTATAGCACGCCTCCCGCAAATGAGCAAGGGTTCCTAATTTTGAAGATCTCAATCATCAAATGTAAAAATGAAGGAGATATTGTCTTAAATACGGACATATCCCGTAGAAGGTCCTGCTCCAACCTTTGCAATATAACCGCTTTTCACTAAGGCTGTCAATGTGCGTTCCACAGTGACCTTGCTTATATCCGGGCATAATTCCATGATTTCTTTCTTTGTGACTTTACCGACCTTTTTTTCAAACACAGCTTTGATCCGCTCCGGTTTGGAAAGTTTACGGTGCTTCAAATGTTCTACACGATTTTCAAATTCATTATAGGCTTTCAGCATAATTCCCAGACAGTATTTTACAAAAGGCTCATAGCTATTGCTACATTCATGCCACCCAGATGAACTTGCCTGCAGTGCTTCGTAATAAGTTTCTTTTGTTTTTTCGATCAGCATTTCGATGCTTATATACTTTCCAACGATATATCCAGCCTTATAAAACAGCAGCAGAGTAAGCAGTCTGCTCATACGACCATTGCCATCATTAAAAGGATGGATACATAAAAAATCAAGGACAAACATAGGAATAAGAATCAGCTTATCTATCTGATCGCCATTCCATGCGTCCATAAAATTGGAACACAGGTTTTCAACAGCTTCGGGAGTCTGAAAAGCAGGAACAGGAATAAATCTTGCCTTTTGGTTTCCCTGGAAATCTGTTTCCGCAATTACATTATCAGCATTTTTGTACGTTCCGCCAACATTCCCCTGAGAATAAGAGTACAAATCTCTATGGAGCTGCAAAATGATGTTGGGACGCAAATGGATATACTCATAGCTTTCATGGATCGTAGCAAGCACTTCCCGATACCCTGCAATTTCCTGTTCAGAACGATTACGGGGTTCAGCTTTTTGATGAACCAGTTCTTCCAGTCGTTTATCACTTGTATAGATTCCTTCAATCCGGTTAGAAGCGCCCGTACTCTGAATGAGGGCAACTTCCAACAATGTTTTCAGTTCATCAATATTTGCTTCAAGAAACAATTCCTGTTTACCTTTATGTTCATGGATACTTCCCATCATCTGAACAATTTCAGGGGTCAAAAGTTTTTTGGGAGTTGTGATATAATCAAATTCTCTCATAGGGATCTCCTTCATTCAGAAAATATCTCCTTCATTTTATCATGGAATGAAGGAGATTTCAATAAAGATGATGAAGATAGTTTTCCCATTCATTTTGCCAATTATGTTAAGATGCTGTGTTTTCACCTTCTCCTGCCAGCTCGGACGGCCTGATCTCATAATTGAGGAACAGGTCGCCCAGTCTCACCCGCAAGCAGGTAGACAGGTATTTCTCTATATGGCCAAAAAAGAGGCGTTATCTCTCCATTTCCGCCGGCTTTCACAGCCGGAAAAACCAGCCGAAAAACCAGCCGGAAAATCTCAAATTTTCCGGTTGACGCACCTCGCTTCCCGTGGTATAATGCTCCAGATGAACAAAGGCGTTCATGAAAAAAGCTCCATCCCTGCCGGACGTGGCTTTTTTCATGGACGCCTTTCCTGAATTAAGGAAACACCCTCCGGGTATACCGGTTGCCGTGGAAGGCACGGCAAAAACAAGGAAACACCCCCTGGGTGTAACTGGATGCCGTGGAAAGCGCGGCAAAAACAAGGAAACACCCCCTGGGTGTAACTGGATGCCGTGAAAAGCGCGGCAAAAGCAAGGAAAGGAGCGCTGCCATGAGCGATACGATCCTGGAAATTCTGCAGTTTGCCAAGGAGAACGATGTAAAATTTATCCATCTCGCTTTCTGTGACCTGTTCGGCATACCCAAAAGCGTATCCATTATGCCGGAGGAGCTGACCCGGGCGTTCCGCCATGGGATTTCTTTTGATGCCTCGGCCATCCAGGGCTTCGGCACCATCGAGTGCTCCGACCTGTTTTTGATGCCGGACAGCTCTGCGGTCTCCGTTCTTCCCTGGCGCTCCCCCTACGAGCAGGTGATGCGCATTTTCTGCGATGTGAAGCGGCCGGACGGCAGCGACTTCACCTCCGACAGCCGCTATATCCTGAAGCAGGCGGTGAACCGCTGCGCGGACATGGGCTATGTGTGCCAGATCGGCACCGAGGGCGAGTTCTACCTGTTCCAGAACGATGCGGACGGGAACCCCACCACCATCCCCTTTGACCAGGCCGGCTACGGGGACACCTTCCCCCTGGACAAGGGCGAGGACCTGCGCCGGGAAATCTGCCTGACCCTGGAGGGCATGGACATCCGGCCGGAGACCTCCCACCACGAACGGGGGCCGGGCCAGAATGAGGTGGACTTCCGCTACTCGGATGCCCTGACCGCCGCCGACAACTTCCTCTCCTTTAAGTCGGTGGTCAAATCCGTGGCGGCCCAGAACGGGCTCTACGCGTCCTTCCTGCCCAAGCCTCTCCTGACCCGCAGCGGCAGCGGGCTGCACATCAACATCTCCCTGAGCCAGGGGGACCGGAACCTGTTCCAGATGGCGCCCCAGCATTCCCCCCGGGCGGAGAGCTTTATCGCCGGCATCCTCCACCACATCCGGGAGATTACGGTGTTTCTGAATCCGCTGACCAACTCCTACCGGCGCCTGGGCGCCTTTGAGGCCCCCGGCTACATTACCTGGTCCCACCAGAACCGGTCCCAGCTGATCCGGATTCCCGCCTCCTTTGGGGAGTACCAGCGGATGGAGCTGCGCTCCGCGGACTCGGCCTGCAACCCCTACCTGGCCTTTGCCCTGCTGATCCACGCCGGGCTGGACGGCATTGAGCAGGAGATGGTCCTGCCCGAGGCCTGCAACCAGAACCTGTATGAGAACGCCGCCTATGCCAAGGAGCAGAACATCCAGAGCCTGCCCCAGTCCCTGGCGGAAGCCCTGGAGGCAGCCCAGGACAGCGCATTTGTAAAGCGGATCCTGCCGGAGGATGTGCGCGCCACCTATTTTTCCGAAAAGCGGAAGGAGTGGGAGTCGTACCGGCAGGCAGAGGATTCCCACCAGTTTGAGATGAGCTCGTTCTTTCACCTGATATAAAGGCGGTGAACCACCCATGACATCCATCTTGATTGTAGCAGGCAGCTCCAAAGCTGCCGACACCTACACCCAGCTGATTACCGGCGTACAGCCCGCTCTTTCGGTGTGCCGCGCCAAAAGCTGCGGGGAAGCCCGGCGGCTAATGTCCGATGGAAATTTTGCGGTGATCCTGATTCAGACGCCCCTGCCGGACAACTTTGGCGTGGATCTGGCCAAAGACGCGGCCCGGGGCAATGCCGGCATCATGCTGGCGGTGTCCGCCAACCTGGAAAAGGAACTGTCCCAAAAACTCCAGGCGGAGGGGATCTTTGTGTTTTCCCCCACCATCACCCGGAAAACCTTTGAGGGGGCGGTGCGGCTTCTGATCGCCGTCCATTACCGGCTGGAGAAAGCACAGCCCTCCGCGGAATCCATGCAGGAAAAGCTCCGGGACATCCGGATTGTGGACCGGGCCAAATGTTATCTGATCCAGTATGAGAAGATGACGGAGCCGGAAGCCCACCGGTACATAGAAAAACAGGCCATGGACCGCCGCGCCCCCAAGCGGGAGGTGGCGGAGGACATCCTGCGCCGATACCATATTGAAATCTAGGGCCGTGAAAAGCACGGCAGAAACAAGGAAACACCCTCCGGGTATACCGGATGCCGTGAAAAGCACGGCAGAAACAAGGAAAGGAGAAGCCCCTTGGAAAACATCTACTTGGTTTTGGAAAACGGGAAATACCTGGCCGGGCAGAGCTTCGGCGCACCGGCGGAAGAAGTGATGGGAGAAGTTGTCTTTACCACCGGGATGACCGGTTATTTGGAGACCCTCACGGACCCCAGCTACTGCGGACAGATCGTGGTACAGACCTTCCCCCTCATTGGCAACTACGGAGTCATCCCCTCCGATTTTGAAAGCAAACAAACCCATTTAGCCGCCTACATCGTAAACGAATGGTGTCAACGACCCTCCAACTTTCGCAGTGAGGAAGATCTTGACACCTTTTTTAAGGCCCAAA
>CAJFTW010000062.1 GCA_904420025.1 Candidatus Pseudolachnospira avium
CTGGAAATCCCGGACAATCAGCGGGAACGGGTGGGGGCCCAAGGCAGAGCCGATGCAGTAGATGGAATCCTTATAGTTTTTGGCGTAGGACTCGAAGGCCGAATCCACCGCCTCCTTCAGAGTCTTGAGGCCGTGGGTCACCGGTACCACCTTGGCCCCCAGAATCTTCATGCGGGTTACGTTGGGGGCCTGCTTGGCAATATCCACCTCGCCCATGTGGATCTCGCACTCCAGGCCAAAAAAGGCGGCAGCGGTAGCCAGGGCCACCCCGTGCTGGCCGGCGCCGGTCTCCGCAATCAGCCGTTTCTTGCCCATGAACTTGGCCAGCAGCCCCTCGCCCATGCAGTGGTTCAGCTTGTGGGCGCCGGTGTGGTTCAAATCCTCCCGCTTCAGGTAGATCTGGGCACCGCCCAGCATCCGGGACAACCGCTCGCAGTGGTACACCGGCGTGGGCCGCCCCTGGAACTCCCGGCGGATCCGCCGCAGCTCATTGATAAACTGAGAGGAATGGCATATCGTCTGGTATGCCTCATTGACCTCCTGAAACGCGGGAATCAGCTCCTCCGGCAGATACACGCCGCCGTAAGGGCCAAACCGCCCGTCCTTATCCGGGTAATTTCGCAAGTACGTTCTGTAGTCCATAAAACAGAATCCTCCCCAATTATGGTTTTTCCAAAAGCACTGGAGCCATTATACCATGTGCCCTGCACATGCCATCCCTCCGGGGGATGCACACGGTGCGGAAATGACGCTGTCCTCCCTTCGGTCGGACCCGCACCGGCGCCGGTATAATGTCCGCTCTGCGGCCATTATACCATAGCCGGGGAGAATAAGAAAGACTTTCCTGCTCACACGGTCCGCAAAAACTGGGGCGCCAGCTTCCTCTCAAAGACCACATGGCGGTCAAAGAATTTCTGCACCAGGCCAATGGCTTTGCCGGTAAAGCAGGCGCAGACCACGGTGCCAATGCCAATGCCGGCCAGCCGATGCAGTCCAAAGAGGGAGATGGCCGCCGTGGCCGTCAGGCAGATCAGGTCAAAGGTGGTCTTGACCCGGGGATACCCTTTGCCCAGAATCTGGGACAGGTCCCGGGGGAAGGTGTCCGTGGGCACAATGGGCAGGCCGCTGTTGTTGGACAGGCAGATCCCCACCGCCAATATGCAGAAGCTGACTGCCATATAGAAAATCCGCCATCCCAGGGCATCCGGCAGATACTGGATCCAGAGCATGTGCACATCCAGCATTTTCCCGAAAAACACACCCATGACAAAAGCAAACAGATAATTAACGTTGAAGCGCCGGGTCAGCACCATCAGGGACACCACCAGCAGCGTCTGAAAAATATAGGTCCAGGTGCCCAAGCTCAGCACCGGCAGCATCTGGTGCACCGCATAGGGTACCGAGGAGATGGAGGAGATGCCAAAATCTGCCTTGGTCATCAGCGCCACCCCCATGCTGTCAATGAGGATGGCAAACAAAAGCGCCGCCTCCCCGGATACATGTCTCTTTTTCATTCCCATTACCTCTCTTCCCCGTGGTTTTGGTCTGACCCCCATTGTAGTGTGGATTTGCGATAAATTCCAATGCCGTTTTTTTAAATTTTTTATAGACATTTTCTATCAAGCGACGTATGCTGGTAAGAGAGAAACGCGCAGCCGCAGTTCTGTCCGCTGCCTGTCCCGTTCTACAAAGGAGGCCGTTGTATGAATCTGTACCAGATCCGCTATTTTGTCACCCTGGCCCGGAAGGAACACTACCGCCTGGCCGCCCAGGAGCTGGGGATCACCCAGCCCAGCCTGACCCACGCTATCCAGGCGCTGGAGCAGGAGCTGGGCGTCCCGCTTTTTCAAAAAGAAGGCCGCGGCGTGGTGCTGAACCGCTACGGCAAAAAATTTTTGGCAGACGCGGAAGCGGCCCTGAACCGGCTGGACACCTCCGCCCGGGAGCTGCGCCAGGCGGCCCAGGGACAGCAGCCCATTGAGCTGGCCTACCTGCGCACCCTGGGGGTCAATCTGATCCCCCGGCTGGCCCGGGAATTTCTCCAGACGCCCCAGGGGCAGGGGGCGGACTTCCACTTTTGCCCAGGCTTTACATCCAACATCCTGGAGGGCCTCCACCAGGGACAGTATGACCTGGGCTTCTGCTCCCGGATGGAGCGGGAGGACACCATTGAATTTCTGCCGGTCTCCCGGCAGAAGCTGGTGCTGATCGTCCCGGAGGGCCACCCGCTGGCGGTCCACACCAGCATTGACCTGCGCCTGTCCGTCCCCTATCCCCAGATTGCCTTCACCAAGGACAGCGGCCTCCGGCCGGTGGTGGACCGGCTGTTTGCCGCCATGGGGGAAAAGCAGGACATCCGCTACGAGGTGCTGGAGGACATCTCCATTGCCGGCCTGGTGGCCCAGGGCTTTGGCATTGCGGTGGTGCCGGAGATGTACATTCTGCCTCTGTTGCCGTTGAAGGTTATCCAGATCCAGAGCCCCAGCTGGGAGCGGTATTTCTATCTGGCCCTCCGGAAGAACCAGTACCGCTCTCCCACCGCCGAGGCCTTTATCCGGTTTGTGAAGGAGAAGGCGGCGGAAGGGCTGCTGCCCATGTAGCCTCCGGGGAAGGCGCCCTCCTGCTCCACCTTTACCCCCTTGCAGCCGCCGCCCCTTCCGGCTGCCGAC
>CAJFTW010000063.1 GCA_904420025.1 Candidatus Pseudolachnospira avium
CTACTATGAGCAGACCGGGGATCCCTATGAGGCTATCCGCCGGTCCATTGAGATCATTGAGGGTTCTTATGCCTTCTGCATCCTGTTTGAGGATATCCCCGGTACTATCTATGCCATCCGCAATGTCAGCCCGCTGGTGGCAGCCACCACGCCGGATCAGGGCTCTTTCATTGCCTCGGATGTGACAGCGCTGATCGCCTATACCAAGGAGTACTTTGCGGTTCCAGAGCAGCATATCCTGACCATCACCCGGGACCAGATCCGCATGGAGACCCTGGAGGGCACCGTCGTGGAGCCGGAAATGCTGGAGGTTACCTGGGATGTGGAGGCCGCTCAGAAGGGTGGATACCCGCATTTCATGCTCAAGGAGATCCATGAACAGCCGGAGGTATTCCAGAAAACTGTGCTGCCCCGGCTGCGGGACGGCCTTCCCAATTTTGATGCGGAGGGTGTGCCGGATGCACTGTTTCAAAACTGCCGCTCCATCCAGGTGGTGGCCTGCGGCACAGCCATGTATGCCGGCATGGTGGGCCGCGCCATCATTGAGATGCAGCTGCGCATTCCGGTGACTGTCTCCATTGCCTCGGAGTTCCGCTATGACACGCCGCTGTTGGATAAGGATACCCTTGTGATTGTGGTATCCCAGTCCGGAGAGACCATTGATACCCTGGCTGCTCTCCGCCTGGCCAAATCCTGTGGCTGCCCGGTGCTCTCCATTGTCAACGTGAAGGGCTCCACCATCGCCCGGGAAAGCGATTACGTACTGTACACCCATGCGGGCCCGGAGATTGCAGTGGCCAGCACCAAGGCCTATATGGTGCAGCTGGCCGTCTTCTATCTGATTACCGCCCGGATGATGCTGGTGCGGGGCACGGCGGATGAGACGCAGGTCAAGTCCTTTATCGCCTCTCTGGAAAAGGCGCCGGCGTGGATTCAGGATGCCCTGCAGCAGGGGGATGTGCTGCGGAAGCAGGCGGAAAAGATGGCCTTCTCCAGGGATGCCTTCTATATCGGCCGCGGGCTGGATTACGCCTTCTCCCTGGAGGGTGCTCTGAAGCTGAAGGAGATCTCCTACATCCATGCGGAGGCTTATGCGGCGGGAGAACTGAAGCACGGGACCATCGCCCTCATTGAGCCTGGCGTTCCGGTGATTGCCCTGGCCACCCAGGATAAGATCTTCAACAAGACCATCTCCAATATCCGGGAGGTGAAGGCCCGGGGGGCGTATGTGATTCTGATTACCAAGAAGGGAGCCTCCGTCTCCTCCGATGTGTGCGATGTGCATCTGGAGATTCCAGTGGAGGATGACCGGTTTACCGTGTTCCCCTGCGCAGTCCTGTGGCAGCTGCTGGCGTACTATACCGCTTATGCCAAGGGCTATGATATGGATAAGCCGCGGAACCTGGCTAAATCTGTGACGGTGGAGTGAGAATAATAGCATAAAAAGGGCACAAAGAAAAGCTGGCCGCTTCCATAAGCTTCATGGAAATGGCCAGCTTTTCTTTGTTCAGATCAGATACAGGACAACACCGCATACTGGCAGCGCTACCAGAAACAGGAGCATCAGCACAGACTGTATATGGCCCTTTCCGTAATCTTGACTTCTTCTCATTGGTTCGTTCACTTTTCTAACTTCCTTTCCTGAAACTTTTTTCCTAACATCCTCTATAGACTACCATATCAAATCCTTGTGAAAACATGGTGAACAAAACGCAAATCTTGTTACTCCGGCTCTTTACCACCAGGCAGGATCCGCAGCAGCTTTTGGAAATAATCGGGTAGAGGGGCTTCCAGCTCCAGATACTGGCCGGTACGGGGATGAATCAGCCCCAACACCCCGGCGTGGAGGGTCTGTCCCTCCAGGGAGTACGGGGACTTGCGGGCTCCATACAGGGGGTCTCCCAGCAGAGGATGCTGCAGATAGGCCATGTGTACCCGGATCTGGTGGGTACGGCCAGTTTCCAGCCGGCACTCAATATATGTATAGCTGTTAAAACGATGGAGGACTCGGTAGTGGGTGACTGCTCTTCTTCCCCGCTCCGGATCCACTGCCATCTTCAGCCGGTTGGTGCGGCTGCGGCTAATGGGTTGGTCCACAGTTCCCTCATCCTCCTGGATGATACCGTGTACAATGGCCCGATAACGGCGGGTAATGCTGTGTTCCGCCAGTTGCCGGGCCACATGGCTGTGGGTAAAATCGTTTTTGCATACTACCAGGAGGCCCGTGGTATCCCGGTCAATACGGTGGACAATCCCCGGCCTCTGTACGCCGTTGATGCCGGAGAGCCCGGAGCCGCAATGGTACAGGAGGCCGTTGACCAGGGTTCCATGGGAATGGCCTGGCGCCGGGTGTACCACCATCCCCTTGGGTTTGTTGACGAACAGTAAATCCTCGTCCTCATAGACAATGTCCAGGGGAATTGGCTCCGGCTCCACCTCCAAAGGTTCCGGCTCTGGCAGCTGCAGCAGGAGATCCTCTCCGCCGCCCAAACGGTAATTGCTCTTGACCGCCCGGCCGTTCACCAGGACATGGCCTTCCTTAATCAGTTTCTGCAAATAGGAGCGGGAAAGCTCCTCAAACTGTTCAGAAAGCCAGGAATCCAGACGCTTGCCCACTGCATTCCCATCCGCCGCCAAAAATTCTTCACTCATCTTGGGCGTCCTCCGTCCGTTTATCCGAAGCCATCCCGATGGAAGCCGATTCCTCTGGAGAAACTGTCCCATCCTTCTTCCGGGAGAGAAAATTCCATTCCTCCTCCTTGTAATAAAAAAATAGAAGGATGGCTGCCAAAAATACACCGCCGGTCACGTAGCAGTCAGCGACATTGAACACGGGAAAATCAATCAGTTTCAAATACAGAAAATCAATGACGTATCCCAGCCGGATCCGGTCGATCATGTTTCCCAGGGCACCAGCCTCCACCACAACACACAGCACCTGCAGAGGAAGAAAGCGGCGGGTCCGGGGAAGTTTCCAAAATAGGCCGATCAGCGCAACCATAACCACCGCGGTGAGCACCAGGAAGATCCATCGCTGATTCTGGAAGATACCAAAGGCAGCTCCCCGGTTAGTAACAAACTGCAGCTCAAAAACTCCTTCCCAAAGTGGAATGGCAGGTTGTCCCTGGAGATGGGATACAGCCAGATACTTGGTCCATTGATCCAGGCCGGTTAGGGCTGCCAGGCCCAGGATTGCCCAGAAAAATCGTTTCATAGAGAGTACGTTTCCTTTCATAAATGGGGATTCTGCAGGAAATGCAGATTCCTATGTCATAAAAAAGCCATCCCCAGGACAGCTGGGAATGGCTTACCTGCAAACACTTACAGATCCAGGCTGAGGGAGCTGTCCTTGCTGCCCACCATGTCCTGGAAATCACCGGAAAGCTCAATGTTGCTGGGTGTGACAATAAATATGTAATTGGATATTTTCTGCAGGTTTCCGTTCATGGAATAGCAGGCACCGGAAGTAAAGTCAATGATCCGCTGCGCTAACTCCACGTGTACGCCTTCCATATTGATGACCACTGCCCGGCCGCTGAGAAGAATATCGCAGACTTCCCGGGCATCGTCAATGGATGCAGGCTTCACCATGCAGACCTCCATATTGCTGCGAGAACGCATGGGAACCACATTGTTGTTGGAACGCCTCATGCGCAGCGGCCGCTGATCCTTCTCGGCAGGGTAGTCCATCTCCTCTTCTTCCTCCCGGAGCCGGGAGGCCTTCTTTCTCCCAAAACGAGAGGTGGGAGCAGGCTCCTCCTCAAAGTCCCCCTCCATGTCAAAATCATCCTCATCCTCGTAATCGTCATCGTTGAGTTTCATGGAATTCAGGAATTTATCAATAATATTTGCCATCTCATCAATCTCCCGTCTTAATTTGGCTCTCTCACGCCTTTTCTATTATCTTCTTTTTTGGTAGTCCTGTCAACTTAAAAATACCTTAAATTTGCAATTCCTTTACATGGAAATTACTGGTACAGAATTTCTCCCTCGGAAGCCAGGCTGCTGTCCAGCAGGATCTGGTCATACACCGCAACCCCGTAATCTGTGCCCTGCCGTACAATCACATACTCATCGTTCTGATCCAGAATATCCACCTGTTTGAATACCGCATAGCCGCGGTTCACATTGTATACGCCCTGAAGGGAGGCGGTTTCCCCCAGCGTATAACGATCGCTGCTGTCCGGCTTTACCAGGGTGGTACCCGCTGCCACCTCCGATGGGTCCAGGTAATATAACTCATCCGTGGCATAGTAGATGGTGGGCTGGATGACCTCAGCGGCGGTCCCTTCCGCAGAGTATGTCTCCTGGGTAAAGGAAAGCTCCCCCTCTTCGCCGGATGCGTAATCCACAGGTACCGTGTAGAATTCTTTCTCCAGCAGCGCTGATTTGGGCAGCTTCAGGCCGGTTGCCCGGTCCTGCTGGATTTCCACCTGCAGATACCGTTGATCTACAAACTGGACCATATAGCGGCTCAACTCCAGCTGGCCGTAGGAATTGCCGTCTGCACCGGTAATAATAGAAAAATTGACCGTGGCAGACAGATCACGTTCCGGAAAGTATACCTCCAGGGAGGTAGTATCCTGATAGGCTGCCCTCTCCTCCTCGGTCAGAGGGATCAGGATAGACCATGCCTCCGAGGTGACCGTCTTGTAAACCGGGGCGCCGCCCTCCAACAGCTGGCCGCTGCGGATGTCTGTGCGCTGGTAGGCCGTCTGGTCAAAGGAAGATGCTGTCACGGAGGTAGGGTCGAAAGCTTCATAGCCATCGGTGTAGTACACTACAATGCCGCTCTGGGTGGCGGGAACCGTGTGGAAATAGGTGGTGTCAATGCCCAGCTCCTCCAAATCCTCCAGGGAGTTGGTGCTGACAAAGCTCAGAAGCTGGTTCTCCAGGGAATACTTGAGATCGTAGACCTGAGAAAAATTCTGGCTTTGATAGCTGAGATTGAAATTGGTCAGGCTGCGCTTCAGCTCCGAAAGGTTTTCCTGGGAAAGATTGCTGGTATCCGAGGCGCTGGAGGAAAGAAGCTGGGTAAACTGGCCATTTTCATCCAGAGAGTACACAACAGAGCCCACGGAGGCCCGGTTCCCCTCCCGGATATAAAAGTTTACATATCCGGCGGCATCGGTCTGGGTAACGCTCTCCGTCCGGAGGATCAGGCCGGTATAGGTGGTGTTTTCCACCAGAGAAACCGGCTGTCCAACCTCAAATACCTGTATTTTATCCCGCACAGCATAAGCAATCACGTGATAAGCCAGGTAGAGGAGGATGGCGGCAAAAATCAAAAAACCAATATTCAGGGAAAATGGTTTCCGGTACCGTATCACATTGGATTTTTTTTTCGCCATCCGCTCTCCTTTCCTCTATTTGCCGTGCTTTTCACGGCATCCAGTACACCCGGAGGGTGCTTCTTCTATTTACCGTGTTTTTCACGGCATCCAGTACACCCGGAGGGTGCTTCTGGAAGTTTTTTCCTTCATAAATTCATACAAACCGGGTACACTAACGGCAAGAAATGGAAGGAGGTTTTGTCCATGAAAGGTTTAGATTACACCATTCTTACCATTGCGATCGTCGGCGCTATTAATTGGGGGCTCATTGGAATCTTCCGATTTGACCTGGTGGCCACTCTGTTTGGAAGCATGTCCTGGATCTCCCGGATCGTCTACATCCTGGTAGGAATTGCCGGCTTGTATTTAATCAGCATGTACGGCCGTGTCAGGCAGAACTCTGCGGAATCCTAATTCCGGGCACTTTCGCCGTAAAGATTGGGGCGCCCGCTGCAGGCGCCCCCCTTCTTTTTCCTATGTACGCTTTGTACAGATAAAATTAAAGAGCAATCACAATTTTTTCCTGTACGCTTTCAGGAAGATTCTCTTTGTCCTCCGATACACTCAAGGTAAAGACGATCTTATATTTTTTGCAGATTTCCTCCAGCTCTTCAATCGCGTTTTCAATTTCACCGCTGTTCAGATTGGAGAGGGTCAGGAAGCTGTCCAGATAAACCTGTTCCAAATCGTAGTCCTGGGCAATCAAGCCGCAGACAAAACCTAAAAATGCCTCATAAGAATGAATAGGGTACTCAGAGACGTCAATCAAACGAATTCTGCGGTTCAGCTCATGCATGTGCTGGGTGCACTTGTCCAGATAGACAATACTGCCATGGGCATCCTTGACAGCTGCATTCGCTTTTTCCAGAAGATATTTCGTCTTTCCTTTTCCTTTCCGTCCTGCGATAATCTGAACCATGCTGTCTCCTCCTTGAGTTTAATAGTGATAGGTTTATTATAGTACAGATTTTACAAAAGTACAAGCAAATCTTTACCAATCCGGCGCCTCATCCCTCCGCTGGAGCCCCACGTTGAGCACCACTCCCATTCCCATAAAAATACTGAGCAGCGAGCTGACCCCGGCACTGATAAAGGGCAAAGGCAGGCCGGTGTTGGGCAGCAGGCCGGTGGCCACCCCAATATTTACAAAGGTCTGGAAAGCCAGCTGAGCGGCAATTCCGGTACAGATCAACCGTCCGGCCAGATCCTTAGCCCGTGAGGCCATCCGCAGGCATTCAAAAGCCAGCAGAGCCAGAAGGCCAATGACAATGACGCTGCCGATAAAACCCAGCTCCTCTCCAATCACCGCAAAGATAAAGTCGCAGTTTTCTTCGGAAAGGAAATTTCCGTTTTTCACCGACTCAAAACTGGTGGTATTGAGCCCCTTCCCCCGCAGCTGCCCGGAGGCAATGGCCAGTACGGAATTGTCCTGCTGGGTCGTCAGCCCGGCTTCCGCAAAACGGTCAGGATACAGCCAGGAAAGCACCCGGTTGATCTGGTAGGTGTTGATCAGCGTCTGGCCCGGCTGCATGGCAATATACAGCACAATGCCAACCAGC
>CAJFTW010000064.1 GCA_904420025.1 Candidatus Pseudolachnospira avium
AGGGCCAGGCCAGCCAGGTTCAGATGGCGGCTTATCTGACAGCCCTGTCCATGAAGGGCGAGACCATCGACGAGATCACCGCCTCCGCTGCCGGGATGCGGGCCCACTGTATCCGTCTCCTCCACGATATGGACGTGCTGGAGATTGTGGGAACCGGCGGGGACGGAGCCAACTCCTTTAACATCTCCACCACGGCCTCCCTGGTCATTGGCGCCGGCGGGGTGCCGGTGGCCAAGCACGGAAACCGGGCCGCCTCCTCCCGGTGCGGCGCTGCGGATGTGCTGGAGGCCCTGGGGGTGAACATTGCCATCCCGCCGGAGCACAGCGCTGCCCTGCTGAAGGAGATTGGCATCTGCTTCCTGTTTGCCCAGAACTATCACATTGCCATGAAGTACGTGGCCCCCATCCGCCGGGAGCTGGGCATCCGCACTGTATTCAACATCCTGGGGCCCCTGTCCAATCCCGCCGGGGCCAACATGGAGCTGATGGGCGTCTTTGAGGAGGCGCTGGTGGAGCCCCTGGCCCAGGTGATGGCCAAGCTGGGGGTGAGCCGGGGCATGGTGGTCTACGGCATGGACAGCCTGGATGAAATTTCCATGAGCGCCCCCACCAAAATCTGTGAGATCCGGGACGGCTGGTTCCAGTCCTACACCGTGACGCCGGAGCAGTTTGGCTACGCCACCTGCGCCAAGGAGGAGCTGGTGGGCGGCACCCCGGAGGAGAACGCCCGGATCACCCTGGGCATTCTGAGCGGGGAGGACCGGGGCCCCAAGCGCTCCGCCGTGTGCCTCAACGCCGGGGCTGCCCTGTACATTGCCGGCAAGGCGGAAACCCTGGAGGCAGGGGTACGGATGGCCGAGCAGCTGCTGGATTCCGGCGCTGCCGGGCGGAAGCTGGAGGAGTTTATCCGGGAGAGCAACCGGGCGTAGGAAAGGATGGGATTCATGAACATTTTGGAACAGATTGCGGACCGGACCCGTCTGCGGGTGGCGGAGGAGCAGCGGCGGCTTCCCCTCTCCGCCCTGCGGCGGCAGGCGGAGGAGCAGGTATCCCGGGAACCGGATCCGCCCTCCCTGGAGGAGGCCTTCCGGAAGCCGGGGCTCCACTTTCTCTGTGAGGTCAAAAAGGCTTCCCCTTCCAAAGGAGTGATTGCGGAGGATTTCCCCTACCTCTCCATTGCCCGGGAGTACCAGGCCGCTGGGGCGGAGGGCATTTCCTGCCTCACGGAGCCATTCTGGTTCCAGGGGCGGGATGCTTACCTGCAGGAGATTGCCGGGGCGGTGACCATCCCGGTGCTCCGGAAGGATTTTACGGTGGACGAGTACATGATTTACCAGGCCCGGGTCCTGGGGGCCTCGGCGGTGCTTTTGATCTGCGCCATCCTGGACGACGGCCAGCTTTCCGCCTACCGGCAGCTGGCCCGGGAGCTGGGGCTGGACGCCCTGGTGGAGGTCCATGACCGGCAGGAAGCGGAGCGGGCCCTCCGGTGCGGGGCCACCCTCATGGGCGTCAACAACCGGGACCTGCGGACCTTCCAGGTGGACCTGCAGAACACCTTCCGGCTCCGGGAGGCCATCCCGCCGGAGGTCACCCTGCTCTCGGAAAGCGGCATCCGCACGCCGGAGGAGATCCGCCGACTCCGGCAGGCAGGGGTCAACGGGGTGCTGATCGGGGAAACCCTGATGCGGGCGGCGGACAAGGGGGCCATGCTGGCACAGCTCCGGGGCGGCGGACAGCCCGGGGAGGCAGTTTCCCTTCCGGAGGCCTCCGGAACCGGGCATCCCGGCAGGGCCGGGGAGGCCATTCCCCCGGAAGGGGCCGCTCCGTGACCCGCATTAAAATCTGCGGCCTCACCCGGCGGGAGGACGTGGAGGCAGTCAACGCGGCCCGGCCGGACTACTGCGGCTTTGTGCTCCAGGTGCCGGGGAGCCGCCGGAACCTGACCCTCTCCCAGGCAGAAGCCCTGAGCCGCCTGCTGAAGCCGCAGATCCTGCCGGTGGGGGTGTTTGTAAACGCTTCCCTTCCGACCATCCGGGAGGCGGTGGACCGGGGGATCATCCGGGCGGTGCAGCTCCACGGCCAGGAGACCGAGGACTTTGTCCGGCAGCTGCAAAGGCAGGTGGAGGTGCCCCTGTTCCAGGCCTTCTCCATCCGGACGGAGGCGGACGTGGAGCGGGCCCGGAGGAGTCCGGCGGATGTGCTGGTGCTGGACCACGGCGCCGGCGGCACCGGCCAGGCCTTTGACTGGTCCCTCATTGCCGGACGGCTGCAGCGGCCCTTCTTCCTGGCCGGCGGCCTGGGGCCGGACAACGTGGCCAAGGCCCTGGCCCAGGTGCACCCCTGGGCGGTGGATATGAGCAGCGGCGTGGAAACCAATGGGAAAAAAGATCCTACAAAAATGATGGCGGCAGTGGCCGCGGTAAGGAGTTTTGACAGATGAGCAAAGGACGTTTTGGCATTCACGGCGGCCAGTATATGCCGGAGACGCTGATGAATGCGGTAATCGAACTGGAGGAGGCCTACAACCGGTACAAGGAGAACCCGGATTTCCAGAAGGAGCTGAACCAGCTGCTCCAGGACTATGCCGGGCGGCCCTCCCGGCTGTACTATGCGGGCCGGATGACGGAGGATTTGGGCGGGGCCAAAATCTACCTGAAGCGGGAGGATTTGAACCACACCGGCGCCCACAAGATCAACAACGTGCTGGGGCAGGTGCTCCTGGCCAAGCGCATGGGCAAGACCCGGGTCATTGCGGAGACCGGGGCCGGCCAGCACGGGGTGGCCACTGCCACCGCCGCCGCCCTCATGGGCATGGAGTGCGAAGTGTTCATGGGCGAGGAGGACACCAAGCGCCAGGCGCTGAACGTGTACCGGATGCGGCTGCTGGGGGCCAAGGTGCGGCCGGTGAGCACCGGCACCGGAACCCTGAAGGACGCGGTCTCCGAGACCATGCGGGAGTGGACCAGCCGGATTGAGGACACCCACTATGTGCTGGGGTCCTGCATGGGCCCCCACCCCTTCCCCACCATTGTCCGGGACTTCCAGTCGGTGATCTCCCGGGAGATCCGGGACCAGCTGATGGAGAAAGAGGGGAAGCTGCCGGACGCGGTGCTGGCCTGCGTGGGCGGCGGCTCCAACGCCATCGGCGCCTTCTACCACTTTATCCCGTACCCGCAGGTGCAGCTCATCGGCTGTGAGGCCGCCGGGCGGGGCGTGGACACCCCGGACACCGCCGCCACCATCGCCACCGGCCGCCTGGGCATCTTCCACGGCATGAAGTCCTACTTCTGCCAGGATGAATACGGCCAGATTGCCCCGGTGTATTCCATCTCCGCTGGCCTGGACTACCCTGGCATTGGCCCGGAGCACGCCCATCTCCATGACATAGGCCGGGCCCAGTATGTGGCAGTCACCGATGACGAGGCGGTGGAGGCCTTCGAGTACCTGGCCCGGATGGAGGGGATTATCCCGGCCATTGAGAGCGCCCATGCGGTGGCCTACGCCCGGAAGCTGGCGCCTACCATGGGCAGGGACCAAATTCTGGTAATCAATCTTTCCGGCCGCGGCGACAAGGACTGCGCCGCCATTGCCCGGTACAGAGGGGAGGATCTTTATGAGTAAGATACAGCAGGCATTCCAGAACGGAAAAGCGTTTATCCCCTTTGTCACCTGTGGGGACCCTTCCCTGGAGGTGACGGAGGAGCTGGTGCTGGCCATGGCGGAGGCCGGCGCGGATTTGGTGGAGCTGGGGATCCCCTTCTCCGATCCCACCGCCGAGGGGCCGGTGATCCAGGAAGCCAACGGACGGGCCCTGGCCGGCGGGGTGACCACCGACAAAATCTTCCGGATGGTGGAGCGGATCCGCCGCCGGTCTTCCATCCCCTTGGTGTTTATGACCTACGCCAACGTGATCTTCTCCTACGGAACGGAGCGCTTTGCCGCCGCAGCGGCGGAGCTGGGGATGGACGGACTGATTCTGCCGGATGTCCCTTATGAGGAGAAGGAGGAGTTTGAGGTGCCCTTCCGGAACCAGGGGCTGGATTTCATCTCCATGATCGCCCCCACCTCCCATCAGCGGATTCAGCAGATTGCCCGGGAGGCCCACGGCTTCCTCTACTGCGTCTCCTCCCTGGGGGTCACCGGGATGCGCTCCCGGATTACCACGGACGTGGGGGAGATGGTCCAGCTGGCCAAGGAGGCCTCCTCCATCCCCTGCGCCGTGGGCTTTGGCATCTCCACCCCGGACCAGGCCCGGCAGATGGCACGGAAGGCCGACGGGGTGATTGTGGGCAGCGCCATTGTCCGGCTCTGCGGCCAGCACGGCCCGGACTGCGTGAAGCCGGTGGCGGACTATGTGCGGCAGATGAAGGAGGCCATCCGGTAGGCAATGGTGCCGGCGGACCGGTATACATCCCCGGGCCGTTGGATTTGCGTCCGGGGGGGGTTTTGCGGTATACTGGAACCAGACGCCGTGACCGATACGGCAGACAGAGAGAAGAATGTCCGTGGAACTGCTGGGTCTGGAATATTTCACCCGGGTGGCGGCCCTGAAAAGCATCACCCGGGTGGCCAAGGAATTCAATGTGGTTCCCTCCACCATCAGCAATCAGATCAAAAACCTGGAGGAGGAATTGGGTACCACTCTGTTTTACCGCTCTCCCAACGCCATGCTGCTGACAGAGAGCGGTGAGCTGGTTTACCGCTATGCCTGCCGGCTGCTCTCCCTGATGAACAGCGCCGTCAACGAGCTGAAGGATCAGAACAATGGGCTGGAGACCATCAACCTGTATGTGGAAACCTGCCCGCTGACCTTCCCCAAGATCATCAAGAGGTTTCAGGAGCTGCACCCCCAGGTATCCTGGAACCTGATCCAAAACCTAAAGAAGTTCAAGAGCAAGAACAATTCCTGCGACCTGCTGCTCCACGCCACGGAGGAACCGCTGGATTCTCCCCACAGCATTACCCTCTACGAGGAGGAAATCCTCATTGGCATCTCCGCCCAGAATCCCCTGGCCTCCCAAGGGGAGGTGCACCTGCAGGATATTGCAGCCCTTCCGTTTATCCAGCGCTCCCCTCTGTCCTCGGATTTCAACCGTTTTCTGGACAAGAAGCTGGCCCAGGCAGGCTTTCACCCCATCTCCTACGACTGCTGCGACCATTCGGTCCTGCTCAATTTTGACCAGATCCGCCGGGAGGATTTGGCCGGGGAATCCAGCGCCAGGAGGTGACACCATGGATTTATCCCAACTTCTACAGTTTCAGAAGGTGGCGGAGCTGGAGCACATGACCCAGGCTGCCTTTGCCCTCCATGTGGCCCAGCCAGCCCTGAGCCGCACCATTAAATCCCTGGAGAAGGAGCTGGGCCTGCAGCTTTTTGACCGGGAAAACAAGAGCCTGCACCTCAATGAAAACGGGCGGATTTTGCTGCGCTATGTGCAGCAGATGAGCGCCTGCCTGCAGGAAATGCGGCAGGAGGCAGAAAAGAAAAATGCCATAGACCGGAACACCATCCGGATTCTCCTGCGGAGCATCCCCCCTTCCCTGCTGCCGCTGATGCAGGGCTTCCGGCAGCTGCATCCGGAAACCCACTTTAAAATCTCCTCCTATGTGGAGAACGCGGTGATCCGGGACGAGCAGTATGACTTTCAGCTGGGCATCCAGCTGCGGAATATGGAGAAGAGCTGCTATCTGCCCCTGATCCGGGAGGAGCTGGTGGCGGCGATCTCCCTTCAGCATCCCCTGTCCCAGCAGGCCATGACGGACTATTTTCAATCCATCCACTTTCAGCCCACCTCCCTGTTAAAGTGTACCGACTCCCAGAGCATGTGCGGGCTGGTGGAGGAGAACATGGGCATTGGCATCACCATCCGCTCCCTGTGGAACGGCAGCGCCGGCCGCGTGGCCCTGCTGCCCATAGAAGGCCCCCAGTATCAGATGGAGATTGATTTTGTGTGGAAGAAAGACCGGGAGCTTTCGCCTGTCTGCCAGGCTTTCCTGGAATATATAAAAGCCTCCCGGTAAGGCGCCGTACCGGACAAACAGACAGATCCTGTGCCTTTTGCCGTTTGTGGGACTCCCGGCCACAAAACGGCATTTCTTTTCTTTTTCTCGCTTTTCTGTCCTTTCTTTACGGATAAAAAGAGGCATCCATCTTTTTTAGAGATAAATTCTTGGTAAATCATCTCCCAAAATATATAAATCATAGCTTTTCTAATATCTCATTTCATCAAAAGTTTATAAATCTTCTGACACGCTCGCTAACCTAGATTGATATTGGACGGAATCAATAAAACCCCTTACAATCGAATCAAACAAACAGAATATACTGCAATTTGGGAGGACATTATGAGAATAACGCAGATTGAGGCCTACTTTGTCCATGCAATCCAGGCAGAAGGCGGGGAAACCCAGCGTCCGATTTTGGTAAAAATTGAGACGGATGAAGGGATCTACGGCGTGGGCGAAGTGGGGATGGCTTACGGAAAAGGCGGCCGGGCTGCCTTCGGCATGCTCACCGACTATGCGGGCATGCTCATTGGCATGGATCCCATGAACACCGAAGCGATCTGGGAAAAACTGTTGAAGCAGACCTTCTGGGGCCAGGGCGGCGGCACTGTGATTTTTGGCGGCATGAGCGGCCTGGACATGGCTCTGTGGGATATTAAAGGGAAGGCCCTGGGCGTTCCGGTTTACCAGCTCTTAGGCGGAAAATGCCGGGAAGACCTGCGGGTGTACGCCTCCCAGATCCAGCTGGGCTGGGGGCCCAAGCGGATTATCTGCAAGGATCCGGAGGAGTACGCGGAACAGGCCCGTATTGCCGTTGCCGAAGGCTATGACGCGGTAAAGGCTGATGTCCTGCAGTTTGACCGTACCGGCAAATCCGGCGGCTGTCACCTGGAGGGGCCTCTTCCGCCCCACGTGATCCGCATGGGGGTAGAGCGGATTGCCGCCATCCGGGAAGCGGTGGGGCCGGACGTGGATATTATTGTGGAGAACCATGCCCACACAGATACCACCAGCGGCATCCAGTTTGCCCAGGCCATTGAGCCCTACAACATCTATTTCTATGAAGAACCCAATATGAACCTGAACCCGGACATGCTCCGCTGCGTCAAGGAGAAAACCTCCATTCCCCTGGCAGCAGGCGAGCGGATCTACAGCCGCTGGGGCTATGTCCCCTTCTTCTCCCAGCGTTCCCTGGACGTGGCCCAGCCGGATCTGGGGACCTGCGGCGGCATCACCGAGTGCAAGAAGATCTGCGATATGGCCCATGTCTATGACATAACCTGCCAGGTACATGTGGCGGGAACCGGCGTGGCCAAGGCCGCTGCCCTCCATGTGGAAACCGCGATTCCCAACTTCTGCATCCATGAGCATCACCAGAAAGCTCTGATGCCTGCCTATATTGAGCTGTGCCAATACAACTACCAGCCAGAACACGGCCGCTACCGGGTTCCGGAGCTTCCAGGGCTGGGACAGGATTTCAGCGACATCGTGTACACGCACTCCGACCGCATTCTGGTAAAATAGAGAGGCAGCTGCCATAAGATAACGGATTGCCGTGGAAAACACGGCAGGAAAAGGAAGGAGGAATTGAATTGCTGCGTTACATTGGAAAAAGACTGCTGCAGATGATACCGGTGGTATTCGGTGTGGTGATTCTGGTTTTTACCATTATGCACTTCACGCCGGGAGATCCGGCCCGGTCCATTTTGGGTGAGTATGCGCCACAGGAGGCGGTAGATGCCCTGCATGCGGAGATGGGGCTAGACGATCCATTTCTGGTACAGTTAGGCCGCTACCTCTATGATATGATCTTCCACTTTGACCTGGGAGACTCCTATCAGACCGGCCGCCCTGTTTCTTCAGAGATCCTGGACAGGTTCCCCACCACTCTGCAGCTGGCTGGGATTTCCTGCATTATTATGATCGTAGTGGGAGTGATTCTGGGAATTATCTCCGCAGTACGGCAGTATTCACTGCTGGATAACATCTGTACCGTCGGTGGGCTCCTGGGGGTATCCACCCCCAACTTCTGGCTGGCTATGATGCTTTCCATGCTGTTTGCCCTGAAGCTAAAATGGCTGCCTGCCACCGGATGGTACGGCCCCGCCTACTGGATTCTGCCGTCTGCGGCAGTAGGCATCAGCAATGCTGCCACCATCATGCGGGTAACACGATCCAGCATGCTCAACGTCATCCGCCAAGATTACATTCAAACAGCCAGGGCCAAAGGGCAGTCTGAGATGGTTGTTATCTTCGGTCATGCGCTGAAGAACGCTTCTATCCCGATCATCACCCAGGTGGGCATCAGTATGGGCTTTTTGTTGACTGGATCTATGGTCATTGAGGTGGTATTTGCCATTCCCGGCCTGGGAAGATATGTAGTGGAAGCCATTCAGAACCGGGATTACATTGTGGTGCAGGGAGCGGTTATGTTTATCTCGGTGATTATGAGCCTGGTAAATCTGGTGGTAGATTTAATTTACGCCATGGTAGATCCCCGGGTTCGGGTACAGTACCGGAAGAAAAAACACAAGAGGGAGGAGGAATAGAACGCCATGACCCAAACAACAGAAAAAGCTTCTGCGCCGAAAGTGACCAGCCAAACCCGCATTGTCTGGAACCGTTTTAAGAAGAAAAAAGTTTCGGTGGTTGGAGCGATCCTTCTCATTATTATCTTCTTAATGGTAATTTTTGCTAATTTCCTCGCTCCTTATGGCTATGAGGAACAGAACCTTCTGGAGGCCTTCTCTCCGCCCTCCCTCACCCATCTGTTCGGGACCGACAATCTGGGGCGGGATATTTTCAGCCGTGTGCTCTACGGCGGGCGCACCAGCCTGCTGGTGGGGGCCCTGTCGGTGGCCTTATCATTCGTCATCGGCTGCCCTCTGGGGCTGATCGCCGGATTTTACGGGGGAAAGGCAGACAGCATTATCATGCGGATTGTGGACGTGTTCATGTCCATCCCCAACATGCTGATGGCCATCGCCATCTCCGCCACCCTGGGCACCGGTATCCTCAACAGCATGATTGCCATCGGCGTATCCTACGTGGCTACCTTTGCCCGTATGATGCGGGCCCAGGTGCTCACCATCAGCGGGGAGGAATACATAGAGGCAGCCCGGGCCAACAACTCCAATGACATCAAGATTATGCTGAAGCATATCTTCCCCAACGTGTTCGGCGCCCTGATTGTGCAGATCACCCTGGGGCTGGCCCGGGCCATCCTGCTCATCTCCTCCCTCAGCTTTGTGGGGCTGGGTGTGCAGCCGCCGCAGGCGGAATGGGGATCCATGCTGTCCGCAGGACGGGACTACCTGCGCTACTATTCCTGGATGTGCACCTATCCGGGCCTCGCCATTATGCTGTCCGTGTTTTCCTGCAACCTGCTGGGTGACGGACTGCGGGATGCGCTGGATCCGAAACTGAAGAATTAGGGGAGGCGTCATAATGGGAAAAACAGAAAACAAAGCGGCAGCCAGAGAGCTGCTGTCCGTAGAAAATTTAAGCATTATCTATCAGACCGAGGACGGCACCGTCCAGGCGGTCAATGACCTCTCCTTCCAGATGAAGAAAGGGGAAACCCTGGGGCTGGTGGGAGAAACCGGCGCCGGCAAAACCACGGTGGCCCGGGGCATCATGCGGCTGATCCCGGATCCGCCCGGCAAGCTGGTGGGAGGCCGGGTGATTCTGGACGGGGAGGACATCTACCAGCTCTCCAAAAAGCAGCTGCGCTCCGTCCGCGGCAAAAAGGTCTCCATGATTTTCCAGGACCCTATGACAGCCCTGAACCCCTTGAACAAGGTGGGGGATCAGATTGCGGAGGCCATCCGGCTCCACAAAAAGGTCTCCCGGGCAGAGGCGGCCCGGGAGGCGGAAAAGATGCTGGAGATGGTGGGCATTCCCAAAGACCGCTATGAGGATTACCCCATGCAGTTTTCCGGCGGCATGAAGCAGCGGATTGTCATTGCCATTGCCCTGGCCTGCATGCCGGAGCTGCTCATTGCCGATGAGCCCACCACCGCCCTGGACGTAACCATCCAGGCCCAGGTGCTGGAGCTGATGAATCAGCTGAAGCAGGAGCTGGGGACCTCCATGATTATGATCACCCATGATCTGGGCGTGGTGGCTAAAATGTGCGACCGGGTGGCCATTGTCTACGCCGGGCAGATCATTGAGATGGGGGAGGCCTGGCACATCTACGATGACCACCGGCACCCCTACACTGAGGGGCTGTTCAATGCCCTGCCCAAGATTACAGACAAAGGGAAAAAGCTGACCCCCATTCCCGGGATGATGCCCGATCCCACCAATCTGCCCGACGGCTGCGCCTTTGCGCCCCGCTGCCCTTATAAAACCGGGCAGTGTGAGAAAGCCTCCATTCCGCTGGAAGAGGTACAGCCCGGCCATTGGGTCCGCTGCCTGCGTGCTGCCAAATAGAGAGAGGAGGGAATGATTTGGAACCCATTCTGGAAGTACGAAATCTGAAAAAATATTTCTCGGTATCGGACGGTACCCTTCACGCGGTGGACGATGTTTCCTTTTCCATTGAAGAGGGAAAAACCCTGGGAATTGTAGGGGAAAGCGGCTGCGGCAAATCCACCCTGGGCCGGACCATCATCCACCTGCTGGACAGCACAGACGGACAAATTTTTTTCCACGGGAAAGACATTACCCACGTGAGCAAGACGGAGCTCCACGAGCTGCGCAAACAGATGCAGATCATTTTTCAGGATCCGTTCTCCTCGCTGAACCCCCGGATGACCACCACCCAGCTGATTGCGGAGCCGCTGCAGAACGCCGGCATTCCCAAAGACCAGATCCGGGACCGGGTATTTGAGCTGATGGACACCGTGGGGCTGGCCTCACGGCTGGTCAACTCCTACCCCCATGAGCTGGACGGCGGGCGGCGGCAGCGGATTGGCATTGCCCGGGCGTTGGCCCTGACCCCGCAGTTTGTGGTCTGCGATGAGCCTGTGTCCGCCCTGGACGTCTCCATTCAGGCACAGATTCTGAACCTGATGCTGGAACTGCAGGAAAAGCTGAACCTGACCTATATCTTTATTACCCACGACCTTTCCGTGGTCCGGTATATCTCAGATGAGATTCTGGTCATGTATCTGGGGCAGGCCATTGAGAAATGTGAGGCGGATGAGCTGTTTGTGCATCCCATGCATCCGTACACCCAGGCACTGCTCTCCGCCGTCCCTGTGGCGGACATCCACTACCAGGAGGAGCGGATTATTCTGAAAGGGGAAATCACCTCCCCGGTGAATCCCAAGCCGGGATGCCGTTTTGCCGCCCGCTGCCCCTATGTCACGGACCAGTGCCGGCAGGATACCCCGGCACTGCGCCCTATTACCCCGGGCCATGTGGTGGCCTGTCACCGGGCGGAAGCCCTGCAGTGCGGATGAAATGCCGGCGCCCCTGTGGCCATGGCTTTTCATAAATTCAATAAGAGGAGGAAACAAGATGAAAAAACGACTTCGAATGCTGGTGGCTCTTGGATTAGCGTTTTCCCTGTGCCTGTGCAGCTGCGGCGGGGGAGGCTCGTCGGAATCCGGCGCGTCCGGTGGAAGCGGCGGCACCCAGAGTGAGGGGGGAGCCACCTCCGGTACCACCAAGGACACCCTCACCGTTGCGGTGAAGGCAGACCCCAAAAACCTGAATCCCTTTGAGTCCAGCAACAACGGCAACCAGGTCACCAAGTCCGCCATGCTGGAAAAGCTGTTCATTCTGGATGAGAACAATGAGGTCCAGCCGCAGCTGGCGGAAAGCTGGGAGTTCAATGAGGACAATACGCTGCTGACCGTCAAACTGAAGGAGGGGATCCTCTTCCACAACGGGGAGGAGCTGAAGGCCTCCGACGTGGTGTTCTCCTACCAGATGGCGCAGGATGAGGCCATCATCAATGCCCAGATTGACTACATTGATTTTGCCAATATCCGGGCCGTGGATGACTACACCGTGGAGATCCCCATGCTGTATCCCTGCGCCATGGCCGAGCAGAGCATTGCCGGTTCCTACCTGTTTATCCTCAATGAAAAGGCAGTGACAGAAGCCGGTGATGACTGGATCTATGACACCCCCGGCACCGGCCCGTTCCGTTTTGTCTCCTACAATGCCGCCACCGACATGACCTTTGAGCGGTTTGAGGACTACTGGGGGGAGAAGCCTGCTTACAAGACGCTCTTCATCCGGGTAATCGGTGAAACCTCCCAGGCCCTGATCGAGCTGGAAAACGGCAATGTGGACATGATTGTTGCCCCCACTCTTACGGATGTCAAGAATATCACGGACGGCGCCGTGGAGGATGCTGTGGTGGAAGAATATGGGGCGGTCACCAACTGGACCTTGAATTTCAATATGTCCCGGGATGGAGTCAGCGATAAGCGGGTACGGCAGGCGATCCGCTATGCCATGAACCTGGATACCATGGTGCAGGGCGCTTACTATGGCCTGGGGACTCCGGCTGCTTCTTTTGCCCCCTCCTCTGTGTGGGGCGTCAATCAGGACTATGCGGAAAATCCAGTCTACACCCAGAATCAGGACAAGGCCCGCGAGCTGCTGGCGGAGGCCGGCTATGCGGATGGTTTCACCTTCAACGTGTACCTGAATTCTTCCTTCCCGGAGCAGCAGCAGATGCTGGAGATCATGCAGAGCCAGCTGGCTGAGGTAGGGATCACCATGCAGATCAACGTCATTGAGAATTCCGCTCTGAAGGAAATTCAGGCAGCCGGTGTGGAGGATGACGCCTTTATGTATGGCTGGACCTCCACCACCGGTGAGATTGACAATGCCCTGTACAACCGTGTACACACCTCCACAGCCCCCACAGCCGGCCTGTTTGGCTGGGATCAGCAGGAGGGAAGCGCCCGGGTATCCGAGCTGCTGGACGCCGCCAGAAGCGAGTTTGACGATGAAGCCCGGCAGCAGATGTACTATGAGGTACAGCAGATCCTGATGGATGAAGTGCCCGCCATCCCGCTTTCGGAGCGGACCATCTTCGTAATCCAGTCTGAAAACATGGAAGGCCTGCGCCTGAACGGCGAGTTTGTCTGGGTGGACGGCGTAACCTTCAAGTAAGCGCTTTCCGGATACGTATTTCCTCATACATATCCGACATCTGGTCCGGCGTATCCCCATCCGATACGCCGGATTTTTCCTGCCGGGATCCGTTTATCGTAAACGCCTCAAAAATTTTGCTGCCGAAAGGAGCCTCTATGAAATCTCTTCCCCAAAACACACCGGAATCCCAGGGAATCTCCAGCCTGGCCCTGCTCCAATGGCTGGATCAGCTGGAGGAGAAGGGCTGCAACCTCCATTCCTTTGTCCTGCTCCGCCGGGGAACCGTCATTGGAGAGGGCTGGTGGAACCCCTACCGGCCGGACCGGCGCCACGCCCTCCTCTCCTCCTCCAAAAGCTTCACCGCCGTGGCGGTGGGCTTTGCCCTCCAGGACCGGCTGCTGCGCCTGGAGGATCCGGTGATCTCCTTCTTTCCGGAAAAGTTTTCCGGATCCCTCCCTGGAGCCCACATACAGGCGATGACCCTGGAGCATCTGCTCACCATGACCACCGGCTTTACCGAGGATCCCCACGCCTTTTTCTTTGACCGGGACACAGACTGGGTCTGGAATTTTCTCCGGCTGCATGTGCCGGAGCAGCCGGGCAGCCGCTTTGTCTACAGCACCCACGCCTCCTACATGCTCTCCGCCATTGTGCAGAAAGCCACCGGCCGCACCACCTTTGGCTATCTGGAAGAGAAGCTGTTCCGCCCGCTGGGCTTTCAGGCACCCTGGTGGGAAACCTGCCCCCACGGCATGTCTACCGGCGGCTGGGGCCTGTCCCTGCGCACAGAGGACTTTGCCAAATTTGGGCTTTTTCTTCTCCAAAAGGGCGCCTGGGAGGGAAAACAGCTGCTCTCCGCCGACTGGGTAGAACGGGCCGTTTCCCCGCTGGTGGATACCAGCCG
This sequence comes from Candidatus Pseudolachnospira avium, assembly GCA_904420025.1. Lineage (GTDB taxonomy): Bacteria > Bacillota > Clostridia > Lachnospirales > Lachnospiraceae > Pseudolachnospira > Pseudolachnospira avium. The sequence goes on from CAJFTW010000064.1 coordinate 13,976, forward strand.
GTCCGATCACCGCTATGCCCCGGAGGAGCACCGGGCCGGATACGGGTACCAGTTTTGGCAGGGTACCCGCCATTCCTTCCGGACCTCCGGCGGTTTTGGCCAGAACTGCCTGGTCTATCCGGATCAGGATCTGGTGCTGGCCATGACTGCTGGGGACAACATCCGCCAGGGGGAAATTTTTGGGGCCATCCACCGGCACCTTCTGCCCGCCTGCCGGGATGCCCCGCTTCCGGAAAATCCGCCGGCACTGGCACAGCTGCAAGGCCGTCTCCAAAGGCTGCAGATGGCCTTTGCCCAGGGGATCCCCTCCTGCCAGAGCCCGGAGGCCCGCCGCCAGTCGGGACGCCAATACCGGCTCTCCCCCAGCCACCTGGACTACTCTTCCATTTCCTTTGACTTTTCCGGTGAGACAGACCGGATTACCCTGGCGTATCAGGGGCGTGCGATCTCTCTTCTGGCTGGCTTTGGTACCTGGGTGGAAAACGACACCGGTATCGCCGATGAGGACACCGACACGGACGTCTCCATACTGTACCGGCGGGTGGCCTGCTGCGGTGGCTGGGAAGGGAACCAGTATGAGCTGCGCCTGTGCTTCTGTGAGACACCTTACACGGACACCATCCGGATCTATTTTGAAGGGCCGGCTCTGATTTTTGACTTCCATCGGGATGTGTGGTTCACCGGCCAGTCCCTGGACGTAACGCTGTACGGCATGGAAAAGGAGCTGGCAGATCGAAACGTGCCGGCTCCCAACTATCACATTCACTATGGCTTCGGGCGCTCCCACTTTGGAAAGCCGCTTCCGTTTCCGGGTTAAGCCTCTTCGGAATCCACATCCACCAGAATCTTCATGGAGGTCTCCCGGTTGGCGTCTATGTAGCGGTAGGCCTCCAGATAGTCCCGGAAGGCAAAGTGCTTGGACATCAGCGGCTGCAGGGAAATCTTGCCCTCCTCCACCAGCCGGATGGCCTCTGCATAGTCCTCCTGCCGGTACATCATGGTACTGCGGATGTCCAGCTCGTGGTCATTGGCCACCGCCAGATCCACTGTGGCCATGCCGGCAAACACCGCCACCAAGATAATCAGGCTGCCCTTTCGGGCATGGGCAATGGCCTGCCCCATGGAAGTATTGTTTCCGGCGCAGTCATAGATCATATCTGCTTTATCCGGCCCCATGCAGCGGACAAAAGCTTCTCCAAAGTCCTCTGCCTTGGTGTTGACACAGAAATCCACCCCGCATTCCCGGGCAATCTGCAGCCGGTAATCGCTGATGTCCGTGATCATCACCCGGGCGGCTCCCATTCCCTTAGCCGCCTGGGCCACCAGGTTTCCAATGGGCCCCGCGCCTATGACACAGATCTGCTGTCCCGTCACATCTCCAGCCTGGCGCACCCCATGGACCGCCACCGCCAGCGGCTCAATCATGGCGCCCTCATCCCAGCTCATTTGAGGCGGCAGGGGCATCAGTTTGGCGGCGTCCACCGCAAAATACTGGGATGCCATGCCGGTGGTCTGGAAGCCCATGACCTTTAACTCCTCGCACAGGTTATATTTTCCGTGGCGGCAGGGATAGCACTTGCCGCAGAACACCTGGGGCTGAATGGTCACCGGGTCTCCCACGGCATAGCCCGCCACTCCCTCTCCCAGGGCCGCAATCTCCCCGGAAACCTCATGGCCCTGGGTCACCGGATAAGCGGTAAAGGGGTGCTTTCCGTGGTACACATGAATATCCGACCCACAGATTCCAATGCGGTGGATTTTCACCAGCACCTGGCCGGGACCGGGCTCCGGCACCGGAACTTTCCGGAATACAATCTCTCCCGGGGCCGTCATCACCTGCTGCAGCATTTCCTTCATTTGGAGGCCTCCTACTCTCTTTGTAAATATTTCCCTCATTTTCTCACCATCACCCGGCATTGTTTTTTATAACAGGCAATGCCATATTGGAGAATGGTGGAAAATTCTTCTTCCTGCAGTTGCTCCACATATTCATTCTGTTGAATCTGTTTCAGGGCATTCCGGCAAGCTGCATCGAATTGCTTATTTTCCGCATATTTCACCTCCACTATAATTGCAATTTCTTCTTGTTCAATCCGAATAACAATATCACTGTATCCCATTCCGGATTCTTGATTGGATCTCACATACCATCCATCTTTATATCCCAGAATTCCCAGCAGAATCCCGTGATAGAAGTTTTCTTTTGTTGGCTTGCGGACAAAAGTATCTCGGATACTGATCGTTCGATGCAAATACTCCGTAAGCAAACGCTCTACTTCTGCCGCATCTCCTATTTTCAGAGCATTACAAAACGCATTCAGCTGTTCCCCATCTTTCGCAACGCCTTCCCGGAACAGCTCCATAATCTGTTCTGTGAATATATTCCGTATCTCCCGGTTGGGAATCGCCAGTTGATAGCGCTTTCCCTGCGGCTTTCCGCGATACGTCAGATAACCGGTCATAAACAAAACACTCCACAGATTGTCTGCCGAATCATACAGCCTATTATAGGTCAGATCCTCGTGGATTTCCTTTTCCACCGTTTCACCGGCTATCAGCGCTTCCATCTCGCTCTTTGCCAACCGGCTGCCCATTGCCTGCAAAAAATGCCGTACAATGTCATTGCTGCTGGTATTGGTCCAATAGTCTTTTGGCTCTGCGGCCCGGTCGTCTGTCAGCTCATCACAGTAGCGTATGGCATCCCAGGGGCAATATACATCCGCATTTCCAAAGCGGTAACCGTCATACCAGTTCTTGATGGTCTCATATTTGTCTTCCAGTCCGTAATAGGCCAGCAAATTTTGGACTTCCTGATCGGTGAAGCCAAAATATTCATCAAAGCGGACGGTTGTGATCGACAAAACCTTTAGATTGTTTAATCCGGTAAAAACACTCTCTTTGGCAATTCGCAGGCAGCCGGTCAGAACCGCAAAATATAAGCTGTCATTGGTTTTCAGCACCTGCTGGAGCATATTTCGCAGCAGCAGAACCATCTCATCGTAATACCCCCGTTCATTGGCTTTGGCCAACGGAACATCGTATTCATCCACCAGGACAACCACTTTTTTCCCGTAATGCTTTTCCAACAGAACAGACAGGGTTTTCAAGCTTTCAATTAATACCGAATCCGGCATACGGAAGCTCTCTTTACCGCCTGCGTCCACCTGAATCAGCTGTTTATATTGTGCCTTTTCCCTCACTGTCAGCTGGGAATCATCCAGCAAAAACTGAAACCGCATGGCTTCATTTCCGATTACGGAGCAAAGCAAGGCGCGCGAAGTATCATAATCCGGCCCTTCCACACTTTTCAGGCTGATGGAAATAACCGGAAATTTTCCCATATATTGCTCACAAAGCGCCGTTTCCTTCGCGATCGCCAATCCGTCAAACAGACCTCTGTCACAGCCGATCTCAAAAAACGATTGCAGCATGCTCATGTTCAGCGATTTGCCAAAACGTCTGGGGCGGGTAAACAGATTCACCTTGCTCCATTTTTCCAGGAGTTCCCGAATCATCGACGTTTTATCCACGTAATAAAAGCCCTCTGTGCGGATCTCCGCAAAGCTTTCAATTCCCAAAGGCAATTTTTTTCGGGTCAATCGGTACACATCCTTTCGCGATCTGCTCTGTTTCAGGCAGGATTTTCTTGTAAGTAGTATACCACATCCAAAATCCAAAGGAAAAGAGTTTTTCAAACCAAGCCCTATTCCTGCCAACAAAAAAGCCGGCAAAACTGCCGACTTTTCTCACTAACGTTCCGTTTACCGGTTCGCCAGCTCCTCCAGAATATCCTCCCAGGTCACCTGCTTTTCCACCATCAGCACCATGGCGTGGTACAGGAAATCCGAGATCTCGTACTTGATCTCCTCCGGGTTGGGGTTCTTGGCCGCTATAACAATCTCCGTGGCCTCCTCCCCAATCTTCTTGCAAATCTTGTCCACGCCCTTGTCAAACAGGTAGTTGGTGTAGGAGCCTTCTTTGGGATGCTGCTTCCGGTCCTGGATCACCCCATACACGTCCTCCAGCACCTGGCGCAGGTTAGCCTCCGGGTAGGGATCCTCCAAAATCGGCCGGTAGAAGCAGCTGGTATGGCCGGTGTGGCAGGCGGCGCCCACCTGAGCCACCCGGGCCAGGATGGTGTCCGCGTCACAGTCCAGGAACAGGGATTTTACATACTGGTAATGGCCGGAGGTAGCCCCCTTCTCCCACAGCTCCTGCCGGCTGCGGCTCCAGTAGGTCATGCGGCCGGTGGCCAGGGTACGCTCATAGGCTTCCTGGTTCATGTAGGCCACCATCAGCACCTGGTCTGTCCGGTAATCCTGGACCACCACCGGCATCAGGCCGTCCGGCCCCAGCTTGAAATCGCCCCAGGAAAAGGCGGACTGGGGCTCCGGAAGCTGTTCCAGGCTGGTGATCACCTTGTCCGCCCCAAACCGGGCCGCCGCTTCCTCCTGCAGCCTGGTCTGCTCCGGCTGCAGCAGCACCCGCTTGGCCCCGGCGTACAGGAACTTTTTCACGTCCTCCAGCTTTTGGATATTCCCCTGCGCCACAAAGGGTACCGGCAGCTGCCGGGTCAGGTGGATCAGCCGGTCAATGTTGGCCTCGTGAGCCGCATCCCCGGTGGAATCGTCCACCGCCACCACCACCTGGGCCTGCCGGTACTCCTCCAGGTTCACCGGCTGGGAAAGGGTTAAGGTTTGTATCTTCATGTTCACTCCTCCATGCGGGACAGGGCCTCCCGCAGATCTATCCTCTTCTCATACAGGGACTTGCCCAGAATGGCGCCGGGGATCCCGGCCGCCTTCAGCTCCCCCAGATCCGCCAGGGAGGAGATGCCGCCGGAGGCAATAACCTCCAGGCCGGTGCTCTCCGCCAGCTTCTGGGTCATGGCCACGTTGGGGCCCTGGAGCATACCGTCCCGGGCAATATCCGTGTAGATCACGGTGCGGACGCCCATATCCTCCATCTGGCGGCACAGGTCCACTGCCGTCCGGCCGCTGACGCTCTCCCAGCCCCGGGTGGCCACCAGGCCGTCCTTGGCGTCCACGCCCACCGCTATGTGGGCAGCGCCGAACCGCTCCACCGCCTGGCGGACAAAATCCGGCTCCTCCACCGCCCTGGTGCCGATGATCACCCGGGCAATACCCAGCCCCAGCAGGGCCTCTATGTTCTCCAGGCTGCGGACGCCGCCGCCCAGCTGCACCGGGATTTTTACCTGGCTGGTCACCTGTCGGATGGCCTCCCTGTTGACCAGCTTGCCAGCCAGGGCCCCGTCCAGATCCACCAGGTGCAGGAAGGTGGCCCCCTCCGCCTCCCAGTGGGCCGCCATTTGGGCGGGGGAATCGGAATAAACCGTCACATCCTGAAACTGCCCCTGGCGCAGCCGCACGCACTGGCCGCCTTTAATGTCGATTGCCGGATAAAGCTGCATATCACAAACTTCCTTTCGTAGAGAGTACATCCTGGATCCGGGGATCCCGGCTGGTGGCCTCATCCAGCGCCCGGGCAAAGGACTTGAACATGGCCTCAATCACATGGTGGGTGTTGCTGCCGTGGAACTCCTTGATGTGCAGGTTCATCTGGGCCGTGTAGGATACGGCGTAGAAAAATTCCCGCACCATCTCCGTCTCCAGCGCTCCCACCCGCTCCGCGGAAAGCTCCGCCTCATAGACCAGGTAGGGACGGCCACACAGGTCTAAGGCCGTCAGCACCAGTGCCTCATCCATGGGAAGGATAGAGGAGCCGTAGCGGCGGATTCCCTTCTTGTCCCCCACCGCCTGGGCAATGGCGGTGCCCAGCACAATGCCCATGTCCTCCACCGTGTGGTGGGTGTCCACCTGTAGATCCCCGTGGACCTTGGCCATCAGGTCAAAGAAGCCGTGGCGGGCAAAGCTCTCCAGCATGTGATCCAGAAAGCCGATGCCGGTGTCCACCTGGCAGCGGCCGGAGCCGTCCAGGTTCAGGGTCAGCTGGATCTGGGTTTCCTTGGTGTTGCGGGTTATCTCCGCCTGACGCATATTCACTCCTCCTCCTCAAAACGTACGGCAATGGAATTGGCGTGGGCGGTCAGCTGCTCCGCCCGGGCAAAGGTCTGGATGTCCTGGGAGATCTCCCGCAGCGCTTCCCGGGAGTAGGAAATCAGGCTGGATTTCTTGATAAAATCGTCCACCCCCAGGGGGGAGAAGAACTTGGCGGTACCGTTGGTGGGCAGTACGTGGTTGGGGCCGGCAAAATAGTCCCCCAGGGGCTCGGAGCTGTAAGGCCCCAGGAAGATAGCCCCGGCGTTCTGGATCCGGGTCATGGTCTGGTACGGGTCCCGGGTCACAATCTCCAGGTGCTCCGAGGCAATGGCGTTGACCGCGTCCACCGCGTCGTCTATGTTGTCTGCCAGAAGGATATAGCCAAAATTCTCCAAAGATTTCTCTATGATTTCCCGGCGGCTCAGGGTCTGCAGGAAGCTGTCCACCTCCTGGGAAACCTGCCCCGCCAGCTCTGCCGAGGTGGTGACCAGAATGGCGGAGGCCAGCTCGTCATGCTCCGCCTGGGACAGCAGGTCCGCCGCCACATACCGGGGATTGGCCGTCTCATCCGCCAGCACTAGGATCTCGCTGGGGCCGGCAATGGAATCCAGGCCCACGTAACCGAACACCGCCCGCTTGGCCAGGGCTACATAGATGTTTCCCGGGCCAGTGATCTTGTTCACCTTGGGGATGGACTGGGTGCCGTAGGCCAAAGCGCCAATGGCCTGGGCGCCGCCGATCTTATAGATCTCCGTGACGCCCCCCTCCCGGGCCGCCGCCAGCACCTGGGGGTTCACCTTGCCGTCCTTTCCCGGCGGGGTCACCATAATCAGCCGCTTCACCCCGGCCACCTGGGCGGGGATCAGGTTCATCAGCACCGAGGAGGGATAGGCGGCCTTGCCTCCGGGCACGTACAGGCCCACGCTCTCCAGGGGAGTAATCCGCTGGCCCAGCATCACCCCATCCTCCCGGGTGGTAATCCAGCTGTTGCGCACCTGGTGCTGGTGATAGGAGCGGATGTTCTCCGCCGCCCGCCGCAGCACCCGCAGGAACTCCGGGTCCACCTGGCCGCAGGCCTCCTCCACCTCCTCCGGGGAGACACGCACCGTCTCCGGCGTCAGCTTTACGTGGTCAAATTTTTCCGTATAGGCAAACAGGGCTTCATCCCCTTTTTCCCGGATGTCCGCCAGGATCTGGTTCACCGTGTCCATGTAGGAGCCGTACTGGAAGGTACTGCGCTTCAGCAGGTTGGTCAGGATCTCTTTTCTGGTCTCCGGGGTCAGTTTTACCGTTCTCATGCCAGTGCTCCTCTCAAGTCCTGGATCATCTGGGTGATCCGCTGGTTTTCCATCTTCATACTCACCTGGTTCACCACCACCTTGGCGGACAGGTCACAGATTTCCTCCAATACCTGCAGTCCGTTCTCCTTGAGGGTGGTCCCTGTCTCCACAATATCCACAATCACCTCAGAGAGGCCCACAATGGGGGCCAGCTCCACGGAACCATTGAGTTTGATGATCTCCACCGTCTGGTGCTTGCGGTTGTAAAAATAGTCCTTGGCGATCACCGGGTACTTGGTGGCAACCCGGATCAGCTGTTGATGCCGCAGCAGCTCCGCCGCCTCCGCCGGCCCCGCCACGCACATCCGGCATTTGCCGATGCCCAGATCCAGCACCTCGTACAGGTTCCGCCGTTCCTCCAAAATGGTATCCCGGCCCACAATGCCAATGTCCGCGGCGCCGTACTCCACGTAGGTGGGCACATCCGAGGCCTTGGCCAGGAAAAACTTCAGCTTCAGCTCCTCGTTGGTAAAGATCAGCTTCCGGGTATTTGGATCTTCCATCTCCGGGCAGGTGATCCCCACCTTCTTCAGCAGGCCCATGGCCTGCCGGGCCAGGCGCCCCTTGGCCAGCGCAAAGGTAATATATCTCATTTTGCTTCCTCCTGTTCCGCCTGGCCGTCGCAGCCTACCGGCTCAATGGGAATGTTCTGCGGTTCCTCCGCCCCCTCTGGCAGATACAGGATGGCGCGGATCCGGTTTTCCGCGGCATAGCGCCGGTATTCCTCCAGGGGCTTTTCCTGCTCCGCCAGCACAATCTTCTCCCCGGCGGCCCGGCGCTGTACGCCCAGGGCTACCGCCTGCTCCCGGCAGGCGGGCTGGTACAGGATCATGGCCTCCTCCCAGGGCAGCGGCTCCGCCAGCTTCTGGCGCATCATGGCGTTCATCAGCGTGTCCACGGAGATGCCGAAGCCCACGGAAGGGGCGTCCTTGCCAAACTGGACCATCAGGTTGTCATAGCGGCCGCCGGTGACCACACTGTCCCCGGTGCCGTAGGTATAGCCTTTAAAGATGATGCCGGTGTAATACTGGTATTTGCCCAGCATACCCAGGTCAAAGGAGATGTACCGGTCCACCCCGTAGCACTGGAGCAGGCGGAACAGCTGTTCCAGCCGGTCCACCGCCGCCAGGGCCCTCTTATTTTTTGTCAGGCTCCGGGCCCTTACAAAGACCTCCTCCGCCTGGCCAAACAGCTGAGGCAGGGCCAGAAAAGCTTCTGTCAGGCTGCCGGTAAGCTTCTGGGCACCCAGCAGCTCCTCCACGCCAAAGAAATTTTTGGATTCCACCAACTCCCTCAGCTCCGCCGCCGTCTCCGCCGCCATCCCCGCTTCCTGCAGCAGGCCGTTGAAGAAGTCCACCTGGCCGATCTCCACCTGGAATTCCGTGAGACCGGCGCTTTTCAGGCAGTCCACCACTAGGGCCACCACCTCGGCGTCCGCCGCCAGGGATGCATCCCCCACCAGCTCCACACCGGCTTGGGTGGTCTCCCGCAGCCGGCCCTGGTAACCGGAGTGGTTGATAAAGGTGCTGCCCAGATAGCTGAGACGGATGGGGAAGGTTTCGCCGCCATAGTACTTGGCCGCGCACCGGGCCACGGAAGGGGTGAAATCCGGCCGCAGCACCAGGGTCTCCCCGGTGCGGTCAATGAGCTTATACAGATCCCGGGAGGCCACACTGCCCCTCTCCGCATTAAAAATATCAAAAAACTCAAAGGTAGGCGTCTGGATCGGATGGTATCCGTAACGCGAAAAAGCGGCCTGGATCCGGCCGCACAGGGCTGTTTTTCGGGCACACTCATCGTTGTAGTAATCCCGGACCCCCTCCGGGGTGTGCAAAAGCTGTATCATGACAGCGGTTCCTCCTGTTCTGCTGCGCCTGCCGGCGCCTTCACTTTACTCTGCTAATGTGGTAGCAGAGTAAATTATACAAAGAAAACGCACCCTTGTCAATCTCTTTCCAGCAAATCTTTCTGCAGGGCTTCCAGGAAATGTACCGGAACCCCGTTTTTCCCCTCCACCCGGTAGCCCTTGTCAATCTCCTGGTAGGTGAAGCTTTTGCGCCCCCCCTCCTCCGCCCGCTGCCAAAACCGTTTCACCTCCGCCAGCGGCAGATAGTAGATCTCATCCCGGTGGGTCAGGTGGAGCAGAATGAAGGCAATCCCCTTCTGGGCCTCAAACTCTTCCATAAACCGGATCTGGTGGGCATGGATATTGGCCAGGGGAACCGTATCCTCCTGGCACTCCTTGGCGTCAAAGCAAACCGGAATCCCCTGGACCACGCCGATATAGTCCACGGTACTTTTCTGGTCAAAGTAGGCCAGGGTGATATGGCGGCTTTCCTTGTCTATGCTGATGGGCTTGATGGGGGTGGGGATCTTCTGGATCAGCGCCAGATGCCCCTCCCGGTATTTTTCCAGTGTCAGATTGATCAGATCCTCCAGGGCCGAGCCCCGGAGCCCTCTGGTTCCCCAGGTAGCCACAGCGTTCCCCCTTCCGTGTTTTTTTATGGCATCTGCTCCGGAATCGCCGGCATCCCCAGCTTCTGCAGCGCTTTCCGGAAATCCGCCGGCAGCGGGGCCTGAAAGCGGCGGCCCGCCAGCTGAGGCAGGCCGGGCAAAGGATTCGGGAAGACCAGCTCCCAGGCGTGGAGCATCTGCCGGGGAAATTCCGGGCGCGGTTCCCCGTATTTCCGATCCCCCAGAATGGGATGGCCGATGGAAGCCAGGTGGGCCCGGATCTGGTGGGTCTTGCCAGTGATCAGGTGTACCCGCAGCAGGGTGGCCCCCTCCCCCTCCTCCACCGGTTCATAGGCAGTGCAGATAAAAGAGCTGCCCTCCGCCGGCCGGGCAGATACCGCCACCGTATTGGAGGCAGCGTCCTTCCGCAGATACCCCTCCAGCCGCCGGGCTTTCAGGCCGATGCCCCGGACCAGGGCCAGATAATATTTGTCCAGGGAGCGCTGCCGGAACAGCTCAGAGAGGGCCTGGAGGCCCCGGATGGTCTTGCCGGCGGCCACCAGGCCGCTGGTGTTCCGGTCCAGCCGGTTGCAGACGCCAGGCCGGAACACCGCCAGTTCTGCCTCTGTCAGCTGGCCGCTGGCCAGCAGGTAGGAGGTCAGATGCTCACACAGGGAAACATCCCCCGCCTCCGCCTGCTGGGAGAGCATCCCCGCCGGCTTGTTCACCAGGATCACCTGGCTGTCCTCATAGAGGATTTCCAGCTTAGCCCCCCACTGCGCCTGCCCGGCGCCGGACACCTTCCCACAGAACTTTTCCAGGGTTTCCTCGGACAGAAAAAGGCGGACGGTATCTCCCTCCGCGAGTTTTTCCGAGCCGTCCGCCCGTCCGCCGTTGAGCGTAATATTTTTCTTGCGCAGCATCTTATAGAGAAAGCCCTTGCCGGCCTCCCGGAGGTACTTCCCCAGGAATTTGTCCAGCCGCTGGCCGGCCTCCCGGCCGCTGATCCGAATTTCCCGCATATTGCTCCTTCTGCATTTCCCGCACATCGCGCTTCCCGTGGTTTTGCGGGCCTGCCCCCTTCCCGGGAGCGCTCCTTACATAGACCGGGAGATCACCGCTTCCCGGGCCAGCTGAATCCGCTTTTTCTCCGGCTCGCTTTCCGCCGGCTCCACCTGGTCAATCCGTTCCAGAAATTCCTCCCAGTTGCCGAACACCTTGATCCGCATGGGGATTCCCCGGCGCTTTAAGGTATCGTTCACCGGAATCTCCGCCGCCTCCGGCCGGAACCGCTTGCCGCAGTAGGAGGACCAGGCCACAATCCCATTTTTGTAGATGACCGCAAACTCCACCGGCATCCGCTTCCCCTTGTCGTCCACCAGCACCAGATCGCTCAGGAGCATCCCCGCATTCTCAAAGTTCCCCAGCATGGAATGCTTGTCCGCCGGGGCTGTGTGGAACTTGGCAAAGGCCGCATAAGCCACAAAGGCATTGGCTGTGGGGATGACCATCAGCATGGCTGGAATCAGCAGCCAGTTCCGCTCCAGAAGCAGATACCCCAGGGTCATCAGCGCCAGCACAACCAGGCCCCCGATCACCGTCTTGATCAGCTGGGCCTTTTTGTGGGCGTCTATATAACCGTACCGGCCTCTGGCATCGTCGTTATTCTTCATTCTGTAAACCGCCTTATCCCTGGTAGGCCAGCACCGCCGTCTGAGCCGGCATGTCCGGCGTCAGCTCCAGGGTGTTGGTCTCGTACTTCACCACATCTGTCCGATACTTCAGGAACGCATCCAGGGTCCCGATCACCGGGTAGCCAAAGTTCTCCGTGCGGTAGTGCATGGGGACCACCACCCGGGGCTGCAGCTCCTCCACCATGGCCTCAATGCCGTCCGGCTCCATGGTAAAGTGGCCGCCCACCGGTACCAGCACCACGTCCAGATGGCCCAAGGCTTTTTTCTGCTCCTCGTTCAGCGGACAGCCAATATCCCCAAAATGGGCAATCCGCAGCTCCCCGTTGTCAAAGACGTGGATCAGGTTCATGCCACGCTTGGTGCCGCCGGCGTCATCGTGGGGGCAGGCCACCTTAGTGATCTGGAACGGGTTCGCCTGCTCCGTCTCCCGGATGGAAATGGCCTCCACATAATTGTGGTCCCCGTGGGTATGGCTGCAGATCACCTGGTTGGCCTCATCCCGCAGCGGGGCGTATCCCGGTACATTGCCGTCCTCATAAGGGTCCAGCACAATGGAATATCCGTCCTGCTCCAGCTTAAAGCAAGAATGTCCGCGCCAGGTCAACGTCACTGTTTTGCTCATTTTGCTACCTCCTGTTTTTCCAGCACTTCGCTGTAATCCATAATGAAATCGTCGGCAAGCCGGCGTTTCTCCTCCTCCATGTCGGCGGCCCACCGGTCATAGACCGAGCAGACCCACATGCCGGCGTTCTTCCCGGCCTGGATGCCCGCCGGCACGTCCTCAAAGACCAGGCAGTGCCGGGGCTCCACCCCCAAATCCTGGGCCACCCGCAGATAAATATCCGGCGCCGGCTTTCCCGCTGCCACCTCACAGGCGGTGCGCACAGAGGTAAAGTAGCCGGTCAGCTCCTGCCCATCCAGCACCGCGTCCACCAGCTGCCGGGAGTTGCTGGTGGCAATGCCCATGGGAATCCCCTGTTCCCGCAGCTCCTCCAGGAACTCCCGGGCAAAGGGCTTCATGGGAACCTGATACCGGTATTTCTCGTAGGCCATCCGGTTCCACTCCGCCTTGATCTCCTCCAGGGAGTCCGGAAGGGAAAAAGTTTCCTTGAAGTACACCGCCGTCTCCGAAAAGCTCATGCCCTCAATCTCCCGCTGCAGGCCCGGCGGCAGGGAAAGGCCATAACGGGCCAGGTATTCCACATCAATCTGGCCCCACATCCACATGGAGTCCACCAGGGTTCCATCCAAGTCAAACAAAACCGCCTGGATTTCTTTTTTAGGTATCTTCATTGCCATCTCCATCCAGGATTGTACTTATTTTTCAGGGTGTCCTTGTTTCTCTTGGCCCACCCCAGGGGAAAACCGTCTGTGCAGACCAACGTCCAGCCATCCTCCCCGACCCGGGGAACGCCATCGCAGGTCACCGTCTCCCCTTTCAGGTAGCGGATCACCCGCCCGTCCTCCGACGGGTAATCCACCCAGGAAAGAACCGCTTCCTTCCGCAGGGCCATCGCCAGTGCCTGGGATGGCTCCGTGCGCCCTTTTTTCCGATTTCCCAGCAGCAGGCCGGTGCGCAGGTAGCGGATCCCCGCCTTTCTGGTAAGCCCTTCCGGCAGGACGTACAGGCAGTCCCGCTCCTCCGTCACCAGCAGCTGCTGCCATTTCCCGGCTAAAAGCCCGGCCAGATCCGGCGCCGCTTCCGCCAGCGGGCGGCTGTGGGGCGCTCCGTTGACCAGTCTGCCGCCGTCCGGGGCAGAAAAGCCGCCATCCGATGCCGCACAGCAGCCCCTCTCCTCCTTTTGCAGCAGCGCCAGGAAGTGCCCTTCCCCACGGACCCGCTGGGGCCAGATCCGTAGGGTCCCCGGCATCTGGCCAGGAGAAATCCCGTGGGCCGGCTCCGGGGTGGCCAGAGAAAGCTCCGGGAATCGCTCCAGCAGCCAGCGTATGTTCTCCTCATCCTCCTCCGGGGAGAAGGTGCAGGTGGAGTAGAGCAGCAGGCCGCCGGGGCGCAGCATTTGCACCGCCTGCTCCAGGATCTGCCGCTGCACACCCTGGTAGTAAGACGGCCCCCGCCGCTCCCAGTCCCGGATCAGGGATGGATCCCGCCGGAACATCCCCTCCCCGGAGCAGGGGGCATCCACCAGAATCTTGTGAAAGGCCTCCGGATAGGCCGCCGCCAGCTTCTCCGGCGATTCCGCCGTCACCATGCAGTTGGCAATGCCAAAAAGCTCCAGGTTTTTCACCATGGCCTGGGCCCGGGAAGCGCTGAGGTCGTTGGCCACCAGCAGGCCACTGCCACACAGCCGGGCTCCCAGCTGGGTGGATTTTCCCCCGGGAGCGCCGCACAGGTCTAGCACCCGGTCCCCCGGCTCCACCGGAAGAATGGCCCCCGGCGCCATGGCACTGGCTTCCTGCAGGTAGTAGAGGCCTGCGGCATAGTAGGGGTGCCGCGCCGGGTTTGCCACTGCGGCCTCCCTCTCTTTTTCCGGAAAATCCCGATTTTCCTTTATATAATACCCCTCCGGACACCATGCCACCCCTCCGTCCAGAAAGGGGAGCCGCCGGGCCAGCTCCTCCGCGGAAATCTTAGCCGTGTTGACCCGCAGGCTCCGCACCCGCTCCTCCGCCAAACTGTCCCGGTAAGCCGGGTATTCCTCCCCCAGCAGGCGCTGCATCCGCAGCTGGTATTCCCTGGGCAGTTCCATTGTGCCCTCCTATCTATTTTTCTTTCCGCTTAAATGATCCGCTACAACTCCTGCACGCCCTGCCTGGCCGCCACCAAATCCAGCTTGTGGTTGAACTCCTCCAGCTCCTCCAGGGTGCCGTTCCGGAAGAGCTCAAAGAACTCATTTTGTATATTCTCCATAGCGTCCCGGTTTTCAAACTTGTACAGGTTCTCAATGTTGCTCTTGATCTCAGAGACAATCCGCGCCTTATTCAGGAACAGATCCTGGGCCATCACAATGTCATCCCGGATCATGGACATCTCCTTGTCCAGGCTGACCACGGCCTGGGCAGCGGCCAGCAGCCGCTGGCTCACATGCTCCGGCACGTTGCCGCTGTACTTGTACTGGAGGCTGTGCTCAATGGTGGCCCAGAAGTTCATGGCCAGGGTTCGGATCTGGATCTCCACCGGCACGGTCCGGGGGCCGTGAATGGTGGTGACCACATAGTGGACCACCAGGTGGTAGCTCTGGTAGCCGCTGGGCTTGCTGTGGTGTACGTAGTCGTTCTCCTCCACTACCTCCATGTCCGGCCGCTCCCGGACGATGGCTGCCACCTTGTCAATATCCTCCACAAACTGGCAGATCAGGCGCACCCCGGCAATATCTGTAATTTTCTCCTCCATCTGATCCAGGGGAATGTTCTTCCGCCTAGCCTTATCCAGGATACTGGAAACAGCTTTGACCCGGCAGGCCACCTGCTCAATGGGGGAATAGCGGCCGGCGGCCCGGTTTTCCTTGATAATGTGGTTGAATTTCACCCGCAGCTCCGCCACCGCCAGCTCATAAGGAGACAGGATCTCCTTCCATTTTTGAATTTCCATACTCATCCACTCCTTTATGCTCCCCTTCTACGGAGGCTGCCGTCAGGAAATCCGGCGCAGCATTTCCGTGAGAAAATTCCAGACTCTCTCCGCTGAGGAAAGGCTCAGCCGTTCTTTAGTGGAATGAATGTCCAAAATATCCGGCCCAAAGGCCACTATATCCAGCTGGGGCATCTTTTGGCTGAAAATACCGCACTCCAGCCCTGCGTGAATCCCCTCCACAACCAGCTCTTTGCCGGTCTGCTCCCGGTACACCTGGGCGGCCAGCTGCTGCAGGCGGGAATCCGGGCGCAGGGGCCAGCCGGGGTAATCCCCCTGGAAGGCCAGGGAGGCCCCCGCCTCCTCGGTCAGCCGGCGGATTCTCTGCTTCAGCTGCTCCTTGTCCTCATCCCGGGCGCTGCGGGGGGCCAGCACAAAGTGGAAGCCGTCTGCCTCCGTGCGGATCACTCCCAGGTTGGAGGAGAGCTCCACCATATCCGGCATATCCCGGCTGAACTGCAGCGGGCCGTCCGGCAGTTCCCCGATCAGGCGCAGCAGCCTCGCGCCTGCGGCCTTCTCCATCACCGGCCGCTCCTCCTCCGGCTGCCACGTCCAGCGCAGGCACAGTCCCGGATCCGTAGCGCCCCAGGCCTCCGCCAGCTGCCGCTGCTTTTCCTCCAGGAACGCTTCCACTCCCTCCCCGGAGCGGACGGAAACCAGCGCCGAGGCCGTGGAAGGGATGGCATTGTCCGCCGAGCCGCCCTGGAAGGCTGCCAGCGACCAGTCCCCGGGAAGCCCCCGCAGAAGTTCCGCCACCAGGCGGATGGCATTGCCCCGCCGCTTGTGGATTTCCGTGCCAGAGTGGCCGCCGGTGAGGCCGGTGAGCTCCAGGAGCAGGGCCGGCTGCCGCTCTTTCTGCCAGGACGCCGGGAAGGACACCTCCCCGTGGGCGCCGCCGGCGCAGCTGACAACCAGATGCCCTTCCTCCTCCGAATCCATGTTCAGCAGGTACCGGCTGGTCAGGCGGCTCATATCCAGCTGGGCCGCCCCCAGCATACCGATCTCCTCATCGGTGGTAAACACGCACTCCAGCCGCGGATGGGAGAGGGAATCCGCATCCAGCACGGCCAGGGCCATGGCCACCGCAATGCCGTCGTCCCCGCCCAGGCTGGTGCCCTGGGCGTACAGGTAATCCCCCTGGGTACGCAGCTGCAGGGGCTCCCGGGTAAAGTCAAAGTCCAGCCCCGGCTCCTTCACGGCCACCATATCCAGGTGTCCCTGTAGCATAACGCCGCCGTCCTGCTCCCGCCCGGCAGTGGCCTCCTTGACTATGACCACATTGCCCGCCGCATCCTGCCAGGCGTCAAGCCCCCGCTCCCGGGCAAAATCCATGCAATAGCGGCTGACAGCCCCGGTATTGCCGGAACCATGGGGAATCTGGCACAGCTCCTGAAAAAATTCCCGATACGTTTTGTTCATACTGCCGTCCTTTCCGAAAGCGGATTTCTGCCGCAGGCGGTCTATTTGTCCGCTTTCATGGATATATTGTACTCGAATAGATTCGATGATTATTCATCAAAGGAATTTCTATGAAACGTCTTGGTTCCTCCCTGCTTTTGGTCCTCTTTTTTGTCGGCCTGCTCTGCTTTCCCGCCCTCTCCATTTCCGGGGCATCCGCCGGCATCCTCCTGTGGTTCCAGAAGGTACTGCCGGTGCTGCTGCCCTTCATTCTGGCTTCTCGGCTCATGGCAGCCAGCCGGCTCATGGACCGGTTTTCCCCCCGCACCTGCGGGATCCTCATGGGGTTTCTGTGCGGCTACCCCATGGGGGCGGTCTGGGCCTCCGCCCTGGTGCAAAGCGGGCGGATTTCCCGGCAGGAAGGCCAGCAAATGCTTCTCTTCTGCAATCAGCCAAGCCCCATGTTCCTCACCGGCTATATCGGCATCCAGTGCCTGGGGTTCCGGCAAGCGCTGCCGCTGCTGCTCTGCGCCTACCTGCCTTCTCTGGCCGGGGCCCTTTTGACACTCCCAGCGCTGCGGGAAGCCCAGGCAGAACCGGAAAATGCCCCGCCCCTTACCCTGTCTGCCTTTGAGACCTGCTTTCTGGAAAGCTGTGAAACCCTGGTCAAGATTGGCGGGTACATCCTGCTCTTCTCTATCCTGGCATCCTGGACCACCCTCCTGCCGCTGGGGCCACTGCCCCGGGCCATTCTCCTGGGCTTCTGTGAAATGACCACCGGCACCGGTGTCCTGGGCACCCTGGACCTTCCCCTCCCCCTGGCCGGCCCCCTCTGCCTGGGGCTGGCCTCCTTTGGCGGCCTGTCCTGCCTGGGGCAGACCGGCAGCTGCATACAGGGAAGCGGCCTGCAGCTACTGCCCTATACGGCCGGACGGGTGGTACTGGGGCTCATATCCGCCGCGCTGCTGCTTCTGTACCTTACCTTCCTGGCTGGACCTGCCGGGGCATAGGCATGGAAAAGGCCTGCTCCCCGGCCCGCGCATTCCCCGGACACAGAATAACAGGCTCTCCGTTTCTTCCGTACTATGTACTCTATTCTTCTTCCGCACTGGAGCTGCTGGCCATGGAAATATCAATCTCCGGGCCATTTCCGCCCCTGCTGCCCTCGGGCAGGCTGGGCGCCAGCTCTTTCCGGTTGGAAACAATCACATCATAGCTGGCCTGCAGCTGGTTCAAGAAAGACTGGAACCGGGACTGGCTGTTCTCCACCGCATGAGAGAGAACCGACTCCAGCTGCTCCAGCTGGCTGTCCGTGTACTGCACCGCGCTTTCCCGCATACCGTTGGCCTCCCGCACCGCATCATCCAGGATCTTCTGGGCTTGCTCCTGGGCCTGCTGGATCACCTCATCTGCCTGGGCGTAAGCCTGCTGCATAATCTCATGCTGATCCACCAGCTCCGCTGTCTGACGGGAAGCTTCCTCCAGCATAGCGTCCGCATGGGCCTTGGCGTCCGCCAGGATCGCATCCTTATTAGCGATAATCTTTTGGTATTTTTTGATTTCCTCCGGTGTGCGCAGCCGCAGCTCCACCAGCATCTCATCAATGACGTCTTTTTCCACCACAATACGCTTGCTATTGGAAAATGCCTGGGATTTACAGCTGTCCAGGTACATCTCGATCTCCCCGATCATCTGCTCAATTCTGCTCATTTTTGGGTTTCCTCCATCAATTTTTCTTTAACCAGCGGCAAAATGGCCTCCGGTACAAACATCTCAATATTTCCGTCAAAATAAGCCACTTCTTTTACAATGCTGGAGCTGAGATACGCATAGCGCAGATTGGTGGTCAGAAAAATCGTATCAATCTCCGGGCACATGGCATGGTTGGTCTGCGCCATCTGCAGCTCATACTCAAAATCCGTCACAGCCCGGAGCCCTCTCACCAGCACATGGGCTCCCACGGAACGGGCAAAATCCACCGACAACCCTTCAAAGGAGGTCACCTCTACATTGCAGAGATGGCCAGTCACACTACGTATCATTTTAACACGTTCATCCGCGGAAAACAACGCTTTTTTGTTGGGGTTGTACAGGACTCCCACAATCAGCTTGTCAAACATTTTGGAAGACCGCTCAATAATGTCCAGATGTCCCAAGGTAACCGGGTCAAAGCTTCCCGGATAGATTCCTACTTTTTCTCTTACATTGTGCATGGCTTTATCCTTCTTGCCTCTTTAAAAAGACATGTTTATTGGTTTTGTACTCTTTCTCCCTCTCAATAGAAAACCCGTAACAGGGGGCGAAAGAAAAATCCGCCTCCTTCAGAGCCTCCGCCACCACCAAGGTCTCCATGTCCGCCAGCGGCGAGTGCTCCAGTGCTGCCAGGACCTGCTCCTCCCATCCCTTGCCATAAGGTGGATCCAAAAAAATAATGGAGAAGGGCTTTCCCTCCCGGCCCAGCCGGCTCAGCGCGCCCAGCACATCCGTCTCCAGCAGGCGGGCCCGGCTGTCCAGCCGGGTAAACTCCAGGTTGCGCCGGATACAGGCGGAGGCTTTCCGGCTGCTCTCCACAAATACAGCCTCCGCCGCCCCGCGGCTTAATGCTTCAATGCCAATCCCTCCGCTTCCGGCAAACAAATCCAGAAAGCGGCAGCCGGGAATGTCCGGCTGCAGAATGTTAAATAGCGTTTCCTTAATCCGATCCGTGGTAGGGCGGGTATCCCGGCCCTGCACCGTCATCAGATTCAGCCTTCTGGCCGATCCCGCAATCACTCGCATAGTGCTCCCTCCGGCTGCCGCGCCCCTCCCACGGAGGCCGGCTGCCCTTCCTAGTTAAAACCGTAAAAATGGCGGGTAGCCCGGTAAGCCGCCACTGAAAGCTTTCTTCCGGTGCTGCCCGGCAGGTTCATGGTCTGTCCCATCAAGCCTCGGCGGATTTTCCGGTATAATATAGGGTCACTCTCCCGCAGGTACTCCCAAAGCGCTTCCTTTTTGACCAGATTTTCCTTTGTCCCGGAACATATAAGGAACACTGAGGAAACCGTCATCATAATCTCCAGATAACTCATCATATATTTCCGCAGCTTCTTATCCGGCATTTTCCGCAGCGGATAGGCATCAATAATGGCCTTAGTCACCCGGATCTGCTGGTCAATCCGCTTGATCATATTGGCCTCATTCACCGACTGGTCCGCCCTGCCAATAAAATAGCGGTAGAATATAATATCCAGGTAGTACATGGTTTTCACATAGGGAAGCGGTACATAGACAAACAGGTTGTCCACATAGAAAGTATGCTCCGGCAGCTTCAGGCCGCAGTCCCGCAGCACCCGGGTCCGGTAGATCACCGAATGCATCAAAATATACTGCCCTTTCCGCATATAGCGCACCTGATCCCAGGTAAAGACCTGCCCCTCCGGAAAAGCATTCCGGTAGCTGATAACCTTCTTCCGGCGGACTCCCACTTTGTCATAAATATAATTGGTAATCAGCATATCCACGCCGGTGCCGTCCATGGCCATATTTTCCAGGGTGTCCAGGATCCTCTGGTATGCCTCCTGGTTTACAGTGTCATCGCTGTCCACCACCTTGAAGTAGACGCCGGTGGCTTCCGCCAGCCCTGTGTTCACTGCCCCGCCGTGGCCCTTGTTCTCCTGGTGGATGGCCCGGACAATGGACGGGTATTTTTGCGCATACGCATCGGCAATCGCTGCCGTGCCGTCCGTGGAGCCATCGTTTACAATCAGGATTTCCACCCGCTCCCCTCCCGGGAGCAGGCAATCCACACATTTCCGAAGGTAGGCTCCCGAGTTGTAGCTGGGTATTACAATGGTAAGCAGCTTCATTTTCGCTCTCCTTTTTCCTTCCTGTTCCAATTGTTAAGTGTACCATAGGGAAAGAAAGCCGTCAATGAAATTGCCCTGGCTTTCCAAAAATGTAATATTATTTTCCTCTTTTCTTAATCTCTTATGCGGGAAATGCGCACCCTATCTACTTTTCCACCATACTTTCCTGCTGGGCATTGTACCGGTCCCCGTAGATGGGGATCGCCGCCAGCTTTTCATTCAGCGCTTCCCACTCCTCCGGTGCCAGTTCCAGATCGGCGGCATCCATATTTTCTTTCAGCCGGCTCAATTTTGTGGTTCCCGGTATGGGGGCAATCCAAGGGCGCCGGGCCAGGATCCAGGCGATGGCCAGCTGTGCCATGGTGCAGCCCTTTTCCTCCGCCTGCGCCCGCAGGCAGTCAAGCAGCCGCTGGTTGGCCTGCAGCGCTGCCCCGCTGGAAAAGCGGGGCATATCCCGGCGGATATCCTCCTGTGAAAAGTGGCTTTGTTTGAGGCCGCCGGTCAGATACCCGCGGCCCAGCGGGCAAAAGCACACCAGGCCAATACCCAGCTCCTCCAAAACGGGGATCAAGTCCTTTTCCACCTCCCGATACCATATCGAATACTCATTCTGCACCGCGGTGAGGGGGAGCAGGGAGTGGGCTTTCCGGATCGTGCGCACAGACACTTCACTCATGCCCCAGTGCAGGACCTTTCCCTCTTCCATCAGTTTTGCTACCGTTTCCGCCACCGCCTCCACCGGAACGTTGGGGTCCGCACGGTGCTGGTACAGCAGATCAATATAGTCCGTTTTCAGCCGGCGTAGAGAGCCTTCCACCGCCTTCCGAATGGTTTCCGGACGGCTGTCCAGACCCACAGAGATACCGTTTTGAATGGCAAACCCGAATTTGGTGGCAATCTTCACCTGATCCCGCACCTCCCGCAGCGCTTCCCCCAAAATTTCCTCGCCGGTGTAGGGACCGTAGGCTTCCGCTGTGTCAAAGAAGGTCTCTCCCTGTTCAAAGGCTTCCCGCGCAAACCGGATCATATCCTTCTTCTCCGGGATAGGCGGGTACTCCGATACCATACCCACACAGCCCAGTCCCACCGCGCAGACGGTAAGCGGGCTTTCTTTTCCTAAAACGATGGTTCTCATGGTTTTCTTCTCTCTTTCCGGGATGATAGAACGCGCTTCCCTTTTTTAAGATCGTATTTCTTTTAAAAAATACCAGGGCTAAAAGGTCAAAATCCAGCACAAGCTTGCTTGTAGGAGGATTTTTGACCCCCACACCATTATAAATCGTCCAGTTCCCAATGTCTAATAAATTTTGAAAGAGAAAAGCGCCGCTTGGCCCGGGATGGAAGTGCCAGGCCTTCCTATCATTTCCAGAGTATTTCTTTTCGGATGGAACATAATAGGAGTGTACCTTACAAACCAACGCCGCGGCAAAAGCCAAGGCGCAAACGATGAATTGGAGGTGTTTCATTATGGCTAACACATCTACTGGAAGACTGGAAGTTCCGGAAGCAAAGGAAGCTCTGGACCGTTTTAAAATGGAAGTTGCTGACGAGCTGGGCGTGCCGCTGACCAACGGTTACAACGGCAACCTGACCTCTTATCAGAACGGCAGTGTGGGCGGTTATATGGTTAAGAAGATGATCGCCGAGCAGGAGAAGCAGATGGCTGGCAAGCCCAACCGTTAAGCCTGCCAGTTTCCAAACAAAGAGCTACGGCCGCTGGCGGCCGGAAGAAAAACAGCCTTTCCATACGGGAAGGCTGTTTTTCCCGCGTGGGAGTTCCCCGGTACGTTTTTCCCAGGCGCGTTCCTTCCCCGATGGTGTGAGGGACGCACCGCCGTTTTAATGCCCTCCTGCCTGCCTCCGCAGATACGCCCGTGTCCTCCTCCCCACCTGCTTCCGCAGGCAGAACAGGCAGAATAGATTGGGGATGGCCAGAAGCTGGTTGCACAGATCGGAAATCCGCCACACATCCGCCAGCTCTCCCAGGCAGCCCACCACGGTCATGCCGAAAAACAAGGCAAGATACAGCCCCCGGCCCCGGCCGCCCCCAAGATACTCCACGCATTCCAGGCCAAAGAAGCTCCAGCCGATGAGGGTGGAAAGGGCAAAAAAGAAGATGCTCACTGCCAGGATCTGCTCTCCCCAGGCGCCAAACACAGAGGAGAAAGCCTTCAGGGTCATGGCTGCGCCGTCCACGCCGCTGTCCCAGGCGCCGGTAACCAGCAGCACCAGGCCGGTGACCGTACACATAACAATGGTGTCCAGAAATACCTCCAGAACGCCCCACATCCCCTGTTCCGCCGGCTCCTTCACGGTGGACTGGGCATGGGCAATCACAGAGCTTCCCAAGCCCGCCTCATTGGAAAAGACGCCGCGGGCAATGCCAATGGTCATGGCCCGCCAGGAAAAGGCGTCCGAGAGCACCAGGCGCACCGCCTGCCCCAGCCGTTCCCGGAAGCACCAGAGGATCCCAAAGGACCCGGCCAGGTAAAACAGGGACATCAGCGGCACCAGCCAGCTGGTGGCCAGCCCCACCCGTTTGCCGCCGCCCCGACAGAAATGCCAGACCAGCAAGGCCAGGAACGGGGCGGTGACCAGCGGGGAAATCTGCCAGGTTCCCTCCAGGGCCTGGGCAATGGAGTTGGCCTGGGCCATATTCCCCATGCCAAAGGACACCAGCACACAGAGGAATGCGTAGAGCAGGCCCAGCGGCCGGTTTTGCAGCCCCTGTTCTATGGTTACCATCGTGCCGCCTATATATCCGCCTCCGGGGCGTGGCTTCCGGTAAATATGCCCCAGCAGTTTTTCCGCGTAGGAGGTCATCATGCCGAAGAAGGAGGAAACCCACATCCAGAACAGGGTACCGGGACCGCCGGCAGCCAGGGCCGTGGCCACCCCCACAATATTCCCGGTGCCAATGGTGGCTGCCAGGGAGGTGCAGAGGGCCTGCCAGGGGCTCATAACCCCCTCTTCCGTCCCGGAACCGCCGGCGCCTTTTCCGAAGCAGGTGCCCAGCGTTTTCTTCAGCCAAAGTCCCGCATGGGTCAGCTGGAAGAAGCGGGTGCTCCCGGTAAAATAGATTCCCGCTGACAGGATCAAGAGAAGCAGCATAAAAAACCTCCTGCACAGGCTCTTTCTAGTCTATGCAGGAGGAGCGTGGGTTCATTACGCTTCCACCAAATGGCTGGTGATGCCCTCGGCAGGGGTAAAACGGTCTTCCAGGTTTTCGGTGTAGTACACCTCCCCCTGGCTGGTCACCCAGACCACCCCCACCTGGGGATACTGTTCCCGCCAGAAGGTGACGGAATCCTCCAGGCCCAGCACAAACAGGGAGGTGGACAGTGCATCCGCCAGAAACCCGTTGTCCGTGACAATGGTCACCGACTCCAAGCCATTCTCCACCGGATACCCGGTCCCGCTGTCCAGAATATGGTGATACCGTTTCCCGTCTGCCTCAAAGTACCGCTGATAGGTCCCGGAAGTCACCACCGCCTCATCCTCGGCGGTGAAGGAGGCCACCAGCCCCTGGCCGGATGGATCCTGGATGCCAATGCGCCAGGCCGTGCCGTCCTCCTTTCTGCCATGGGCATAAATGTTGCCGCCCAGATCCAGCAGTGCGGAAGAAACCTGGTTTTCCCGGAGAAGCTCCACGCAGCGGTCGGTGAGATACCCTTTCCCCACCGCCCCCAGATCCAGCTCCATCCCCTCCGGCAGCCACACCTGGGTGCCATCCATCTCTATCTCCTCCCAATGGATTTTTTCCATGGCATCCGAGAGGGTGGCCGCATCCGGGACGTGGTAGTCGCCGGTAGTAAAGCCCCAGGCCTGGGTTACCGGGTACAGGGCAATGTTTAAGGCTCCGCCTGTCTCCCGGGAGATTTCCAGGCATCCGTCCAGAATATCCGCCAGCTCCTGGCTGGCCGTGAAAGCCTCGCCCTCCCGATGGTTCAGCTGGTACAGCTCACTGTCTGGATCTGTGGCGGACAGCAGCAGGTCCACCCGCTGCACCTCGTCCCGCAGCACCCCCTCTAGATTGCTGTCCGGGGAAGCAAGCACCTGAAAGCGCATGATGGTATCCATGGCATACACCGAGGACTCCTGGTACTCCTTCGGCTGCGAACACCCTGCCAGCAGTGCGGCCAGCGCGGCCAGCAGGGCGGAATGTACCGCCTTTTTCCCCCAAACCGTTTTCCGTTGTTGTCTTTTCATAAGTCCCCCCATCTATATCCCTGATTCCAGATTTTATCCCCAGCCGGCTTCTATCCCAAATCCAGCTTCAGGTCATTTTCCCGTATCCAACCCAGCCTCCGCAGCGGCAGGGCAAACAGCCAGGTGAGCAGGGCTGGCAGCACCAGACAGATCAATAGGACGCCCAGCCAGTCCCATAGCCCCGGGGCAATAGCCATCTCACCCAGAGCCGCCGCCTGCTCCGAAGGGTTGCTCCAGCCGGTGATAACGCCAATGGGGCCCACCAGGCCGCAAGTGCCGCAGCCGGCCGAGACCGGCGTACCGTTCATCTTCATCCGGAAGACGCAGGTGGCCAAAGGGCCCGTCACCGCCGATGTAAGGGTCGGTGGGATCCATATTTTCCAGTTTTTCAGAATGTTGGGGATCTGCAGCATGGAGGTACCCAGCCCCTGGGCTGCCAGCCCTCCCAGCCCGTTTTCCCGAAAGCTCATCACCGCAAATCCCACCATCTGGGCACAACAGCCGGCCACCGCAGCGCCGCCGGCCAGGCCCACCAGCCCCAGAGTAGCGCAGAGGGCCGCCGAGCTGATGGGAAGCGTAAGAGCCAGGCCCACCAGGACAGAAACCAGAATGCCCATAAAAAACGGCTGCAACTCTGTGGACCAGATTACTGCCTCCCCCACAGCCGCGGCAGCGCTCCCCACCGCCGGGGCAATCAGGAAGGCCAGGGCCGTCCCGGACACAATGGTCACAAAAGGAGTGACCAGTATGTCAATTTTGGTCTCCTTGGAGACCATCTTCCCTAGCTCCGCCGCCACAATAGCAATCAGGAGTACCGCCAAGGGCCCCCCGGCCCCTCCCAGGTCATTGGCCGCCTGGCCCACCGCTACCAGGGAAAACAGCACCAGCGGCGGGGCCTGCAGCGCATGGCCAATAGCCACCGCCATGGCAGCGCCGGTGACCGAGGATGCAAAATCACCAATTTCCACCAGCCGCACTGCCAGGTAATCCTGCAGCCCCACAGATACGGCATCGGCCAGATCCACCGTGGAGTCCCCGATGTTCTGGCCAATGGTCTTGATAATGGTTCCGATGAGCAGGGAGGCAAAGAGCCCCAAAGCCATAGCCCCCAGCGCATCAATCCCATACCGCTTTGCTGAAAACACAATGTTTTTCCGCTGCAAAAAGGCGGAAAAACCCTTTTCCGAATGATTCTTCTCCATGTTCTGCACTCGCTTTCCGGTTATTTTCCGGGCGAGCGCCCTGGCTCACCCGAAATAGTAGAGCCCGTCAAAGTA
The DNA here is from genome assembly GCA_904420025.1 of Candidatus Pseudolachnospira avium. Lineage (GTDB taxonomy): Bacteria > Bacillota > Clostridia > Lachnospirales > Lachnospiraceae > Pseudolachnospira > Pseudolachnospira avium. The sequence goes on from CAJFTW010000064.1 coordinate 39,802, forward strand.
ATCCTGAGCAGACACGGATACGCCATCCACCAGGATCTGACCGAACTCATCTACCGGGACCTGAAGCCACCCTTCCACACCAGTTTCCACATCCTGGAGGCAAACCCATTGCTGGTTGTCTGTTCCCAGTACCACCAGCCGGCTGCCGGCTTCCATTCGCAGTGTGTACGCATCCCCCTCACGGATCTCGATCAGGGACAGCGCCCGCCGAAGCGTTACTTCATTTCCCATCTGGTAAAACTCCCGGGGGACTTCGGTAATTACGCCGTCCTCCAGGGCAAAGTCCATCTCCAGCGTAAAGCTCTGAAAGACTCTGCTTGTTCCGGCCGCCGTCACCTGCTGCTTCTCCGTGTCCACCCGATAAGAGGAAATCTCCCCCTCCAGGACACCGGCAGGCTCCAGCACACCCTGCTGGTACACATATACATGAGAATACTCATCCGCATTGTTCCCCTGATCCTCCAGCAAAATCTGGAGCTTCTCCCCGTCTATACTCATGGCATAGATGCTTCCGGTCAGCTGGTCGCCGCTGCCTTCAATTTCCGCATCCCCGATCCTCAGGTCAAACTCCCCTCTCTCCGGGTCCGTCACCTGATAGTTTATCGTCTCCGCGGTTCCATCTCCATCCAAATCGTATTCACAGGGAACAACCAGCTCCTTGATCAGGCCGTTGTAAACCGGGTCTTTAAAGTTTTCCGGGGCCACCGCGGAGGATGGGCTCACGGAATTTTCCGGATCTTCTTCCACTGCCGCCGCGCTGGTGGGAATTGCCATGGTGGCTGGCTCCCGCTCCCGGCTTCCGCAGCCGGCCAGCAGAAACGCTGACAGAACCAAGAGTAATGTTCCTAATCTCTTTTGCATCCAGAATTCCAGCCTTTCTAACCAAATCTGCCATTTTATGATACCAGCCGGGATCGGGGGATTCACGGAAGAAAATCTTATTGATTTCTTAATTTTTTGCAGACTGATGCCGCGTTCTCTCGCTTTCCGCATCCAGAGGGGATCCATCCGCCGGGACCGGGGAGGCCCTTCTGTGAAAATGCAACATGCACAGCGAGTTCATTATACCGGATTCAACAAAAGCCGTCAAGCATGCCCCCCACTATTCTTCCTCATATTCCTGCATCCTCCTGCCATTGTCTCCCATGCGTAAAAATCGCGCTGAAAATTGTTGAAACTTCCCCCTGTGTGTACTATACTAAGATGAAATTGAGGCACACCTCCGGGTGCAAAGAGAAAGGAAAGGATGCACTGCACATGAAAGAACACTCCAACACCATCGGCTATCTGCCGGAAGAACGGCCCAGTACCGGGAAACTTCTGCTGTATGCCATTCAGCAGGTCATTGTCATGTTCCCCGCCACCGTTACGGTTGCGCTGGTTACCGGCTTCCAGGTTTCCACCACCATCTTTGCCAGCGGGCTGGCAACCCTCTGCTTTATCCTGATCACAGGCAGGAAAATCCCGCTGTATTACGGCTCCAGCTTCGCCTACTTGACCGCCATCGCCAGCATGTGCGCGGCGGAGGGCTTTGAAAAGGTGGACGGCATCTTACCCACGGAGGCCATCCAGTATGCCCAGTTCGGCATCATCCTCTCCGGCCTGGTCTCCATTGCCGCCGGCCTGCTGGTCCGCCTCTTTGGGAAGAAGGTGGTAGAGACCATCCTTCCCGCCTCCATCACCGGTCCGGTGGCCATGATCATCGGCCTGACCTTGGCCGGAAACGCCCTCAGCGATGCCATTCCCAATGTCACGGAGGTTTCTTCGGAGAGCGTGGCCTGGACCATTGTGGCCCTGATCACCCTGTTGTCCACCATCCTGTACTCCAAATACCTGAGGGGCTTTCTAGGGCAGCTGCCCCTGCTTTTGGGCGTGCTCACCGGCTGCGCCGCTGCCGGTATAATCTGCGCCGCTGGCTGGGCCAACCTGTTCCGGGCCATGCCAGCCGCCGCGCTGGAGGCGTCCCTGTGGCGGCTGGGTGACGGTTCCCTCTTTGCGGTTCCGGCATTCTCCCTGCCCAAGGTATCCTGGACGGCGGTGGCGGCCATCATGCCCATTGCCATTGCCACCATCCCAGAATCCACAGCCCACATGTACCAGCTGGACATTTATGTCAATGACGTGGCACGGCGGAAGGGCAAGAAGATGAAATACAGCCTCATCGACATGCTGGACCGGAACCTGATCGGCGATGGTATCTGCGATATGATCTCCGGTGTCATCGGCGGCCCGGCGGGCACCAATTACGGGGAAAACATCAGCACTATGGCCATCACCAAGGTCTTTTCCGTGCCGGTTCTGGTGGCGGCAGCCATCATTGCCATGATCGTCAGCTTCTTCACGCCTCTGATCCAGGTAATCTACGGCATTCCCCTGGCCGTCATCGGCGGGCTGGAGATCTACCTGTTCGGCGCCATTGCAGCCCAGGGCGTTGCCATTATGATTGACAAGAAGGTGGACATGTTCTCCTCCAAGAACATTGCGGTCATCGCCTCCATTATGGTCATCGGCATCGGCGGGAACTATGCCTTCGGCGGAAACATCCCGTTCTTTGGCCTCCAGATCCCCTGCATTGCCGGGGCGGCCATCTTTGGCATTCTGCTGAACCTGCTGCTGAGTATTGGGGAGAAAAAGGAAGAGGAATAACCCGAAGAAGGACGGGTCCGGGCATAAGAGTCCGGGCCCGTTTTTTTCTTGCGCGATAAGCCTGGCAAGCGGCCGTCATGCTTGCGACGCGAAGCAAGTCCTTTAGGGCATGAGCGGCCATTTGCCAGGGGCCCTGTTTCCTATCTTGACATTTCTAGTTTTCCATGACACAATGGGACTCAAACAGGAGGTATTTCTATGCCGTTACCAAGAGAAAACCGTTATACGCTGGAAGACATTTTCAACCTGCCGGATGGCCAGCGGGCGGAACTGATTGGCGGGCAAATTTATATAATGTCCCCGCCCAGCCGGATTCATCAAAAGCTGGTAATCAAACTTGGGCAGTATCTTAGCAATTATATTGACTCCAAGGGTGGATCCTGCGAGGTCTATACCGCCCCCTTCGCCGTTATCCTGAATCAGGATGAGGATACCTACGTGGAGCCGGACATCAGCGTGATCTGCGGCAAAGAGAAGCTGTCGGACCGGGGCTGTGAAGGTGCTCCTGACATGGTGATCGAGATTGTATCCCCCAGCAGCCGCCGGATGGACTACAACCTCAAGAATGCTCTCTACGCGCAAGCCGGCGTCCGGGAATACTGGATC
>CAJFTW010000065.1 GCA_904420025.1 Candidatus Pseudolachnospira avium
GCCAGCAGCAGCGTCTCTGTATTGCCCGGGCCCTGGCGGTGGAGCCCAAGGTCATCCTGCTGGATGAGTCCACCTCCGCCCTGGACCCCATCTCCACCTCCAAGATTGAGGACCTGGCCATGGAGCTGAAGGAGAAATATACGGTGATTATGGTTACCCACAACATGCAGCAGGCCGCCCGTATCTCGGATTACACGGCGTTCTTCCTGTTGGGCAAGCTCATTGAGTTCGGGGAGACGGAGCAGGTGTTCTCCATGCCTAAGGAGAAAGAGACCGAAGGATATATTACCGGCCGGTTCGGCTGATGCAGGAAGGATGTGCGCAAAGTGAGAAATAGCTTTAACCGGGAGCTGGAGCTCCTGAATATGGAACTGACCAACATGGGAAAGGCCATTGAGACGGCCATCGACTATGCGGAGAAGGCACTGTTCCAGCGGGATGAGAAGCTGGTAAAAACCGCCCTGGAGTACGACACCGAGGTGGACCACCTGGAGCAGACCATTGAGACCCGCTGCCTGCAGCTGCTGCTGCGCCAGCAGCCGGTGGCCCGCGACCTGCGGACCATCTCCGCAGCCCTGAAGATGATCACGGACATGGAGCGGATTGGCGACCAGGCCGGGGATATTGCGGAGGTCTCCCTGCGGCTGCCGGAGGATCTGGATATGGATCGGCTGAAGAACATCCAGGCCATGTCCAAGGCGTCGGCCAAGATGGTCACCAACGCGGTGGACGCCTTTGTGACCCGGAACCAGACCCTGGCGGAGCACATTATGGCGGCGGACGATGAGGTGGACCACCTGTTTGAGGTGGTGCGGGACGAGCTCATTGAGACGGTGCGCCAGGAATCCGGGGATGTGGCGGCGGCCATTGACCTGCTGATGATTGCCAAGTATTTTGAGCGCATTGGCGACCACGCGGTGAACATTGCCGAGTGGGTGATCTATTCCATCACCGGACAGCACAAATCCGAGGAGATCCTGGTGGAGGAAGGCAAGAAGAACTAAAGGGGCCTGGCTTCTGGGATTCGTGCTTCCCGGAAGCCCCGTCCATTAGGATTCTTTTAGTTCAAAGACATTTTTGCGGAAACGGAGCAGGCCTTCCGCCTGCATCTTTCCCAGCTCGTGTGAGAGGGCGCTGCGGTCCACTCCCAGATAATCGGCCAGCTGCTGGCGGTTGAAGGGGATGGAGAAGCAGGGCCCTTTCTGCATGGCCTGGGCGGACAGGTAGGACAGCAGCCGGCCCCGGATGGTCTTGGGGGCGGTGTAGAGCATCCGCCGGGAGAGGGCCAGGTTTTTCCGGGCGGAGACCGCCAGCAGGTTCTGGATCAGCCGGGCGTGGTGGCCGCAGCTGCGGGGGCAGGTGCGGAGGATTTTGCCCACCTGCAGAAACAGCACCTGGGAGTCCTGGACGGCGGAAACATCCACCATCAGCGGCTCCTCCGGCAGGCAGGCGTAGGTCTCGGCAAAAATTTCCCCGGGACCCGCCTGGCCCAGAATGGTCCGGTTTCCCCAGAAGTCGTGGTACTCTATGTGGACGCTGCCGGAGAGCACCAGGCCCAGGGCCTGCACCGTCCCGTCCGCCCGGTAGATGGCCTCCCCTTTGGCAAAATGCTGCTGCCGGGCGCCCAGGCAGGAAAGCATGGCCTGGATCTCCCCGGCGCTGGTCCCCTGGAACAAAGGGGTTTCGGCCAGCCACTGCAGATTCATACACTACCTCCTTGTTGTGCTGCCGGTCCGCGGGCTGCCCGCAGAAATTTTTTTGGAAACGTTGTCAGAACAACATACGAAGTGACTCCATTGTAATAAAATGATCGCACAACGTCAAGGACAATCCGAGCAACACGACAGCGGCGCCAAACCGGAGCGGTATCGGAAACGAAACCGCACCAGAGCGGAGCGGCGGCTGCCGGAACAGGAGGATATGCGATGATTCGGAAGATTATTGAGATTGACCAGGAAAAGTGCAACGGCTGCGGCCTCTGTGCCGATGCCTGCCATGAAGGGGCCATTGACATGGTGGACGGAAAAGCCCGGCTGCTGCGGGATGACTACTGCGACGGGCTGGGGGACTGTCTGCCCGCCTGCCCCGCCGGGGCCATCCGCTTTGTGGAGCGGGAGGCTGCAGCCTACAATGAGGCGGCGGTGCAGGAGAATAAAAAGCAAAAGGAAGAAAAAAGGCAGGCGGACAATGGGAATGGGGCGGAAAGCGCGCCGGTTTCCTCCCAGCTGAGCCAGTGGCCGGTGCAGATCCGGCTGGTGCCGGTGAAGGCGCCCTATTTTCAGGATGCCCAACTGCTGGTGGCGGCGGACTGTACGGCCTACGCCTACGGAAATTTCCACCAGGATTTTATCCGGGGACGGGTTACCCTGGTGGGCTGCCCCAAGCTGGACCCGGTGGACTACAAGGAAAAGCTGCTGGAAATCCTTCGGCAGAATGAGTTCAAAAGCCTGACCATTGTGCGGATGGAGGTGCCCTGCTGCGGCGGCCTGGAGCGGGCGGCGGTGGAGGCCCTGCGGGAAAGCGGCCGGTTCATTCCCTGGCAGGTGGTGACCATCTCCACCGACGGCCGGATCCTGTAAGGATTTTGTAAGGCAGGAAAACAAAAAGCGCATTTTCTCCGTAGGAAAAGTTCAACTCCTACGGAGATTTTGGCGGGAAAGGTGATTTTCTCCGTAGGAATAATTCCTGTTTTACGGAGAAATTTGCGGAACAGGCGATTTTCTCCGTAGGAAAAGTTCAATTCCTACGGAGATTTTGGCAGGAAAGGTGATTTTCTCCGTAGGAAAAGTTCAATTCTTACGGAGATTTTGGCGGAAAAGGCGATTTTCTCCGTAGGAACCGAAGAAATAGGGCTGGGAGCCTTACTTCCCTGCCAGCTCATCCAGCATCCGGACGATGGTCTCCACCGCATTGCCCAGAGGGCTTTTCTCCATGGCCTCTATGTAGCGGGTGCGGTTTTGATAGACCTGGTCCACCGTCTCCAGCAGCCGGGCGTCTGTCAGCTCCTCCTCCGGGATCACGGCGCTGAAGCCCTGCTTCCGGAAGC
>CAJFTW010000066.1 GCA_904420025.1 Candidatus Pseudolachnospira avium
CGTCCCCGTCCGCCTGAATGGAAAAGCTGCCGCCCTGAAGCTTAGCAAAGCTGTCCACAATGGCCAAGCCCAGGCCAGAGCCATCTGTGTTCCGGGCCTTGTCACCCCGTACAAAGCGGCCCTTCAGCAGGTCCAGATCCTCCGGCAGCTCGCTGCGGGAAATGTTTTTTACCTCCAGCCGCAGCTGCCCCTCCATCTCCTCCAAGGACACAAAGATCCGGGTTTCCGGCACGCTATACTTGGCCGCATTGCCCAGCAGGTTTTCCAGGATGCGGAAGGTTTTGCCGCTGTCCAAGAGCACCGTCACCTTGTGGTCCGGCACCCGCACCCGGCAAGCCAGCTCCGCGGCGGACAGGGTGTCCTCCATCTCAAACACCGCCTGGCGCACCAGCTCCGCCAGGTCCACCGGCTCCCGCTCCACCTTCAGGTTGCCACTGGCAGCCTTGCTCACCTCAAACAGGTCCTCAATCAGCCGCTTCAGCCGCCCGGCCTTCTGATCCAGGGTGTCCAGATACCCCCGGCGCTCCTCCTCGGTGCCGTTGCCTTCCTTCAGCAGGCCAATGTAGGTGATAATGGCAGTCAGCGGCGTCTTCAGGTCATGGGATACGTTGGTGATCAGCTCTGTCTTCATCTGCTGGCTGCGGGCCTCTTCCTCCACGGCACGCCGGAACTCTTCTTGGATCCGGGCCAGCTCCTGCTTCAGGGACTCAAAGCCTCCCAGCTCCTCCTCCGGGATCCGGGCCTCCAGATTTCCCTCCGCCATCTCCCGGGCTGCCCCCAGCAGCAGGCCGTACTGCCGCTGCAGCCGGCCCAGGAACTTCCGGGCCAGCACAAACAGCCCCACCGAGTAGATCAGCACGCCGAAGGCGCCAAAGAACCAGGCGCTGCAGAAAATCACCAGCAGCACCGCGTTGATCCCCAGAAGCTTCAGCAGCTTGCCGGTTCCCGGCTCCGTCCAGTCCACCTGCATCAGCCGCGCGGTCCCCGCCTGCAGCTTTCCCTTGATCCAGCAGCACAGCCGCACCGTCCAGCACTGGTGCCGCAGATAATGCCGCAGCCCGTCGGTGAACACCCGCCGCAGGGAGAGCACCAGGCAGAACCAGAGGCCCAGAATCAGCGTCCACATCAGGACGTGGAAGGCCAGCACCATCCGGGAGGCCAGGGCTTCCTGCCCTGCCATGCCCAATCCCGCTGCCACCTCCGCCGCCACAGTGCCGTCCAGGGTTTCCCCCACAAAGATCACCCAGTGGCTGCCCAAATCCAGCAGACCCAGGTACAGGAGAACGCCCAGGATAGCCACCTCCAGGGACAGATGGCCCAGCCGGCCCTCCCCCACGCCCAGCCGGCGCCACAGAGGCAGCGCCAGGGCCAGCGCCGTGGCAACACCCAGGGCAATAAGCATGCCCAGCCCCAGGCCGCTGGCAATGGTCTGGTGGTACATCTCATAGTCCTCGCCCAGGTAATAGAGGACGCGGAAAGGGTTTTCCGGGAAGGTCACCACAAAAAGGATGTCCTCCGGCAGGGAAAACAGGCTCTCATAGCTGCGGAAATCCGCATAGTCAATGGCTTCCAGGAAGTTCTGGGGCGTGCAGCCGGCCAGGTACTCCCGGCTTTGCCCCAGATACCACTCCCCCAGGGAAAAGGCCTCCACCTGGATGCCCTGCTCCGTAAACCGCAGGGCGGTATAGTAGGCGTCTCCCCAGGCGGGGGCCTCCCCCTCCGCCACCTGCTCCAGAGGCTCTGTGCTGTTGGTCAGCTTCTCCCCTGTGCTCTCCCGCATCAGCAGATACCGGCCGCCCCGGGAGGAAATCCACTCCTGGAACTGGCCGTAAAACAGCTGTGTCTGCTGATCCAGGTACTCCCGGGCATCGCTGCTCAGCTCCCAGCCCTGTTCCGGAAAGAACAGTTCCGTGGGGGACAGCACCTGCCCCTGCTCCCTCTGGGCCAGCTGCCAGTACAGGCAGAGGGCGCCGGCGTACACCTGGTCCGCATAGTCCTCCGCTACCGCCTCCTGCATCTCCTGTTCCTGCTGGGCGTCCTCCTCCGCCGAGGCCTCCCGGGCGGCCAGCATCCGCTGTCGGAACACCGGGTACAATCCCACCAGTGCCGCCGCCAGCAAAACCATCAGCCCACAGCAGACCAGCCCCCGCAATCCTTTGTTACTGCTTTTCAATCTTGTATCCCACTCCCCATACAACCTTCAGGTATTTGGGCTCCTTCGGGTTGACTTCAATCTTCTCCCGGATATTCCGGACGTGGACCATAATGGTCTCCGTGGCAATGGCCTTCTCATTCCAGACCCGCTCATAGATCTCGTCCGCAGAGAACACGCGCCCGGGAGACTGGATCAACAGTGCCAGAATCTTGAACTCCAGCGGGGTCAGCCGCACCGGGCGGCCATCGGAGAATACCTCCTTGGTCTCATCGTTGAGCTCCAGGCCTCCTACGGCATACTGGTGGCTGTTCCCCTCCCCCTGGGACCGCTTCAGGTAACGGGCATAACGCCGCAGCTGGGCGTTGACCCGGGCAAGCAGTTCCATGGGGGCAAAGGGCTTGGTCACATAGTCGTCCGCCCCCACATTGAGTCCGGTTACCTTGTCAATCTCCTCCGACTTGGCCGACAGGAGAATCACCGGCAGGTCATACTTTTCCCGCAGCTTCATGGTCATGGTAATCCCATCCATCACCGGCATCATAATATCCACAATGGCCAGATGGATGGCCTCCCGCTCCAGCAGCTCCAGCCCCTGGCGGCCGTTTTCCGCCGGAAACACCTGATACCCCTGGTTCCGCAGGTAAATGCCGATCCCATCCCGGATTTCCTTGTCGTCCTCTGCCACCAAAATGTGATACTGTTCCATATTCTCACTCCTACTGTCCAATCTTTCCTGGAAAGTATAGCATTTGGGAAGTTCCGGATGCAAGGAATTTTTCCCCTATCTGTTTTTTCCTGTTTCAATATACCAGAGAAACCGGAAAAACATCCGCCTTCGGAAAAAAAGAAAGCGGGAAGAAATTCGAAAGAAATTCGAAAGAACTTCCCGCAGGTTTCCGCTATTCAAAGCGCACAATCTCCTTTTTCAGCCGCTTGATAATCTTTTTCTCCAGCCGGGAGATGTAGGACTGGGAGATTCCCAGCATATCTGCCACCTCCTTCTGGGTCATCTCGCTGCCCTCCTCCTGCTCCAGCCCAAACCGCAGCTCAATGATGGTCCGCTCCCGGGCCGTCAGGGTGGAGATGGCGTTCTTGAGCAGCCGCCGCTCCACCTCATCCTCCATGTCCCGGGTGATCACGTCCTCATCCGTGCCCAGAATATCGGACAGCAGCAGCTCGTTGCCGTCCCAGTCCACGTTCAGCGGCTCGTCAATGGATACCTCCAGGCGGGTTTTGTTGTTCTTCCGCAGGTACATGAGAATCTCGTTCTCAATACACCGAGAGGCATAGGTGGCCAGCTTGATCTTCTTGTCCGGATTGTAGGTGTTCACTGCTTTGATTAAGCCAATGGTACCGATGGAGATCAGATCCTCCACCCCCACGCCGGTGTTGTCAAACTTTTTGGCTATGTAGACCACCAGGCGCAGGTTGTGCTCAATGAGCCGGGACTTTGCCTCCTCATCCCCTTCCATCAGCCCTTGGATGGCGGTCTGCTCCTGTTCCGCCGGCAGCGGCGCCGGCAGGATGTCGCTGCCGCCAATGTAGTGGACCTCCCCCTGGGACTGGAGGAAAAGGCGGCGGAAACTGGAGAGAAGGGAAAAGGATACGGGATATTTCGGTGCTGCGGATTCTACGTTCATGGCAAAGCCTCCTGTGAATGAATAATGATTTGATACCAGTTGTTTCCACTCACAGGATATTTGGAGAAGGCGATCACCGGCCGGGGGACCACCCGCTCCCCCAGCCGCATCTCATCCACGGTCACAGCCGGCAGCAGCCCCTCCGGTGCTCCCACACTCCGGTAAGGGATCCAGAGGACTTTCTCCAGAGGAATCTGCCTCCAGGCGGCTGCCGCGGCGCTGCTCATCACATGCACCGGCCTTCCGTCACCGGTGTACAGGCTGTTGCCCGTATCCAGCAGCCCGCGCAGCGGCAGCGCCACCCCCTTCCAGACCAGCTCCACCGGCACAACCACCCGGCGCCGTTGTTCCTGGTACCAGGCCAGGCCCGCCCAGAGGGCGAAACCCAGGAGGCCGGTGCCTGCCAGCAGCAGGGAGGCCGGAATGCCTCCGGTGCGCTCCGCCACCGCAGAGAAAATGCCGCCGAACAAAAAGGCGAAAAAATAGAAAACCACGGCGTTCTTCGCCAGGGTTTTCGCGCTATGTACCGAAAACGCCACCCTCTGGATGACCCCTGCCGCCGCCAGAAAAGAAAGCGCCTGCTCCCAGAAAGGGGGCAGGGGAACCAGAACCAGAAAGCAAACCCAAGCTCCTCCCACGGCGGCCCCCAGAACCAGCCGCAGGCCGCTGGCCGGCAGCCCCAGCAGTTTTTTCTCCAGCAGCAGGATCCACAGATCTACGGTGAAATTCACGAGAAACAGCAGATCCAAATATACTGTGTAGTGCATGGAATTATTGTATCGGAAAACCGCCGCAAAGTTTGTCAAAAAAAAGGGGCCGGGAGGCTTTTTTTATCCAGGGATTTCGACAAAGGGCTGCGGTCCCGGCTGATCTGCATCAGCCAGAGCCGCAGCCCTGTTCCCAGTCTCTTTATCTGTGCATGGCTTACCGCTTCAGGAAGTCCGGAATGTTGATGCTCTTGACCTCCACGGTGGCCTCCGGCTTTTTCACCGGCTTCCGAGGGATGAAGGTCAGGGATACCGGCTGCTCCTCCTCGGTTTCCGCGGCGGCAGCCTCTCCCTCCGGCTTGGTCAGCGGCTTCATAACCGGTGCCGTGGCCTTGAAGGTGGGCTTAGCCGGCGCCTTGGCCTCCGGCTTGCCGGAAGGCTCCTCCAGGTTCTTGTCCACCAGCCCGGTGGCAATGACCGTGATGGTAGCCTCATCCTGCACGTTCTCGTCGTACATGGCACCAAAGATGATATTGGCATCGTCCCCGGCCAGCTCCTGCACAAAGGAAGCCGCCTCGTTGGCCTCCATCAGGCCAATATCGCCGGACACGTTGATGATCACATGGGTAGCTCCCTGGATGGTGGTCTCCAGCAGCGGGCTGGAAACCGCCTGCTTCACCGCCTCAATGGCCTTGTCGTCTCCCTTGGCCTTACCGATGCCGATATGGGCAATGCCCTTGTCCGTCATCACCGTCTGCACATCCGCAAAATCCAGGTTGATGAGGCCGGGCACATTGATCAGATCCGTAATACCCTGGACCGCCTGCTGCAGTACCTCGTCCGCTTTCTTCAGTGCCTCCGGCATGGTGGTGCGCCGGTCCACAATCTCCAGCAGCTTGTCATTGGGGATGACAATCAGCGTGTCCACGTTATCCTTCAGGTTCTCAATGCCTTCCAGGGCATTGCGCATCCGAACCTTGGCCTCAAAACGGAAGGGCTTGGTCACCACGCCCACCGTCAGAATCCCCATATCCTTGGCAATCCGGGCAATCACCGGTGCCGCTCCCGTTCCAGTGCCGCCGCCCATACCACAGGTGACAAACACCATGTCCGCGCCTTTCATGGCAGAAGCCAGCTCCTCCGAGCTTTCCTCGGCGGCCTTCATGCCGATCTCCGGCTGCGCGCCGGCGCCCAAGCCTTTGGTCAGCTTCTCCCCGATCTGGATCGCCGTAGGTGCTTTGCACATCTGCAAGGCTTGCCTGTCCGTATTGATCCCGATAAATTCTACGCCTTCAATATTTGCATCGACCATCCGATTTACCGCGTTGTTCCCGGCGCCGCCGACACCTACCACTATGATCTTTGCCGCGCTCTCGGACTCGTTAATTTTTATTTCCAGCAATGCCATATCCTCCTTGCCATGCGGTTCTCTTACCGTATTTCTTACTCGCATCTTATACTATATTTTATTTCCGGGAAATAATCAAGTGCTATCCCCCGTTTTTTTCATAAATTTTTCTTAAGCCCCTGGCCGGAAAGCCCTTGCAGCAAAGGCTTTTGCCGACTGCCGGAAGTCCCTCCAGTCTGCTCTCTTTTACTTAAAAATATAACTGGGATCCGACTCGTTTTCCTGGTAGGTATTCAGGTACAAGGTGCCGGTCCGCCCGTACAGCTGGGGCAAAATATCCTTCATCTCCCGTAGTTTTCCCTCCAGGCTTTCGGCGCTTCCCAGAAAGACCCGGATGTCCCCAAAACAGCAGGTGATCTGGCCGGCCCCGTCAAAGTCAATCTGGTCCAGCAGCTCCCCCAGCAGCCGGGTTTCCCCGCCCCAGTCCACCTCCTGGCTCCCCAGATACTGGGAAATCTGCTGGATTTCCGTGAACACCCGGGGTTCTTCCACCGGCAAGGTCTGGTGCAGCACCGCATAATCAAAATCCAGGCCGGTGATCCGGGGCAGGGTACCATACCGTTCCGTAGAGCTCTCCACAATCAGGCCGTCCTTGTCAAAATACAGATAGCTGCCGGAAAACTCCACGTACCCGATCATGCTCTTTTCGTAGACCGTCACCTGGGCGCTGGTAAGGCCGGTGAGCCGGACCGTATACCTCTCCACAAAGGGGATTTCCGGATAGCTTCCGGTCTGCTGCCGCAGCCAGACCACCAGCGGGCTCCGGTCCAGGAACCCCGGGAACAGCAGCTGCTCCAGCTCTTCCTGGCTGTAGTAGGAGCTGCCGCTCACCTGCACCTGCCGCACCCGCACGGACAAAAGGGCCGCCAGGAGGACGACCCCCGCCGCAGCTGCGGCCCACAGAAACCTTCTCGTTTTTGTCCGCTGCTTTTTCATTGGCTCACTCCGTCTTTTTCCGGGCCCGGGCTCCCAGGTCCTGCAGGAGAGGGAGCATTCCCTCGTAGCCCCGCTCCACGTGTTCAAATCCCTCCACCAGGCTGGTCCCCTCCGCCGCCAGCGCCGCTCCCACCAGGCCGGCGCCGCTGCGCAGGTCCGTCCCCCGGACCCGGGCCCCGTGGAGCCGCTCCACACCGCTGCACCGGGCCGTCCGCCCATCCACATGGATGCAGGCGCCCATCCGGTTCAGCTCTCCGGCCATGGCAAGCCGGTTCTCAAATACTTTTTCCTCCAGCACACTTTCCCCGGCGGCCACCGCCATCATGGCAAGGAAAGAGGACTGGAGATCCGTGGGGAAACCCGGGTAAGGGGCGGTCTCCAGACAGGGCAGGGGGAGAAGCCGTTCCGGCGCTGCCAGGAAAATCCCCTCCGGCAGGAGGCGCAGCTCACAGCCCATGCGCCGGAACGCGCACACCGGCGCCCACAGGTGCCCGGGGTGGATGCCCTGTACATGAAGCTTCCCGCCGGTCATGGCCGCCATGGCCAGATAGGTCCCGGCGGCAATCCGGTCCCCGGGGATACGGAAACGGATCTCGTCCCGCACCGGCTGGAACCCATTCACGCGGATTACGGAAGAGCCCTCCCCGGAGATCTCCGCCCCGGCCCGGCGCAGATACCGGCACAGGGTGACAATCTCCGGCTCCCGTGCTGCCCCCCGGATCTGGGTCTCACCCTCCGCCCCACAGGCAGCCAGCAGCAGCTGCTCCGTGGCGCCTACACTGGGGTAGGGGAGCTCCGCCAATCCCCCCTTCAAGCTGTAGGCCTGCGCTTGGATTTTCCCCTCTTCTACCTCCAGCCTGGCTCCTATATGTTCCAGGCCGGCCAGGTGGTAATCCACCGGCCTTTGGCCAATGGCACAGCCGCCGGGGGCATACAGGCAGCCCTGGCCGAACCGGGCTAGCAGAGGCCCCAGGAAGAGTACAGACGAGCGCATCCGCTCCCCCAGCTGCCGGGGAATCTCCCCCGGCACCGCCTCCGCGGCATCCAGCCACAGGGTATGGCCCAGCCACTGGGTTTTCACACCCAGCAGCTCCAGGATTTCCACACTTGCCCGGACATCGGCTATATCCGGCACATGGGTGAGCACCGTTACACCGGCGTGTAAAATGGACGCTGCCAAAACCGGCAGTACCGCATTCTTGGACCCCTGTATCTCCAACTCCCCTGCCAGCCGGCAGCCGCCTTCAACCTCGATTCCGGACAAAGAATCCCCTCCCAAAGGAGAATATACTTTATCCTATTCGGCTGCCCTGTCCCATGTTCCTACAGGGTTTCCAGAGTAATTTGATTGGATACAGCCAATACCAGCCCCATCTCCGCCATCAAAAACAGCAGGGAGGTCCCTCCGTAGCTGATAAAGGGCAGGGTAATCCCAGTGTTGGGGATGGAGTTAGTAACCACCGCAATGTTCAGGATCACCTGGATAGCAATATGCCCCATGGCCCCGGTGACAATCAGGCCCCCCAGCAGATCCGGGGCGTTACTGGCAATAATCAGGAATCGATGAAGCATAAACAAAAACAGCAGGATCAGGCAGGCAGCGCCAAACAGCCCCAGTTCCTCACAGATAATGGAGAAGATCATGTCATTCTGGGCCTCTGGCACAAAGCCCAGTTTCTGGATGCTGTTGCCCAGCCCCTTGCCAAACAGGCCGCCGGATCCAATGGCATAGAGGCCCTGGAGCACCTGGAAGCCGCCCTCCTGGGCGTAGGCCTCCGGATTCTGCCACACATGGATCCGATCCAGCTGGTAAGATTCCAGGATACCCGCATTGACCAGCTGCTCCCCCAGGGGGATGGCCAGCATGACCAGGGCAATGCCGCCCCCCACAATCAGGGCAAACCGCAGCTTCTTTTTGCTGGCCACAAAATACATGACAAAGACAATGCCGAAGATGATGATGCCGGAACTAAGGTTGTTCATCAGCACCAGCAGTCCCGGCGGAACCGTCAGGCCAAAAATCACCAGCGCCGCCTGAGGGCGGTCAATATTTTTCAGGAGACGCACAATCACGCAGGCTATCACCAGGATCAGCGCAATCTTCACAAACTCCGTGGGCTGGAAGGAAATGCTGTCTGAGATCCCCAGCCACCGCTTCTTGCCGTTGACCTCCCGTCCCAGGGGCGTAAAGTTGACCAGGATCATCATGACCACCGCCGCCACATACGCCAACCCCGCAAACTTTGTCCATATATGGTAATCGATCTTGGAGATGGCCAGCATGACCACAAAGCTGCCGGCCAAAATCATGGCCTGCCGCCGCAGATAGTAGGTACCATCCCCCAGCCGAAGCTGTGCCGTGTAATAGCTGGTGCTGTAAATCATGATCAGGCCAAAGCAGGAAAGCACCACGATCACCAGCAACAGGCTGTAATCATAGAAATTCTTCTTTTTTTTCTTTGCCGGTTTTGCTCTCTCCATGGCGCTCCTTTACACTCGAATCCCGCGGTGCGATAATCCTGCGGCTACAGGGCCCGCACCAGCTCTTTGAATATCTTCCCCCTCACCTCATAGTTGGGGAACATATCCCAGCTGGCACAGGCAGGGGAGAGCAGGACTGCGTCCCCCGGCTCCGCGGATTCCGCCGCCAGACGCACCGCCTCCTCCATGCTCTTCACATATGAAATTTTAGGAATCCCATATTTCTCTGCCGTCTTCCCAATCTTTTCCGCCGTAACCCCCAGGAGGATCAAATGCCGTGTGTGGGGCAAAGCTTCTTGGATCCACTGGTCATACTCGGCCCCCTTGTCATAGCCGCCACCTATAAGGATGGTGGGGCGCACCATGGCCCGGATAGCCTGGATGGCCGCATCGGTGTTGGTCCCCTTAGAGTCATTGTAGTAGGCCACCCCGTTCTTCTCCTCCACAAACTCAATCCTATGTTCCACCGCCTGGAACTCCCCAATGCTCTTGCGGATGGATGCCAAGGGAATCCCCAGGCTCACCCCCACGAGCACCGCTGCCATCACATTCTCATAATTATGTACGCCCAGCAGGTTCATTTCATGAATCCCGCAGATCCGCTCCGTTTTTCCGTCCAGCCGCAAAAAAAGCTCCTCTCCGTCCAGCCAGGCCCCCTCCGGCAGCTCCTGCCGGCTGCTGAAAAACAGGACCCGGGGCTTTGCCTTCCGGGCAAAATCCCGCAGCCGATGATCTTCATAGTTGAGAACGCACACATCCTCCGGCCCCTGGTTCTCCGCAATCCGCTCCTTGACCCGGGCGTAATTTCCCATGGTCTTATGCCGGTTCAGGTGGTCCGGCGTTATGTTCAGGATAGCGCTGACCTGGGGATGGAAGGTGTCAATGGTCTCCAGCTGGAAGCTGCTGACCTCCGCCACGGTGATGCTCTCCGGCGTTGTCTTCAACGCCTCCCGGGTGTAGGCGTTGCCGATGTTGCCCACCACAAACACGGAAGGCTGGTAATCGGCACAGATCTTGCCCGTGAGAGCCGTGGTAGTGGTTTTCCCATTGGTCCCGGTGATGGCTGCCAACCGCCCCCGGGCTGCCCTGTACGCCAGCTCCACCTCACTCCATACCGGAATCCCCTTTTGCTGCAGCTGCTGCGCCAGCGGAGAATCCAGAGGGATTCCTGGGCTGATTACACAGTGCTCCACCCCCTCCAGCAGCTCCGGCCGCAGCTCTCCCAAAGCCACCGTCAACCTCTGGGGGCTGCCCAGCTCCTGCCGCAGGGCCTCTCCGTCCAGGCTGGCATTCCCGTCATACAAAATAACCCTGGCCCCGTTAGCCAGCAGCAGGCGGCAGGCATTTTTCCCGCTGACGCCGGCACCGGCCACCAACATTTTTCTTCCTTCTATATTCATCTTGCTCCTCCTCGGTAACGGGGCTGCCTCTTCGGCACGCTCCGGTTTGGGACAGGCGAATCTCACACGCCCAGATAGGCAATCAGGCACAGGATGGTGGTCACAATGGAAAACACCGCCACCACCCGGGTCTCCGACCAGCCCCCCAGCTCAAAGTGGTGATGGATGGGGGCCATCCGGAAGATCCGTTTTCCGTGGGTGATCTTAAAGTATCCTACCTGAAGAATCACAGAGATTACCTCAGCTAGGTAGATAAAGCCCACAAGCAGAATCAGCAGCGGCTGCTGCAGCATCAGGGCCGTGGCAGATACAAAGCCTCCCAGGGCCAGGGAACCGGTGTCCCCCATAAACA
>CAJFTW010000067.1 GCA_904420025.1 Candidatus Pseudolachnospira avium
AACGGCGCGGCCATGAGCCTGGGACGGGTCTCCACCTTCCTGGACATCTATCTGGAACGGGATCTGGCTGCCGGACGCCTCACAGAAGAGGAGGCCCAGGAACTGATAGACGACTTTGTCATGAAACTTCGGATGGCCCGGCACCTGCGTACCCCCGCCTATAATGAGCTCTTCGGCGGCGACCCCATGTGGATCACCGAATCCCTGGGCGGTATGGGGGAGGACGGCCGCACTCTGGTTACCAAGAACACCTACCGGATGCTCCATACCTTGTACAACCTAAAACCCTCGGCGGAGCCCAACCTGACGGTGCTCTGGTCCCAGGACCTGCCGGCCCCCTTCAAGCGCTACTGCGCCAAGGTTTCCTGCGATACCGATGCCATCCAGTACGAGAACGACGATCTGATGCGCCCCCAGTTCGGGGATGACTATGCCATTGCCTGCTGCGTCTCCGCCATGCAGGTGGGCAAACAGATGCAGTTCTTCGGCGCACGGGCCAACCTGGCCAAGCTGCTGCTGATGGCCTTAAACGGCGGAAAAGACGAGATGAAGAACATCCAGGTGGGACCGGCCCACGAGCCCTACCTGGGAGAGTACCTGGAGTATGGCAAGGTGCTGGAGCTGCTGGACTTCTACCGCCCCTGGCTGGCCAGCATGTACGCCAACACCATGAACATCATCCACTACATGCACGACAAGTATGCTTATGAGAAGACCCAGATGGCCCTCCACGACACGGAGGTACACCGGTTCATGGCCTTTGGGCTGGCGGGCTTAAGCGTCATGGCCGACTCCCTGTCCGCCATCAAGTACGCCAAGGTCCGCTGCGTCCGGGATCCGGAGACGGGGCTGATCACCGATTACCAGGT
Source organism: Candidatus Pseudolachnospira avium (assembly GCA_904420025.1). Taxonomy (GTDB): domain Bacteria; phylum Bacillota; class Clostridia; order Lachnospirales; family Lachnospiraceae; genus Pseudolachnospira; species Pseudolachnospira avium. The sequence goes on from CAJFTW010000067.1 coordinate 870, forward strand.
GGAAGGAGAATACCCTGCCTTCGGCAACGATGACGACCGGGTGGACCAGATTGCCTGCGAGCAGGTGGAGAAATTTTATAAGGAGCTGGAGAAGATTCCCCTGTACCGGAACGCGGAGCCTACCCTCTCCATTCTGACCATTACCTCCAACGTGGTCTATGGAAAGAAAACCGGTTCCACCCCGGATGGCCGGAAGGCCGGGGAGCCCTTTGCGCCGGGAGCCAATCCCATGCACGGCCGGGAGAAAAACGGGGCCCTGGCCTCCCTGAACTCGGTGGCCAAGCTCTCCTACCGGTACTGCAAGGACGGCATCTCCAACACCTTCTCCATTGTCCCCCAGGCCCTGGGCAAGACGGAGGAGGAGCGGCTGGCCAACCTGACCTCCATCCTGGACGGCTACTTTGCCCAGATGGCCCATCACCTGAACGTCAACGTGATGAACCGGGAGACCCTGATTGACGCCTACCACAACCCGGACAAGTACCCCAACCTGACCATCCGGGTGTCCGGCTACGCGGTAAACTTCCACAAGCTCACCCGGGAGCAGCAGCGGGAGGTCATTTCCCGGACCTTCCACGAGGCCCTGTGAGCGGCCTGTTCTGCGCCGGCCCCTCCGGGAGCCTGCCCGGCAGCCCTTCGGAGGGGCCGGTAACCGGCCGGATCCACTCCTTCCAGTCCATGGGAGCAGTGGACGGGCCGGGGCTGCGCTACGTGATCTTTCTCCAGGGCTGCCCCTGCCGCTGCGCCTACTGCCACAACCCGGACACCTGGGATTTCTCCGGAGGCAATGCCTACGCCCCGGAGGAGGTGGTCCGGCGGGTGGTCCGGTACCGGACCTATCTGCGGGACGGCGGCGTCACCGTCACCGGCGGGGAACCGCTGCAGCAGCCAGCGTTCACTGCGGAGCTGTTCCGGCAGCTGCAGGCGGAGGGGTTCCACACCGCCCTGGACACCAGCGGCATCGGCTCCCTGGAAGGGGCAAAGCAGGTGCTGGCCCACACAGACCTGGTGCTGGCGGATGTGAAATTCCTCTCGGAGAAGGACTACCGCCGGTACTGCCGGGCGGACTTCCGGCAGGTGGTCTGCTTTCTGGATCTGGTCCGGGAGAAAAACATCCCGGTATGGGTGCGCCGGGTGGTGGTTCCCGGCCTTAACGACACGCCGGAGCATATACAGGCGTTGGTCCGCTTTCTGGCGGATTACCCCAACACCCGGCGGGTGGAGCTGCTGCCTTTCCGGAAGCTCTGCCTGGAAAAGTACCAGGCCATGGGGATTCCTTTCCCTCTGGCGGACACCCCGGAAATGTCCGAGGCGGCGCTTAAGCCCCTGCGGCAGCTGCTTCCGGAGGGATGGCGGTGACATCAGCCTAACTGCCTCTCCGCCTTTTCTGCCATCTGCCGGGCCCACTGCCGGGCATTCCCGCAATCCACCTCATCCGGATGGCTTTGGGCCCGGTCAAAATTCTCGATACTCACCTGCATCCGCCGGTCCTCCGGGTGTTCCCGCAGCATCTTTTCATACCGCTCCCGGACGCTGTGGGGCATCCGGCCCTGGCAGTAGAAAAAGCCCAGTATCTGGCAGCCTGCTCCCACCTGCTCTGCCACCCGGCTGTACAGCTTCTGGTAATACGCCGGGGAGCCGCCAAAGCCAGCAGTGCCAAACCAGCCAATCTTCCGGTTCCGGAGGCTTCCCAGAAATTCCCCCACCGGCTGGGCGCAGTTTCCCTTGTCCGTCCAGGATCCCACCAGATACAAGTCCGCCTCTATGTCCTCCCGGGGCTCCCCAAAATAGACAATCTCCTGCCCTTCCAGGCCTTCCCGGACGGCCTCCGCAATTTTTCGGGTATTTCCGGTCTCACTCTGAAATACAATGGCAATCTGCATGATTCTTTTCTCCTTTCTTCCCTGCTCTGCCAAAAGTTCCCCTTCATCATGCCACACTTTGGGGCAGAGCGCAAGGGCAGCTGCCAATTCGTAAACTGGCACCGTAAAGGTGGCTTCCGATCCCACCTTGACAGGCCTTCCCCCTCTGTGCTATAATCCCATCAGTGGATCCGGCAAACAGGCGGAGGCCACATAGAAAAGACGAAAGGAGAGGCCATGTTTCGCTAAGCACGGATTTGGATTATAAACAGAAAAAGCGGAATCTGCGCAGGCAGATATTTTTCTGGTTTTCCAAATGCGGGCGGGCGTCACAGGTCTCTTTTGATCCGGCGAAAGCGGGGTTTCCTCCTTTTGCTCCCTGACGCGCATGTTTTGGGAAAGCCAGGGTGCGAAGGGAGGTTTTTTATGCTGCAAATCAAACATCTGACCATCACCCATAGAAAGGACCTGCGGGTTCTGCTGGAGGACTTTTCCCTGTCCCTCCAGCCCGGCGATAAGGCAGCCATCATCGGAGAGGAGGGGAATGGCAAGTCCACCCTCCTGCGGCTCATTGCCGGGGATCCCCAGGTGGAGGAATATGTGGAATACACCGGGGAAATTCTCCGGAACGGCTGCCGCATGGGGCTTTTATCCCAGGAGTGGGAGCCAGGGCAGAAGGCGCTTTCCGTGTGGGAGTACTGCTCCCAGTCCCCGGCATTTCTGGAACAGTCCCCCCGGGAGCTGGCTGCCCTGGGCCGGCGGCTGGGATTGTCATTGGACTTTTTCTATGCCGGCCAGCCCCTGGAAGCCCTCTCCGGCGGCGAACGGACCAAGCTACAGCTGGCGCTGCTGCTGGCCCAGGATCCGGATCTGCTGCTCCTGGATGAACCCTCCAACGACCTGGACGTGGAGACCCTGGTGTGGCTGGAACAGTTTATCCAAGGCTGCCGCCAACCGGTCCTCTACGTCTCCCACGATGAGACGCTGCTGGAGCGGACCGCCAACGTGATCCTGCACCTGGAGCAGCTGCGGAAGAAATCCCAGCCCCGGTGCACGGTGGCCCGGCTCTCCTACCGGGAGTATGTCTCCTCCCGCCAGAGCCTTATGGAGCGCCAGGAGCAGACCGCCAAAAAGGAGCAGAGCGAGTTCCGGAAAAAGCAGGAGCGTTTCCGGCGGATTCAGCAGAAGGTGGAGAACCAGCAGAACGCCATTTCCCGGCAGGATCCCCACCACGCTGCCCTGCTGAAAAAGAAAATGCACACAGTAAAAGCCATGGAACACCGCTTTGAGAAGGAGGAGGCTGGCCTGGCACAGCGGCCGGATTCCGAGGATGCCATCTTCTTCCGCTTTCCGGCGGACATCGCCCTTCCCGCAGGCAAGCGGGTGCTGGATCTGGAACTGCCAGAGCTGACCGCCGGCGGAAAGGTGCTGGCCCGGAACCTGCGGCTCCACGTGCGGGGGCCGGAGAAAATCGGCATCTTTGGCCGCAACGGAGCGGGAAAATCCACGCTGATGAAACAGATTGTCCGGGTCTTCCAGGGCCGCACGGATCTGGCTGCCGCCTACATGCCACAGGATTACGAGGAGGTGCTGGACTTCTCCCAGACGCCGGCGGAGGCGCTGGCCAAAACCGGGGACCGGGAGGAAATCCAGCGGATCCGCACCTACCTGGGCAGCCTCCGGTACACGGAGGAGGAGTGGACCCACCCTATACAGGATCTCTCCGGAGGGCAGAAAGCAAAGCTTCTGCTGCTGGCCCTCTCCCTGTCCGGAAGCCCGGTGCTGCTGCTGGACGAGCCCACCCGCAACCTGTCACCCCTGTCCAACCCGGTGATCCGGCAAATGCTCTCTGCCTTTCCCGGGGCCATCATCAGCGTCTCACATGACCGCAAGTACCTCTCCCAGGTCTGTACCGCCCTGTACCGTCTGACAGCCAACGGGCTGGAGCCGGTAGAAGACCCGTTTTCCGGCTGAACCGCTCCCGCTGCCAGGGAATACACTGGTAAAAAACGGAGGTTTTTATGACCGATATTCTGTATTCCATGCCCGTGCTGCTGATCGGCATGGGAATGAATATTCTGCTGGGCCTGTATTACCAGGTAGGGATGTGTGGAAGCACATTTCAACTGGGGCGGCTACTGGGCGGCGTTGCCAAAGCCGGGGTGGTGGGCCTTTCCTTTATTGGCCTGGCTTTCTGCTTTGACCGGATTGACCTTTCCTCTCTGGGCATTTCCCCCTGCATCATCATGCACTCGGCAATCTGCCTGTACATTGGAAAGGCAGCAGCCCATCTGTCCAAAATACTGGGTATTGCCGCCAAGAAGGAGGTCAGCCGGGAAGATTCAGGCGCCGCGTCCCAGACGGCTGCTGAACAGGCCCTGACCGCCGGCAGCTCCAAAGGCTAAGAGGGGCCTTGGAGGGACGCCCTCGCAAAAAGGGCTGCCGCACCAGCCGGTGCGGCAGCCCTTTTCCTTGCGTCCGACGCTATTCTCCCGTCCTTACTTGGTCAGATTCATCAAAATCTCATTGCTCCGGGCCACAAAGGCAGCCATCTCCTCCGGTGAAAGGGGCGCATGGCTGATCCGGGCCAGGTCGTACAGCTGCCGGCAGACGGTGGGCACCTGCGGGGAGTCCTTGTGCTCCCGGACAAACTGCACCAGCGCGTTGTTGGCGTTGAGCACCAGGGTTTCCTGGGAATCCCCGGCCATATCGCCCATGCCGTACATCCGCATCATCTCCTGCATCCGGCGGCTCTCCTCGGAGAGGGTGATCATGGCAGACAGCTTCTCATCCTTCAGGTTCTCCACCTTCACCGCCAGCTTCTCCTTACCCAGGGCATCCCGGAAAATCTTGGCCATTTCCTCCTCCTGGGCCTTCTGCTCCTCCTCCGTCTTGCCGGAGTCCTCCGCCTTGAAGGAGTCGGTGACCTCCGCGTCAATCCGGCTGAACTTCAGGCCTTCATTCTTCTGCTCCAGCATGGTGATAAAGGGCGTGTCAATGTTGGTGGGCAGGATCACCGCGCTGAGGCCGGCGTCCTTGTACATCTTAATGTACTGGCCCTGCTGCTGCTCGTCGGTAACGTAGACAATCTTCTTGCTGTCCCCCTCGGTGAGATCCGCCAGGGTCTGGTACTTGCCCTCCAGGTTTTTGAACAGCAGGCTGTCCTTCATCTTCTCATAGAACTTTTCATCCTTCAGGCAGCCATACTTGATGAAGGGATGGATGTCATCCCAATATTTCTCATAAGTCTCCCGCTCCGTCTTGCACATGCCGGTGAGCTTGTCCGCCACCTTCTTAGTGATGTAATCGGAGACCTTGCGCACAAAGCCATCGTTCTGCAGTGCGCTCCGGGACACGTTCAGGGGCAGGTCCGGGCAGTCGATGACGCCCTTCAGCAGCATCAGAAACTCTGGGATCACTTCCTTAATATTATCCGCAATGAACACCCGGTTATTGTACAGCTTGATGGTCCCCTCCAGGGAGTCATACTCGGTGTTGATCTTGGGGAAGTACAGGATACCCTTCAGGTTAAAGGGGTAATCCATGTTCAGGTGAATCCAGAACAGCGGCTCCTTGAAATCCAGGAACACCTTCCGGTAAAACTCCCGGTACTCCTCATCCGTGCACTCGCTGGGCCGCTTGGTCCACAGCGGATTGGTGTCGCTGAGGGACTGGGGCTTCTTTTTCTCCTCTTTCTTCTCTTCCTGCCCTTCTCCCTCCTGGCTCTCCTCTGTTTCCTCCGGCTCTACAGTCTCCACTGCAGCCTCCGCCAGGGCTTCCTCCCACTCCTTCCGGGTGTATAGGTAGATCTCCACCGGCATGAAGGAGCAGTATTTGGTGATGACCTCCCGGGCCCGGTACTCCTTGCAGAACTCCACGCTGTCTTCATTGACATAGAGGGTGATCTCCGTGCCCACGGTGTTCCGGGTTCCCGGCTCCATGGAATACTCGGTGCCGCCGGAGCACTCCCAATGCACTGGCTCCGCTCCCTCCCGGTAGGACAGGGTGTCAATGGTCACCCGGTCCGCCACCATGAAGGCGGAGTAGAAGCCTAGGCCGAAATGGCCGATGATCTGGTCATCGCTGGTCTTATCCTTGTATTTCTCCAGAAACGCGGTGGCGCCGGAAAACGCAATCTGGTTGATGTACTCGTCCACCTCCTCCGCCGTCATGCCCAGGCCGTCATCCAGGAAGCGGATGGTCTTGGCATCCTCGTCCAGAATCACGTTGACCTTGGGGGTAAAGCCCTCCGGAAAGGTGTATTCGCCCATGACCTCCAGCTTTTTCAGCTTGGTCACCGCGTCGCACCCGTTGGAGATCAGCTCCCGGAAGAAAATATCGTGGTCAGAGTACAGCCACTTTTTAATGATCGGAAAAATATTCTCACTGTTGATGGAAAGACTTCCCTGTTTTTTGCACATGCCAAACATCTCCTTTTCCTATACTGCAATCTTCACTATAGTACACTCATCAGTAAAAGTCAATAAAATAATTGTAAATATTCCATTTACTTTTTGTCACTCATCTCCCGAAAGTGCTGATTTTTTTCTGTGGCATTTTTGCAAGCAACTTTTATAAAAGTCCTGCCCTCTCTCTTTCCCTTTCGTTCCCTATGGAAGGCGCTTTCACCGCCTTTTTCCCCTCTCCCCTCTTCTCTTTTGTTTTTTTTAATAGGAATTCACAATTTCTTCATAAATTATTTGACTTTGTCCTAAAACCATGTTATGGTTAAGGCAGTTGCGAAAGCAACAAACCTATCACCTATTTTTCATTTTTTGGAGGTATCGCATGAGAGGTACAGTAAAGTGGTTTAACAACCAAAAGGGGTACGGATTCATTTCCGACGCCGAGGGCAATGACGTATTCGTCCATTACTCCGGCCTGAACATGGAAGGCTTCAAGTCCCTGGACGAGGGGCAGGAAGTGGAGTTCGACGTGGTCAACGGCGCCAAAGGACCCCAGGCTACCAACGTAACGAAGTTATAATCTGCTTGAAGAGCCTGTACCTTTTCTGCGTGGAAGGGTAGACATTTTCACTTGCTTCCGGCGGGCCTGCCCGCCCGGGGCAGCCAGAGACAACGGTTGTACGTTGCAGAACAGGGAAGGGGCTGTGCTTCCGGCACAGCCCCTTCCCTGTTTCCTCTTGGTATTTCCCGCATTTCAGCGATTACTCGCCGAAGTATCTCTTCAGCAGGCCAGCAAAAGCTCTGCCATGGCGGGCCTCATCCCGGGCCATCTCATGAACTGTGTCATGGATTGCATCCAGGTTGGCAGCCTTGGCTCTCTTGGCCAGATCCGCCTTGCCGGCAGTGGCACCATTCTCCGCCTCCACTCTCATCTCCAGGTTTTTCTTGGTGCTGTCGGTGACAACCTCGCCCAGAAGCTCCGCAAACTTGGCAGCGTGCTCAGCCTCTTCCCAGGCTGCCTTCTCCCAGTACAGGCCGATCTCCGGATAACCCTCTCTATGCGCCACACGGGCCATGGCCAGGTACATACCCACCTCAGAGCACTCGCCCTGGAAGTTGGCGCGCAGATCTTCCAAAATGTCCTCGCTGACACCCTGAGCTACGCCCACCACATGCTCAGCAGCCCAGCTCATCTCACCGGTCTGCTCACGGAACTTGCTGGCGGGAGCACCGCACTGGGGACATTTCTCCGGAGCCGCTTCGCCTTCGTAAACATAGCCACATACTTCACACACAAATTTCTTCATGACAAAATCTCCTTTTTAAAATAGTAATGGTTATCATTTCTGTTTTTAATCTAACACATTTCCTAATACTTGTCAACCGGTTTTTTTCTCTTTTTCCCGGCAATCCCGGCATGTTCCGTGGAACAGAACCGTGTAGCCTTCCACCTCTTCCGGGAAATCCTCTCCCAGGAGCATCTGGATGGGTGATACCTGCTCCATAGGCACATCCACCACCCTTCCGCAGTTGGTACAGTGGTAGTGGTAGTGAGGTGTCACATTGGCATCATACCGCTCTACTCCGTCACCGCAGCAGATCTTTTGGATTTCCCCCAGGGAAACCAACAGAGACAGGTTCCGGTATACGGTCCCCAGGCTGATTTTGGGATTGGTCTCCCGGACACTCATGTAGACCATCTCTGCGGTTGGATGATCCTGCCGCTCCATCAGATATGCCTTGATCGCCTCCCGCTGTCTGCTGTATTTCATCATAGGCAACGATCCTTTCTTGCATATAATAATAAAGGCGTCAAAAGGTACTCTGACGCTTGCGTCATATAATAATAAGAACAGTTATTATTATAAGTAAGGATCCCTCACCTGTCAAGCAATATTTTTTTCAAAAAAACCGCTGCCCCACCATCCTCACAGGGAGGGAACAGCTCCCGGGCCAGCATTTTTGCTTCCTTCGTGCCATTTTCCGATGCCGCGGAACGCCCTGCAAAAGCCAGCATGGTCCGGTCATTCTCATTGTCGCCCAGGGCTGCCGTTTCCTCCTGGGGGATCCGCAGCCAGTCCGCCAGCCAGGCCAGGGCGCTTCCCTTGTCTGCGCCCTGCCGGTTCACCTCGAGATTCCAGGAGGAGGAGGAGGTAATCCTCACATCCGGCCATTTCCCCAGATTCTGCCGGATCCGCTCCCGCTGCCTTGGATCATGTACCGCAATGAACAGCTTTTCCACGCCAGATCCGCACTGCTCCACAAAGGCAGCCAGATCCTCCTGGGGATTCTGACGAAAAATGGACATCCGGCTGGCATAATACCGTTCCAGATACGATGGCAGCCACCGCCAGTTATAAATTTTGTTGCCGCTGTAGACACAGCTGTAGAGGCCCTCCTGGTACAGCATCCGGAGGATTTCCGCTGCATCCGATGCCTCAATCAGCACCTGGCGCAGCAGCCTTCTTTCCCGTATATCCTGAATCATTGCCCCGTTGGAGGAAATCACGTAGCGCAGGCCGGAAAGCCCAAGAATCTCTTCCGGAAACGCGGCGAGAGACCTGCCGCTGGCCGGCACCACCTGAATCTGCCGGTCCAGGGCCTCCTGCAGGGCCGCCAGCACCGGTTCCGGCACCGGGCGCCCCGGGGGCACCAGTGTCCCATCCAGGTCCGTTGCAATCAGTCGTACCATATTTTCCCCCTTTCTGTTCCCTGTCCAGTATAGCGGATTCCCCACTGAAAGGCAATGAATGGTCTACATTTTTTTGATTTTCCGAAAATAATTGCCCTAGGCGCCCATTTGTGCTATATTCAAGACACTGCGCGGCCTGCGCGGATTTCACGCTTGTCCGGCACAATGTAGAAAGCCGGGCAGAAGGGATGGTTGTATGCGCTTTTTTTCTATAAAAAAAATCCCAGCCAACGCCTGGCTGCCTCTGATCCTGGTTGCCCTTACCCATCTGGCCGTCTACTATATCCCCATGACACTCAACACAGGCCGTCTCCACTACGACCTAACCACAGCGCTGGACCGCGCGGTCCCTTTTCTGCCGATATCGGCCGTTCCCTATCTACTGGCCTTTCCCTACTGGATCTTTGGCTTTCTATACGCTGCCACTTTAGGGAACCGGCACTTCTTCCGGGTATTTGCCGCTGTGGAGCTGACACACCTCAGCGCCTTTTGTATCTATCTGCTCTTTCCCACTACCCTGTCCTGGCCACAGACTTCCGCAGATACATGGTTTGGCTGGCTTGCCGCCTTCATTTATTCCATGGACCGGCCTACCAACCTCTTGCCGTCCATGCACTGCTATGTCAGCTGGATCCTGTGGCTCAGTGTCCGCCGGCGGCCTGAGGTCCCCCGGAATTACCGGCGATTTTGCCTGTTTTCCTCCGCCTTGATCTGCCTGTCCACCCAGACCCTTAAGCAGCACTATCTGGCGGACCTGCTTGCCGGCATTGCACTGGCAGAGCTCTTCTTTTATGCTGCCGGACGGGGCAAAATCCCCGAGAAACTGCAGGCCCTTTTTTCCAAATTCCCACCATTCCTTCATGCGAAGTTTAGGAAAAATTAACTTCTACTCCCCTGGAAAAATGTTATAATAAATCCGATAAGTGTTTTGCCGGAAAGGATCAACGGTATGGCTGCGTTTGTAGAGATGAAAGAAGTACATAAAGTGTACCAAATGGGGGAAATCCAAATTTCGGCTGCGGACGGAATTGATTTCTCCATTGAAAAAGGCGAATTTGTCGTAATTGTGGGCCCCAGCGGTGCCGGCAAGACCACGGTGCTCAATATCCTGGGAGGCATGGACCGGGCCACCAGCGGGGAAATCTGGGTGGACGGTACCAACATCGCCAAGCTGAACAGCCGGCAGCTGATCAGCTACCGGCGGGATGATATCGGTTTTGTATTCCAGTTCTACAACCTGATCCAAAACCTGACGGCCTTGGAGAATGTGGAGCTGGCACTGCAGATCTGCAAGAATCCGCTGAATGCAGAACAGGTACTGTGCCAGGTGGGGCTGAAGAACCGGCTGAAAAATTTCCCTGCCCAGCTCTCCGGAGGGGAACAGCAACGGGTGGCCATTGCCCGTGCCCTGGCCAAAAACCCTAAGCTGCTTTTGTGTGATGAGCCCACCGGTGCCCTGGACTATCAGACTGGCAAGTCTATCCTCAAGTTACTGCAGGATACCTGCCGGGAAATGGGGATGACTGTCATCGTGATTACCCACAATTCAGCCATTGCCCCCATGGCCGACCGGATTATTGAGATCAAAAATGGCCGTGTAAACCGCACACGTCAAAACCAGTACCCTCAACCCGTAGAAGAAATCGAATGGTAATCCAATGAAACAGGCACAGAGAAAAAACTTTTTTCGGGAAATTCGCGGCAGTTTCAATCGCTGGCTCTCCTTGCTGTTTATCGTAGCGTTGGGTGTTGCGTTTTTTTCCGGTATCCGTTCTGCAGAGCCGGACATGAGGCTCTCCGCGGACCAACTATACGACGGCACAAATTTTATGGATATCCGGGTTCTAGGAACCCTGGGCGTTACGGAAGATGATCTGAACGCCATCCGGGAAATTCCCGGTGTGGATGATACAGAAGGTTTGATTTCTTTAGAAGCGCTGGCAAACGATGGAGAACAGGAGCTGGTGGTGCAGGTTTCCACCTTGCCCCAGAAGATTGGCCTTCCTATCCTCAGCGACGGCCGCATGCCGGAGACCACCTCTGAATGTCTTCTGGACGTGACCCTATCCGGCAGCTACCCACTGGGGAGCACCATCTCCCTCTACGGGGATCAGACCAGTGCGGACGAGGAGGATACGGGGGAAGATACCGGCACCTCCACCTCCGCGGATACGGAGCTTTCCCTGGAGAACACGCTCACCGGCACGGAGTTTACCGTGGTGGGTTATTTTTCCAGCGCCACCTATCTGTCCTGGGACCGGGGGACCGCCTCCATTGGGGACGGCAGCCTGGACGGCCTGCTTATGCTGATCCCAGAAGCCTTTTCTTCTGACTACTATACAGAAATTTATGTTACCGTGGAAGGGGCCAAAGGGCTGACCTCCATGACCCAGGAATACGAGGACACCGTGGCCGGTATCACAGACCAGATTGAAGCCATTGCGGATGCCCGCTGCCAGATCCGGTATGACTCCATTGTGGACGAGGCCAACCAGGAGCTGGCCGATGGACGCCAGGAGCTGGAGGACGCCCGTGAGGAAGCGGATCAGGAGCTGGCCGACGCCCGGCAGCAGCTGGTGGATGCGGAAGAAGAGCTGGAGGAAGGACGCCGCACCCTGGAGGAGAATGAACAGGAGCTGGCCGACGGGCGGGAGGCCCTGGAGGAGGGACGCCGCACCCTAGAGGAGAATGAACAGACCCTGGCGGACTCCCGGGAACAGCTGGAGGCCGGCCGGAAGGAGCTGGAGGAACGGGACCAACAGATGGCGGACGCCTGGGAGCTGTACCACCAGGGCGAGGCGGATTTGGAGCAAGGCCGCCAGGCCCTGGCAGACCTGGAGCCCCAGGAGGAGCAGATGCAGGCCGCCCTGGAGACTATAGAAGACCAGGAGGAGGAGCTGGCCCAGGGTTGGGAGGAGTATTATGACGGACTGGAGGCTTACGAGACAAACCAGCAGACCCTGGAAGGATTGAAAACCCAGCTGGAGCAGCTGGCAGCCCTACTGATCTCCCAGGGAATCGACCCATCCCAGAATGAGGAATACCAGACGCTGGCAGGTACCATTGCGCAAATGGAGCCGGCACTGACGGAAGTCAAAGAAACCCTGGATGCATCCTACCAAACCCTCACCGCCGGCCAGGAGGCTCTGGACGCCGCCCAGGAAACGAAACAGCAGCTGCAGGATGGCCTGGCGCAGATTGCCGCCCTCCGGGAGCAGATACAGACCGGCGAGGCCCAGCTGGCGGAGCAGCTGCCCACCTTGGAGGAGGCCCAGCAGCAGCTGGACGCCGGGTGGGAGGAGCTGGAAACCTCGGAACAGGCCCTGGCGGAAGGGGAGGCCCAGCTGGCGGAGGCCCGCCGCACCCTGGAGGAAAATGAGGCCACCATCCAGGACGGGGAAGAACAGCTGGAGGAAGGCCGCCAGGAATTGGACACGGCGGAGCAGGAGATTGCCGATGGCTGGGAGGAATATTATGACGGCGAGGAGGAGGCCAGCCAGGAAATCGCCGATGCGGAGCAGGATTTGGCAGACGCCGAAGACGCCATCGCAGACATTGAATTTCCAGAATGGTATGTACTGGACCGGAATTCCGTGCAGGATTATGTGGAATACGATATGGATGCCCAGCGGATTGGGGCCATTGGCAATGTATTCCCTGTAATCTTCTTCTTGGTTGCTGCTTTGGTGGCACTCACCACCATGACCCGCATGGTGGAGGACGACCGGACCCAGATTGGCACTCTAAAAGCCCTGGGCTATTCTAAAGGGAGCATTGCGCAAAAATATATTCTGTATGCCCTGTCAGCCACCCTGCTGGGAAGCCTCTTGGGAGTAATCGTAGGCGGCACGCTGCTGCCCTGGGTTATTCTCACAGCCTATGGGATTTTGTACACAACCTTTACGGAATATGTAATTTCTCTGCAGCTGAGCCCCTCGCTGATCAGTACGCTTCTGGCCATTCTGTGTACCGTAGGCGCCACACTGGCGGCCTGTTATAAGGAACTGGCCGCCACGCCAGCCCAGCTGATGCGCCCTGCCTCACCCAAAGAGGGAAAACGGGTTCTGCTGGAGCGGGTGACCATCCTGTGGAAACACCTGAGCTTTACCAGCAAATCCACGGTCCGGAACCTGTTCCGTTATAAAAAACGGTTCTTTATGACTGTGTTCGGTATTGGCGGCTGCATGGGCTTGCTGATGGTGGGCTTTGGACTGCGGGATTCCATTGCCCGGATTGTAGACAATCAGTACGCCACAATATGGACGTATGGCGCTACATTGACAATAGCGGATCATACTGATTTGGACACGTTGGAAGGTTCACTCACAGGTTATCCGGAAATCCATGAGGCACTTCCGGTTTGCCAGATTGCCAAAGATGCCTCCAAGGGAAACACCACCACTGAGGTATATCTGTTTGTGCCGGAACAGACAGATAACCTGGCGGACTTTGTCCATCTGCGCAACCGCACATCCGGGGAGACCTACACCCTAAGCGATCAGGGGGTTGTGATTACAGAAAAGCTTGCCCGGCTGCTGGATCTTTCCGTGGGTGATGCGATTTCACTGTTGGAGGACGAAACCAGCTCCGTGGAAGCGACTGTGCTGGGAATTGCGGAGAACTACCTGTACCACTATATTTACATGACACCCGCCCTGTACCAGCAGCTCTACGGGGAAGCGCCGGAATATAACACGGTGCTGCTCTCGGTGGATGATCTGGATGAAACCCAGGAAAATCAGCTTTCTACGGAATTGATGGCCCTGGATGGCATCACATCGGTCTCTTTCATCCATGAATTGCAGACCACCGTGGATGACATGATGCGCAGCCTGGATCTGGTTATCTGGGTGCTGATTATCTCCGCCGGCCTTCTGGCCTTTGTGGTGCTCTATAACCTGAACAATATCAATATCACAGAGCGGCACCGGGAGCTGGCCACACTGAAGGTGCTGGGATTCTATGACGGCGAAGTGGCCGCCTATGTGTACCGGGAAAACGTCTTGCTGACCATCTTCGGAATCTGCGCCGGCATTCTCATGGGCGTGGCTCTGCATCGCTACTTAATTCGGACAGTGGAGCTGGATATGATGATGTTTGGCCAGACCATTCAGCCTCTCAGCT
>CAJFTW010000068.1 GCA_904420025.1 Candidatus Pseudolachnospira avium
ACGGGATTGAGATTGGCGGAAGCGGCGCGTTCCTGCGGACGGAGGATATGCTGAAGCTGCTGAAGCTGTATCTGGACGGCGGCGTGTGCGCGGGCCGCCGGATTCTCTCCGAAGCGTACGTGCGGCAGGCGACCACCAGGCAGAACGATAACGCAGACCTGCGGCAGAATCCCAACGCATGCCGGAGGGACTGGCGTGCCGGATACGGATATCAGATGTGGATGTGCAGCTACCCCGGGGCCTACCGGGCGGACGGCGCCATGGGGCAGTTTGCCATTGCCATCCCCTCCCAGGATATGGTGATCGTCTATACGGAGACCTCCCGGCTGGGGGACGGCGCCCAGGGGTCTTTGGACTTAATCTGGGATTTCTGTGAGAAGGCATTTGTGGAGCCGGGGGCTGCGGACGCGCGTCTGGCGGACCGGCTGCGCAACCGCCTGTCCCGCCTTTCCCTTCCGGCGGTGCCCTGCCAGCCCAGGGGAAACCGGGAGCAGCTGGCCGGAGCCTGGAAGGTTACCCAGGGAAGCCTGTATCTGGACCCCTGCCTGGGCGGGATTATGGATGAATACTATCCCCGGCGGCTGGTGGAGGGCTTCCGCCTGCGCTTTGGAGAGTATGAGGCGGAGATGGCCTACGAGCTGGAGGGCGTACCGGTGCGGCTGGCCGTGGGCCTGGACGGCAATCCCCGGCAGAACACCATCCCCTGCGGCGGGATTCCGGCCAGCCAGTTGCTGGTCAGCGGATCTTTTGCCGCGCCGGATACGCTGTCTCTGGTGTTCCGCTTTGTGGAGACCTGCTTCTGCTTCCAGCTGGAGCTGAAAGTCCAGGGAGACAGCCTGTCTCTGCGGAAGGATTTCCTCCGGGGACAGGTGAAGGACGACCACCTGCAGCTCCAGGCACAGCGGGCACCCATGAAAACCGACTCCATTTGACAAATAAAGAGGAATGTGAGATACTGAATCCCGAGCAGGTATGAGCCTGCGGGAGGAGGTTATAACAGGAATGAAAAAGAGACACATACAACGCCTGCTGGCGGTGACGCTGGCGGTGAGCATGGCGGCGCTGTCCGGTTGCGGCAACGGGACAGCCCAGGAGACCACCGGCGCCGCGGAGACCGAAGGCACAGCCGCGGAGACCAGCAAAGCGGCCGGCGGGGAGACGGCCGGAGAGACGGCCTCCGCGGAGGCGGAAGGCGCGGAAACCCAGTACCCCCTGACCATCACGGACGATCTGGGAAACAGCGTCACCATTGAGGCGGAGCCGGAGCGGGTGGTATCCCTGTCACCGGCCAACACGGAGACACTGTTCGCCCTGGATGCCGGCGGCCGGGTGGTGGGACGCACCGATTACTGCAGTTATCCGCCGGAGGCGGCGGAGGTCCCGTCTATTGGAACCTACACATCCCCCAATACGGAGCTGATTATTTCCATGGACCCGGATGTGGTCTTTGCCTCAGACTATATTGATGACGCCATCCGCAGCCAGGTGGAGAGCGCCGGGGCTAAGGTGGTTGTTTTTGCCGCCAGCGATCTGGAAGGGGTGGAGCAGAACATCCTGACCGCCGGGCAGGTGCTGAACCAGAACGAGGAGGCGCAGGCCGTGGTGGACGGCATGGAGGCGGAGATGGCGGAGCTGGAGGAGATCCTTTCCGCCAAAACGGAAGAGAAGTCTGCCTTCATTGATCTGGGCGACTATTACAGCGCAGGCCCCGGCTCCCTGTTGGGCAACATGCTGGAGGATATCGGTGTGCGGAATGTGGCGGCGGATACGGGAGAGATGTGGCCGCAGCTTTCGATGGAGAAGATCATTGAGAGCAACCCGGATGTCTACATTTCCCTCTACTCCACGCCGGAGGACCTGCGCCAGGTGGCCGGCCTTTCGGAGCTGGCCTGCATCCAGGGGGAGGACACACTGATCTATTTTGACGGCCTGTCCCCGGAGGCGGATCTGATCCAGAGGGCCGGCCCCCGGCTGGCGGAAGGCACACGGCTGCTGGCGGAGCAGATTTATCCGGAACTGTTTCAATGAGCGGGAATCAGCAGGAAAAACGGGGAGGAAGGAGACGGCTGGCGCTGGCTTTGGCGGCAGCCGGCTGCCTTCTTCTGATCTATGTTTGTACGGTAATTGGGGCTGCTTCGGTCTCCCTGGGAGAGGTCAACCGGATCCTTCTCCATGAAATCTTTCATATACCGGTGGATATGGACGGGATTTCCGAGGGCAGTGTGGTGATTATCCGCAATGTGCGGCTTCCCCGGGTGCTGTTGGGCTTCCTCACCGGGGCTGCCCTGGCGGTGTGCGGCGCCAGCTACCAGGGGATTTTCAAAAACCCTATGGCAGATCCCTATATTCTGGGCATTTCTTCCGGGGCTGCCCTGGGGGCGTCACTGGGAATTGTCCTGAACCTTTCTGGCAGCCTGGCTGGTATGTCTGGTACCACCTTCCTGGCCTTTGTGGGGGCGCTGCTGACGGTGATTCTGGTCTATTCTATTTCCCGGACTGGAAAGCGGGTGCCCATCTCCAGCCTGCTGCTGTCCGGTATCGCGGTCAGCCAGACTCTTTCGGCGTTTTTATCCCTGATTATGTTGTTCAACCAGCAGAGCATGGATCAGATCCTGTTCTGGACCATGGGCAGCCTCAACGGGAAAGGATGGGACCAGATTCTGGTAATCCTCCCTTATGTGGTGGTGGGAATTGGGCTGCTGCTCACCTCCGCCCGGGAGCTGGATATTATGCTCATGGGGGAGGAGACGGCGGTGCAGCTGGGGGTCAATGTGGAGTTTGTGAAGAAAAAAGTGATGATTGTATCCAGCCTGGTCACTGCGGCAGTGGTCTCGGCCACTGGCATCATCGGCTTTGTGGGCCTGCTGGTCCCCCATGTGGTGCGGCTGTTTACCGGGCCCCGGCACCGTGTGCTGATGCCAGTTTCCCTGCTCTTCGGCGGCACGTTCCTGATCCTCTGTGATACGGCGGCCCGCAGTGCTATTGCCCAGGAGATTCCGGTGGGGATTATCACCGCGGCCTGCGGCGGCCCCTTCTTTCTATATCTACTTCGGAAATCCCGGCGGGGAGGTGGGGGCTAATGCGAGAGGAAATGCTGTGCCTGCAGGAGGTGGCGGCAGGCTATGGGGAAAAAACAGTGCTGCAGGGTGTTACCGCCTCCATCCGGCAGGGGGAATTTGTGGCCCTGATCGGCTCCAACGGCACCGGAAAATCCACCCTTTTAAAATGCATCTCTGGGCTGCTGCCCCTGCGGGGCGGGCAGATTGGAATCTGCGGAAAGGATAACCGGGGATTGAAGCCTCGGGAGCGGGCCCGGCTGGTGGCGGTGGTGCCCCAGTCCTATGCGGTGGAGTACGCCTTTACCGTGGAGGAGGTGGTGGCCATGGGGCGTTACCCCTACCAGCGATTTGGAAAGCGGGAAAGCCCGGAGGACGCGGCGGCCATCCGCCAGGCCATGGAGGTGACCAATACCCTGGAATTCCGGGAGCGGCTGTACAATGAACTCAGCGGCGGGGAACGGCAGCGGGTGATTCTGGCCCGGGCCCTGGCCCAGAGGCCACAGATCCTGCTTTTGGATGAGCCCACTTCGGCCCTGGACATCCATCACCAGACGGAGGTGATGGAGCTGATCACCCAGCTGAACCGGGAGGAAGGGCTGACGGTGCTGGCGGTGCTCCACGATGTCAACATGGCCTCCCGCTACTGCGGGCGTATGATCCTGCTGCGGGATGGAAAGGTGGCGGCGGACGGGGAGCCGGCGGCCATTGTCACCAAAAAAAATATGGAAGAGCTTTACCAGATGAAGCTTCTGATCCGCCAGAATCCTCTGTTCCATAAGCCGGAGATTGTGCCGGTGCGGGTCCTGCGGGGGAAGCAGGTGGCCCACCCTCTGCGGATCCACGTGATCTGCGGAGGGGACGGCGCGCTGCGGATCCTGGAAGAACTGGATGACAGGGGTCACATTCTGACCGCCGGGGTGGTCAATGAGGGCAGCGGGGACTGTGATCTCTGCCGGTATCTGCAGATTCCCCATGTGGAGATCCCTCCCTTTACCCCGGTGACCTGGCAGGATCAGCAGCGGAACCTGGAGATGATGCGGGATGCGGATGTGATCCTGGTGGCGGATATGCCCTTTGGGGAGAACAATTTAATGAACCTGGAGGGATTGGAGCAGATGAAAGGGCAGATTTTTTTCCACAAAAATGCCCTCAGCGGGGACTATACCGGCGGCCGGCTGGTGGAGCGGCTGCAGCAGCTGGGAGAGAAAAAGAAAATTGCCTATTTTGGCGATCACGATGCGTTTTTGGAACAGCTGCAGAAGCTGACGGACGGAAAGGAGGAGTGACATGCGGATCGGAACGCTTCCCTCTGGGGATTCCATTCATCGGTATGAGAAGTGTATTGTGGTGCCCTTTAAAGGCTTGCGGCGGGTGCTGAGTACCTGTGCCCTCAACGGCGGATACCAGGAAGGGCTTACGGCTGTGTTCAACAACGACATCAATCCCGGGGCGGGGATGGAATGCCGGATGCGGGCTCCTTCCTACGAGGCGCATCTGGCCCTGACGGCAGAGGCGCTGGGTTTGGATCCGGCAACTGCCGCTGGTATGTCCACCGCCGCCAGTATGGAGAATGTCTCCATCCGCACGGAGCAATCCGGCGCCACCGCGGTGACGGCGGTGGTGACCGGAGGGATTGAGGTAAACGGCGGCCGGGTGGGCGATCCGGCCAGCTGGGATGAGGCGGTGGGACAAGGCATGCCATCGGCAGCGGGAACCATCAATATCATGCTGTTTTTTAATGTGGATCTGACTCCCGGTGCCCTGGCCCGTGCCCTGGTTACCTGCACGGAAGCCAAAACGGCGGCGCTGCAGGAGCTCCTGGCCCCCAGCCGTTACTCCACGGGGATTGCCACCGGATCCGGAACCGATGGAACCATAGTGGCCAGCGACCGGACATCGGAAATCTGCCTGACCAATGCGGGAAAGCACAGCAAGCTGGGGGAGCTGATCGGAAAGGCGGTGAAGGCGGCGGTGCGGGAGGCCCTGCGGCGGCAGACCGGCCTTTCGCCGGAACTGCAGCACCATGTGCTGCGGCGGACCGACCGTTTTGGCATAACGGAGCTGTCCCTGTGGGAGGCGTATGCCCAGGGGCCGGGCCGCCTCAGCCGGGCGGAATTTTCCGAAAAGCTGGACTGCCTTTGCCGGCAGAGCCGCCTGGTGGCACAGGTTTCCCTTTATGTGCACCTTCTGGATCAGCTCCAATGGGGGCTGCTGGAACCCAAGGAGGCACACGAGGCGGGGTGTGAACTGTTGACAAAACTACAGAAAAGCGATGTGGATGGCAGCGTCGCCCTCCCCCCTGGGAACGAAGAGGCAGCGGAGCTGAGAGATAGAACGGACATGCTGATGGTTATGGTCCGGGAACTTGCGGGGACATTGAACCGCCTTCTGGATTAGAATGCTTTTTAAAGACATGGAAATAGGAGGAAGGTTCACATGCAAATTTCCATGAATATGACGGACAGCCGATGGGATGAGGAGCGCTTTCGGGATGGGAAGGATCTGGAGGCATATGTCCGGAAGCTGGGCCTGGATGGAATCGAGCTGCTGCACTGCGCGGGCGGGGATCCATCCTTCTTCCCTTCTGGCCTGATTCAGGGTGTGCATATCCGTTACCGGAACGACTGGCTGGATCTTTGGCAGGGAAACTGGAAGGGGCTGGAAGCGGAATACGGGTCGCTGGCCCAGGCGGAGAAGGTTTTGGGCGGATTGGACCGGGATAGCCTGCGGAAACCCTTTGAGGAAGATCTGGCGTTGGCCCAGGCGCTGGACGTGCCATATGTGGTCTTTCATGTCTGTGACATAAAGACCCTGGAGTTTTTTACCTATCACTTTCAACATTCGGATGAGCAGGTGGTGGATGCCGCGGCGGAGCTGATCAATTCCCTGTTGGATGGAAAGGGGTACCAGTTTGAATTCCTGATGGAAAATCTCTGGTGGCCGGGACTGACTCTGACTCGGCCGGAGATCACGGAACGGCTGCTTTCCCAGGTGCATTATCCCCGGAAGGGTTTGATGCTGGATACAGGGCATCTGATGCACACCAATTGGGAACTGCGTTCCCAGGAGGAGGCGGTGGACTATATTCGAAAACAGGTGGAGGCCCATGGTCCGCTGGCTTCCTTTATCCGAGGCATGCACCTGAATCAAAGCCTCACCGGCGGCTATGTTCGCCGGCTGCTGGAGAAACGCGAGGAAGCCGCCGGGGATTATCCGGCCCGGTTGGATGCCTGCTATCGTCATGTGTTTCAAATTGACCAGCATCTTCCTTTTACGGCTTCCCGTATGCGGGAGCTGGTGGAGCAGGTGGCCCCGGCGTATTTGACCTTTGAACTGATCACCAGTGACCGGCAGGAGCATGAGCAAAAAATCCGGCAGCAGTGGGAAGCCTTACGGTGAGGCAGGAGATTTATCACTATTTATTAAGAATTGCTCCCTTGATTCTCCAGGGCATGGATGTTAAAATAGGGACGGTAAATTGCTGAAATTTGGAAGAACAAGGGGGTTGCATCTATGGATTATAACTATAGAGGGAGCCGGCAGCGGGAACTGCGCCGGCGGGCCAGAAGGCGGAAAGCCATCCGGAACCGGATTATTGTGACGGTGATTTTGGTGATTGTCCTGGCTGGCGTGATCTTTGCGGCCATCCATTTCCTGGGTGGGTCCAATGACGAGGATCAGGTGGTATTCCCGTCTGGCTCGGCTTCCTCCACCGAGGGTAGCGAGAGCACCGGCACCGAGGGTACCGGCGGGGAAGTGTCGGATGCGGATACGGCGCTGGCCCAGGCGGAGCAGCTGGCAGCCTCCTATGATTATGACGGGGCCATTGCCCTGCTGCAGGAGGTGCCGGACTATGAATCCAACACGGCCATCACCGATGCCATTGCCGGATACGAGGAGACCAAATCCACCCTGGTGGAAGCGGACATCACCCAGATCCCGCACATCTTTTTCCACTCCCTGATTGTGGACACCGATCTGGCTTTCAGCTCCAATATGGCGGACAACTACAACCAGGTAATGACCACCGTGGATGAGTTCAACAAAATCATCCAGCAGATGTACGAGAATGGTTATGTGCTGGTGCAGATCCATGATATGGCCTATGAGGAAAACGGTGAGCTGGTCAAGGGCTCCATTATGCTGCCTCCGGGGAAGAAGCCTTTTGTTCTTTCGGTGGATGATGTGTCTTATTATGAGTATATGGAAGGTCACGGCTTTGCCACCAAGATCATCATTGGGGAGGACGGGATCCCTACCTGCGAGATGGAGATGGAGGACGGGACCACCCAGACCGGCGCCTTTGATGTGGTGCCTCTGCTGGAACAGTTTATTGCGGAGCATCCGGACTTCTCCTACCAGGGAGCCCGGGGAATTATCGCCCTCACCGGGTATGACGGAATCCTGGGCTACCGGACAGCGCCCAAGTACGGGGATCCCAGCGATGAGAATTATAAGGACTGGTATGCAACCCTGGATGTGGAAGAGGAGCGGGAGCAGGCGACAGCTGTGGCGGCCCGGATGGAAGAGCTGGGCTGG
This sequence comes from Candidatus Pseudolachnospira avium, assembly GCA_904420025.1. Lineage (GTDB taxonomy): Bacteria > Bacillota > Clostridia > Lachnospirales > Lachnospiraceae > Pseudolachnospira > Pseudolachnospira avium. Next base: position 7,599 of record CAJFTW010000068.1, read on the forward strand.
GAGTTTGCCTCCCACAGCTGGGGCCACCGGGATATGGGGGAGGCCACCCTGGAGAATATGAAGACGGACATGCAGAAATGGCTGGATCAGGTGAATCCGCTGCTGGGCGGGGATACGGATATTCTGATCTTCCCCAAGGGTACGGACATCGGCAGCTGGCGCAGCTACGATGACAATGAAAAGTTCGATTACCTGAAGAGTGTGGGCTTTGACTACTACTGCAATGTGGACAGCAACCAGCCGTGGGTGCAGTTCACCTCCCAGTATCTGCGCCAGGCCCGGATCAATGCGGACGGATATGAGATGTACTACCATAAGGATAAGCTGAGCATGTTCTTTGATGTGGACTCGGTGTTTGATTCTGCCCGGCCTACGCCTGTGCCGGAGATGTAAAGGCGGAACCACAGAAGCCTTCCCGGCTGTATGAACAATTTTTCATAGGCTGCACAAATTTTCAACGATTCTTAACCGGTGTTCAGAGGATGAAATTTCTCCTCTGGCACCGGTTTTTTTTGCGTGCTACAGTGGACGCATCCCCGCAGACAGCGGGAAACGGACGGGCTGCGCAGCCCCAGGGGTTCAGTTTTGTGAAAAAGGAGGAGAAGAATGAAAGCTCTCAAATGGCTGGAGAAAAACGCGGAGGAAGTGGCCCTGTGTATTCTTCTGATCATCATGTCCTGCGTCATGTTTCTGCAGGTAATCGCCCGGTTTGTGTTCAGCAATTCCCTGGCGTGGTCGGAAGAGTTGACCCGATACCTGTTTGTCTGGTCCACCTTTATCGGGATCAGCTACTGTATCCGGAAACGGCTGACCATCCAGATTGAAATTGTGGTAGATGCCCTGCCGGATAAAGCCCGCACCGCTTTACTGATCCTGGTGGATTTGGTTCAGGTTGTTATGTTTGCGTATCTGGTTTCCCCGGCGTTTACCTATCTGCAGCGCACCATTGAGAACGGGCAGACCAGCGCGGCCATGCTGCTTCCCATGGAATATGTGTATGTGGCGCCCTTCATTGGATTCATTTTGGCGGTGATCCGCCTGGTCCAGGATATTTATTTCCGGGTCAAGGGAATTTCACCGGTGGAGAAGAGATCCGATGATGCCAGCCTGTAAAAGGAATCCAAGAGAGGAGAGTAGAAGATGAATCCAGCGATTGTATTTGTGGTGTTCCTGGTCTGCCTGTTTTTGTCCATCCCCATTTCCTCTTCCGTTACCATTGCCTCCCTGCTTCCGGGACTGGAGAACGCGAAGATGTTTACCGCTACCAATCTGATCCGCGGTATGGTGGAAGGCGTGGACAGCTTTACCCTGTTGGCTATCCCCATGTTTATTCTGTCCGGCGTCCTGATGGCTCGGGGCGGCGTGTCCAAGAAGCTATTTGAAGTTTTCTCGTTCTTTCTGGGGAAAATTCCCGGAGGTATGCCCTGCGCGGTGATCGTTACCTGCCTGTTTTATGGTGCCATCTCTGGTTCCGCTCCGGCCACGGTGGCGGCGGTGGGCAGCATGACCATTCCGGTGCTGATCAATCTGGGGTATAAGAAGGACTTCTCCGTGGCCACGGTGGCAGTGGCCGGAAGCCTGGGCGTGATCATCCCTCCCAGCATTCCCTTCGTCCTCTACAGCATGTCCAACCAGGAGGCTTCCGTGGGCAATATGTTTACCGCCGGCATTGTGCCGGGATTCCTGATTGCCGGCTGCCTGATGGTGTATGCGGTGTTCTACTGCCTGCGCAACGGGGAGGACAAGCAGCGGATTGAGGAGGAAGTGGGAGCCCTCCGGAAAAAGGGCTTTGCCCGGGTCTTTTTTGAGAGCTTCCCGGCCATCCTCTCCCCTGTGATCATTCTGGGCAGCATCTACGGCGGCATTGCCTCCCCCACGGAGGCGGCGGTAATCTCCGTGTTTTACGCACTGCTGGTGGCCCTGGTCATCTACCGGACCATGAAGCCCAGGGACCTGTGGCCCATTCTGGTGGAGACGGTGAAAACCTACGGGCCGCTGCTGTTCATCCTGGGAACGGCCAGCGCCTTTGCCAAAGTGCTGGCGCTGCTGAACGTGCCGGATGTGGTGGCTTCCTTCTTTAACAACACCTTTACCAGCCCGGTGGTGATTCTCATTGTCATCAACGTGTTCCTGCTCTTTGTGGGCATGGTCATGGACGGCGGCTGCCGGAGGAGGAGGCCAGCCAGCTGGACCAGCTGGCCCGTGAATTCGGGATGGAGATCCTCACCCCTTCGGAGGAGCTTCAGGCGTCTATGCAGGCGGCCAACGCCCAGGCTTTGGAGCTGCTGCGGCAGGAGCTGGGGGCGGAGACCGTGGACGGGTTCCTGGCAGCGGCGGCCAGCGCGGAAACCGATTGACCAGACCGGGAAACCGTGCTATAGTGTGTGAGCGGAGAAAGGAAAAACAATGGATATTCTTTGGAAACTGCTCTCTCTCCTGGCGCCGCTGGCCCTGGGATATTTGCTTAAGAAAAAGAAGGTTTTTGGCCTGCGGGACTACCAGATCCTTGCTAAAGTAACGCTGAACATTACGCTGCCAGCGGCGGTGATCTGCTCCTTTGGGGACTTTACGCTGGACTATTCCCTGCTGAGCCTGATTCCGCTGGCTTTTCTGGCCAACTGGGCGGTGCTGCTCTTTACGCTGGCCACCACGGCCCGGGATCGAGAAAATTATAAGCTTCGCTCCTTAAAGATGCTCTGTGCCACCGGCTACAATCTGGGGAATTTCCTGATCCCCTTTGTGCAGCAGCTCCTGGGCGGTCCGGGGCTGGCGCTGGCCTCCCTGTTTGATTCCGGAAACTCGGTTATGTCGGTGGGGGGAACCTATATTTTCACCTCCAGCGTGGTGAAAGCGCCGGGGGGGAAGAAGCTGGCGGTGGGAGATGTGCTGCTGGCCTTGGTGCGGTCGGTGACCATTCCCATCTATCTGACGCTGGTGGTCCTGGCCCTGTTTGGCATCCGCCCGCCGGCAGCCCTGGTGACCATTGCGGAGCCCACAGGAAACGCCAATGCCTTTGTCTCCATGTTTATGATTGGCCTGATGTTTGAAATCCGTTTTGACCGGAGCTATCTGAAGACGGCCCTGGCCATCCTGGGACGCAAGTATTCCTGCGGCCTGGTTTTTGCGCTGATTTTCTATTTCCTGCTGCCCTTTGATGAGATTGTGCGGCAGGTGATGGTCATGTGCGTGTTCGCGCCCATCCCCAGCATCTCCAGCGTGTTTGTGGAGCAGCTGGGAGGGGATGTGGAGCTGGCCAGCTTTACTACCTCCCTGTCCTTTATTATTAGCTGCGCGGTGCTGGTGGGGCTGATGGTGGTGTTTTGAGGGATACATATAGGAAAAAGCCGTTCGGTTCGCAGAGAGAGGCGGATCGGGCGGCTTTTTCAGGATTAGGGCAGAATATACCCTTTCTGTCCATCTTCGTTCTGCAGCGCTTCCTGCAGATAATCCCGGCAGACATGGATAAATGTATTCAGGGCAGGGGAGAGGAATTTGCTTTTGTGGTATACCAGGGCTACTTCCCGGTCAAAATTTGCGTCCGAAATGGGAAGGGCATAAAACAGCCCTTTCTCCAGCTCTTCTTTGACAGCCACTGCCGATAGTACGGCAATTCCCTGTCCGGCTGCTACCGCCGCTTTGATGGCTTCGGAACCGGAACAACGCCAGGCTTCCCGGTAGGAGATGTTTCGTTTCCGGGCCATGGAATCAAAACGATTGCGCAGGTAGCTGGTCTCTTCCCGGGAGATAAAGTCCTGTCCATCCAAATCCTGAAAACAAATCTTTTTTCCGTAAAAAGGGTGGGTGCGGCTGCAGACAAGGATCACATGATCCGTTAAAAGGTGTACCCGCAGGATATCCGGATTATCAATCTGCCCTTCCACAATTCCCAGATCCAGCTGGCTGGATAACAGCTTTTCCCCTACGGTGGCGGTGTTGGTTACCACCATGTCCATGGAAATATTCGGGTGCAGCGCCTGCATCCGCGCTGCAATGTTGCTGAGGAAACAGGTACTGAAGGTGGCCGTGGAACCAATGCGCAGTATGGGGTTCTGGGCGGAGTTCTTCAGAAAAATCTCCATATCGTCAAAGTTGGAGACTATATAGCGCGCGAAGGAGAGCAGCTCTGCCCCCACCGGTGTCAGATAAAGATGGCGGTTCAGCCGGTCAAAAAGCTTTACGCCATAGTAGTGCTCCATCTCTTGGATGGCCTGGCTGATGGATGGCTGTGCAATATTCAGAACCTTGGCAGCTGCGTTCATTGTCTTGTTGTCCACCACGGCTAAAAAGATTTTTAAATAGCGAATGTTCATATCTGTATTCTCCCTTAATTATGAGAACTGTGTATAAAACCATATTCTGAAAACCAATATACCAGAAAGACCGAAGAAAATCCATAGGTAATTACCTATTAAAATTACAGATATTATATATTAGACAGAGAATAGAGAAAATGTTATATTTTAATCATAAAAAATTTAAAAAAAATATCACTTCATAGATTTTTGAGGAGGAATGTGAAAATGGCAAGAGGGAAGGAAAGCAGACGGAAAGTACAGCTGCGGGATGTTGTCCTGGGGTCTGGGAGACCGGCGCTGATTCTTCCGCTGGTACCCCGGAACCTGCGGGAGCTGCAAGAGATGACCGAGGAGGCACTGAACTGCCGGCCGGACATTCTGGAGTGGAGAGCCGATTACTTTGAGGAGGTGGAGGACTGTGAAAGGGTAAAGGAGGCACTGGCTCTTCTTCGCAAAATGGCGGGAAACAGCGCGATTTTGGTGACACCCCGCCATGTGGAGGAGAACGGCGTCCGGGCGATTGGGCCGGAGAAAAAGAAGGAGATTCTCCGCTGTGTCATCCAGAGCCGCCTGGCGGATATGGTGGACGTGGAGCTGCGGTATGAGGCAGATTTCCATGCAGAGCTCCGGCAGCTGTGCAGGGAAAATGGGATTGCGCTGATGATCTCCTACCATGACCTGGAAGGGACTCCCGAGGAGGAGGAGATTATCCGCAAGCTGCAGCAGGAAATGGAGCGTGGGGCGGATGTCTGTAAGGTATCCTTTGTTGCTCAGAACTACGGTGATATATGGCGTTTGGGGCATGCTATCCGAAAAGCCAAGGAGGAGGAGATTCCGATTCCCGTGGTATCCATATCCGCCGGCTCTCTGGGAACCCTGTCCCGGATCGGGGCGGAAGCATTTGGGTCGGACGGGACGTTTGTATCGGTGGGCAGGACCCATCAGATTCATATAGAGGATCTGCGGATCCTACGGAAGGATCTGGGACTGGAAGAAGAGAAAGAGGTGTAGCGCGTGTACAAATACATTTTGAAACGTCTGTTGATGATGATTCCGGTGCTACTGGGTGTGACGGTCATCGTGTTTGCCATGCTGCAGGTGACGCCGGGAGATCCGGCCCGGTCCATTTTGGGGGATGACGCAACGCCGGAGGAGCTGGAGGCCAAGCGGGAGGAGCTGGGGCTGAACGATCCGGTGGTGGTCCAGTATGTGAATTATCTGATTGACATGCTCCATGGAGATCTGGGTGAGTCCTACACCAGCGGCCGCCCGGTCCTTCAGGAGGTAATGCGCCGGTTCCCTACCACCATGCAGCTGACGCTGGTGGGGATTTCCGTTTCCATTGTGCTGGGAATCCTTTTGGGAGTAACCTCCGCCGTTAACAAAGGAAAGCTTGTGGACAAGGTGGTGACGGTGGTGGGCATGATCGGTATTTCCATGCCTGCTTTCTGGATTGGCCTGCTGCTGTCCCAGGTTTTTGCCCTGCACCTGCAGATCCTGCCGGCCACCGGCTGGTACGGTCCCCGCTATTGGGTGCTGCCGGCCCTGACGGTGGGGGTGAACGGGGCGGCGGCTATTATGCGCACCACCCGATCCAGTATGCTGGAGGTGATCCGCCAGGATTACATCCGTACGGCGGAGGCTAAAGGGGCTCCCCGCAAGAGTGTCATCTATCATCATGCGCTGAAGAACTCCCTGATTCCGGTGATCACGGTGGCGGGCCTGCGGGTAGGCATCCAGCTGGGAGGCGCCATGGTGGTGGAGATGATCTTTTCCATTCCGGGGTTGGGCAGCTATCTGGTGGACGCCATTTCCTTCCGGGATTACCCGGCGGTTATGGGAGGTGTGCTGGTGATTGCCGTCACTTTCTCTCTGGTGAACCTGCTGGTGGATATTCTGTATGCTTTTGTGGATCCACGGATCCGCTCCCAGTACGGCGGCGGAAAGAAAGTAAAATTCCAGAAAAAGGAGGAGGTGTCCGCATGAATCCAATGGCATCCGCACCGGTTGTGGAGGAAGAAGAGATTGTCAAAAAGAAAAGCTTGTGGGTGGACGCCTGGTCCCGGATGCGGCGGAATAAGCTGGCTATGTTCGGCATGTTTCTGGTACTGCTGATCATTTTCCTGGCCATTTTCGCGCCTGTCATTGCCCCCTACCACTATGATGAGCAGAATACCAATATTGCCTTTCAGTTCCCCAGCTGGTCCCATCCCTTTGGCACGGACAATTACGGGCGGGACATTCTGAGCCGGGTGATCTACGGAGCACGCTCCTCCCTGATGGTGGGCCTGGTGTCCGTATGTGTGTCCTCCACCCTGGGAGGGGTACTAGGGTGCATTGCCGGTTTCTACGGCGGGAAAGTGGACAATATCATCATGCGGTGCATTGACATTGTACTGGCGATCCCGGCGACGCTGCTGGCCATTGCCATTGCGGCCATCCTGGGGCCGGGGCTCTTTAACGCCGTGATTTCCATCGGCCTTTCCAACGTAGGGCGCTTTACACGGGTGGTACGGGGGGCGGTGCTCACAGTCCGCGGCCAGGAGTATGTGGAGGCGGCCAGGTCCATCAACGCCAACAATTTTCGGATTATTCGCCGGTATGTGCTGCCCAACGCTTTTGCGCCGATGCTGGTGGAGTTTACACTGAATATTTCCACCAGTATCTTGTCCGCATCCCAGCTTAGCTTCCTAGGATTGGGCGTACAGCCTCCCATGCCGGAATGGGGAGCCATGCTTTCTGCTGGACGCCGGTTTATCCGGGATTACTGGTACATTACCACCTTCCCGGGCCTGTCCATTATGCTCACCGTGTATGGATTCAATCTGCTGGGAGATGGCCTGCGGGATGCCTTAGACCCCAGACTGAAAGACTAAGGGGAGGTTTCAGATGAGCGAAAAACTGTTATCCATAGAGGATCTGTCCATCCATTATTTTACGGAAAACCGGGAAGTGTGTGCGGTGAACCATGTGGACCTCTCGCTGGACAAGGGGGAGACCCTGGGGCTGGTGGGGGAAACCGGCGCCGGCAAGACCACCATTGCCCTGGGAATCATGCGGCTGGTCCCCAATCCGCCGGGGAAAATCCTGGGCGGGAAGATTGTGCTGGAGGGCGAGAATCTCCTGGACAAAAAGATTTCCGAAATGCAGAAGATCCGGGGAGCCAAGGTATCCATGATTTTCCAGGATCCTATGACGGCCCTGAATCCCATTGACACCGTGGGAGATCAGATCGCAGAGTGTATCCGGCTTCACTCCCATGTATCCCGGGCGGAGGCTACCGTTAAGGCGGCGGAAACCCTGGAGATGGTGGGCATTCCCCGGGAGCGCTACGGCGAGTATCCGCACCAGTTTTCCGGCGGCATGAAGCAGCGGATTGTCATTGCCATTGCCCTGTCCTGTAACCCGGAGCTGCTGATTGCCGATGAACCCACCACGGCCTTGGACGTAACCATCCAGGCCCAGGTGCTGGATATTATGAACGATCTGAAGGCTAAGCTGAACATGTCCATGATCCTGATCACCCACGATTTGGGAGTGGTGGCGGAGATGTGTGACAAGGTGGCCATCATCTATGCGGGTGAGATTGTGGAATCGGGAACGGCGGAACACATTTTTGACGAGACCCGGCATCCCTATACCATTGGCCTGTTTGGTTCTCTTCCCAGCGTGGCCGGCAAAAAGAGGCGGCTGACGCCGGTGGCAGGGCTGACGCCGGATCCGGCCCGCCTTCCGCCCGGCTGCAAGTTTGCCCCCCGCTGCCCGTACCGGACGCCGGAGTGTGAGCAGGAGGAGGTGCCGCTGACGGAGTTCTCACCCGGGCATCTGATCCGCTGCCGGAATGTGGAACATGTGAAAGGGAGGGAGTGAGCCATGTCTGCCATTTTACAAGTGAAAAATCTGAAAAAGTTTTTTAAAACCGGAAAAGGAATCCTCCACGCAGTGGATGGCATTACCTTTGACATTCAGGAAGGGGAGACCCTGGGGGTGGTGGGTGAGTCCGGATGCGGCAAATCCACCTTGGGCCGAACCATCCTGCACTTGCTGGACAACACCGGCGGACAGATCTTTTTCCAGGGGAAGGACATTACCAAGGTAAACAAAAAACAGCTGCGGGAACTGCGGGAGGACATGCAGATTATCTTCCAGGACCCCTTTGCCTCCCTGAATCCCCGGATGTCCCTCAGCGAGACCATTGCGGAGCCGATGGTCATTGAGGGCCGGCTGAGCAAGCCGGAGATTGAAAAGCGGGTGTTCCAGCTGATGGATACGGTGGGTCTAGCCCGCCGCCTGTTGAATACCTATCCCCATGAGCTGGACGGAGGGCGGCGCCAGAGAATCGGCATTGCCCGGGCGCTGGCTTTAAACCCGAAGTTTGTGGTCTGCGATGAGCCAGTGTCGGCTTTGGATGTCTCCATCCAGGCGCAGATTATCAATCTGATGCTGGACCTGCAGGAAAATCTGGGGCTGACCTACATGTTTATCACCCATGACCTGTCGGTGGTGCGCTATATTTCCCAGAATATTCTGGTGATGTATCTGGGACAGATGGTGGAGCACTGTGAGGTGGACCGGCTGTTTGAAAAGCCGCTGCACCCGTATACCCAGGCGCTTCTCTCGGCGATCCCGGAGCCGGATATTCATAAGAAGAAAAAGCGGATCATTCTGAAGGGAGAGTTGACTTCCCCCATCAATCCCAAGCCAGGCTGCCGGTTTGCTCCCCGGTGTATTTACGCCAAGGAGGCGTGTTTCCAGAAGGGGCCGGAGCTGCGGGAGCTGGAACCGGGGCATGTGGTGGCCTGCCATTATGCGGAGGAGATCAACCAGGAGAAAGGAGCCTGACGGCAGCCGGTTTTCCGGTGCGGCAGCAAGAAACCGTGGATTGCGAACCGGCATAAGGATGCCGGATTCGGAATAGAAGGAGGAGAAATATGAAAAAGGCGAGACTTCAGAAACTTTCGGCTTTGGTGCTGGCGGCAGCCTTGGCTTTGACCGGCTGCGGCGGAGGCGGCGGAGAACAGCAGGGAAGCAGCGGAAAGACCAACCTGGTCATGTCCACCTCCGTGGGAGAACCGGGGAACCTGCACCCCTATGCCACCAACAATGCAGGTGTAAAAAACAGTATTGGATCGGTCTATGAGTGCCTGTTCAAGCTGGCCGAGGATGGCAGTGAAGTGCTCCCGGGGATCGGAGAGTCCTGGGAGTGGAGCGACGATTATATGCAGCTGACGGTGCACCTGCGCCAGGGGGTCAAATTCCACAATGGCGAGGAGCTGAAGGCCAGCGATGTGGCCTTCTCTATCAACCAGTGGGGCGAGTTTTCCACTCCCAGGGCCAGCCTCAACGATTCGCTGGATTTTGAAAATGTGGAGACGCCGGATGACTATACGGTGGTGATCAACATGGTGACACCGGATTCTTCCGTAGTCGCCAATATGGCATCCATCCAGTGCCACACCTTCATTGTCAGCGAGAAGGCATGGAACGAGCTGGGGGACCAGATGCAGTATGAGCCAGTGGGCACAGGCCCCTTTGCCTTTGACGAGTGGGTGCAGGGAGACCACCTGAGCCTGAAGCGGTTTGACGATTACTGGGGCGGCCCGGCCAAGCTGGAATCCATCACCCTGCGCTATATTGAGGAGCAGTCCCAGGCATACATTGAGCTGGAGACCGGCGGGCTGGACTGCACCATGGAGGCTCTGAGCACCGATATTCAGCGGGCGGAAGAGAATGAAAACTTACAGGTGATTACCTCCGAGGGAACCTCTGTCCGGATGAACGCTCTGAACTTTAACTGTGCGGTGCCGGAGCTGTCCGACGCCAGAGTACGCCAGGCAATCGGCTATGCCATTGACAAGGAGGCAATCCAGAATACCATCTGGCCGGTGGAAGGGGAGGTCGCCTACTCGGTTCTGCCAGTGGACGGCTGGGGCTACGATGAGTCACTGACCGGAACTGCCAATGGGTATGACCTGGAGAAGGCTAAGCAGCTGATGGCAGAGGCCGGGTATCCCAATGGCTTTGACCGGCCGCTGACGCTTCTCACGGACAGCCGGGATTACCATGTCTCCTCGGTGGAAATGATTCAGAATGCGCTGGGGCAGCTGGGCATTCAGGTGGAGGTATCTACCATTGAGCTGACGGCCCAGAAAGAGATTATGGTGACCGGTGAGGGCTATGACCTGTATATGCTGGACTATGTGTGCAGCGCCACGGATCCGCTGTTCGGCGTGTACCGCAGTTTTTATCCGCCCTACGGTATTACCAACAGTTCCCAGTACCTGATGAACGCCAACACAGAGCAGGCCACCGAATTTGCGGCCATTCTGGATGAGATCAAGGCCGAGTTTGATGAGACGGCGAAGCTAGAACTGACCAAGGAGATGCAGACTCTGTTCCTGGAGGAGATGTACTGTGTGCCGCTGTGCTCCCAGACCCCCACGGCGGTGGCGGTGCAGAATCTGAAGAATGTGCAGATGTTTGGAAACGGCACCTTATATATTGGAAACGAAACCTATTTTGAATAAAAGGGCAATGTGCCAGAAAGAAGGAGAACACCATGAAAGTAATCGACATGTACCTGCGTCCCCCCATTGAGGGCTTCCTGCGAGGCTCCCTGTACAACGACCCGGTGCGGGCGGCGGATTACTGCCGCCGCTGGGATGTGTCCCTGCCGGAGTCGGTGAAGCAGCAGTCGGTGGAGCTTTTGCTCCAGGAGATGGATGCGTACAACCTGGTAGGCGTGGTCCCGGCCAGAAAGCGGAAGCCCTACTACATGAACAACGATGAGATTGTCAAGCTGCTGGAGGACTATCCGGGACGTTTCATCGGCATGGCGGCCATTGACGGCTATGCGGACATAAAGGATACGCTGTATGAGATCGACAAATATGCGGTCAGCGGCCCCTGTGCCGGCATGACCTTTGAGCCGGGGTACTTTGACCCGGAGACCCCGCTGGATGATGCCCGTTTTGAGCCGATTTTTGAAAAATGCCAGAAAGAAAATGTGCCGCTGCTCCTTCCCTACGGGGGCAACTGCAACCGGACCATCCGCTGTTACCAGCCGGTGATGATTGACAATGTGTGCCTCCGGTATCCGGACTTACATATTGTACTGACCCACGGCGGCTGGCCTTATGTGGCGGAGATGTGTTACATTGCCTTTAAGCGCCCCAACCTCTACATCTCCCCGGATGTGTACGGTGTCCACACGCCGGGATCAGATGGGTATTACGAGGCGGCCAACTACTACCTGCATGACAAGATGTGCTTTGGGTCCTGCTACCCCAGCAATTCCATTCAGGATCTGATGGAGTACAACCGGGCCCGGGTCCACAAAGAGTGCTGGCAGGAATATTTCCATGACAATGCCGTGAAGGCGCTGAACCTGAAGGATTTCTAAAAACAGATCCGATGGCTGCCGCACCGCTGGTTTTCCCGGCGTGCGGCAGCTTTTCGTTTTGTAGAAAGCTTTGTTCTCCATGAAATCGGAACCACTGTTTGAGCTTTAAGGAAAATGTAGGGAAAGCTTCGAAAATAAAGCGTTTACTTACGAATACAAAAAGTTTTTGTTTTACAAAAATCAACAACTTTGCTATAATACAAAAAGCAGCATGGCTGAGACTGTGCAATCACAGAGAAAGGTATGGTGGACATGTACAAGATTTTACGGAAAGCGGAGCTGAATCCGACGGTAACCCTGATGGAGATCGACGCTCCCCACGTTGCCAAGAAGGCAGAACCGGGACAGTTTATCATTCTCCGGGTAGATGCGGACGGCGAGAGAATCCCTCTGACCATTGCGGACTATGACCGGGAAAAGGGAACGATCACAATTATTTTCCAGATTGTCGGCGCGACAACGGAAAAGCTGAACCATAAAGAAGTGGGCGATTATGTTCAGGATTTTGTGGGACCGCTGGGGACACCGACCCATGTGGAAGGCCTGAAGAAGGTGGCCGTGGTGGGCGGCGGCGTAGGCTGCGCCATTGCGTATCCGGTGGCCAAGAAGCTGCACAGCCTGGGCTGTGAGGTCCACACGGTGGTGGGCTTCCGCAGCAAGGACATTGTGATCCTGGAGGACGAGTTTAAGGCGGTCAGCGACAAGATGGTGATGATGACCGATGACGGCAGCTACGGCACCAAAGGCATGGTGACGGCGGGCCTGGAGGAGCTGATCCAGGCAGGTGAGCAGTATGACGAGGTCATTGCCATTGGGCCGGTGATCATGATGAAGTTTGTATGTAAGCTGACCAAGCAGTACAATATCAAGACGGTGGTTTCCATGAATCCCATTATGATTGACGGCACAGGCATGTGCGGCGGCTGCCGGCTGACTGTGGGCGGGGAGACCAAGTTTGCCTGTGTGGATGGTCCGGACTTTGACGGCCATCTGGTGGACTTTGACGAGGCCATGTCCCGCGGCTCCATGTATAAGCCCTTTGAGCGGCACAAATACGAGGAAGCCTGCAATCTGTTTAAGAAGGAGGTTCAGTAACCATGCCCAACATGTCCCTTGAGAAGAATAAAATGCCGGAGCAGGCTCCGGACGTGAGAAATAAGAATTTCCAGGAGGTTGCCCTGGGATACACCGAGGAGCAGGCGGTGGACGAGGCCCAGCGCTGCCTCCACTGCAAAAAAATGCCCTGTGTCCAGGGCTGCCCGGTAAACATTAAGATTCCGGAATTCATTGCCAAGGTGGCGGAGAAGGATTTTGAGGGCGCTTACCAGGTGATCAACCAGGACAGCTCCCTGCCGGCTGTGTGCGGCCGCGTGTGCCCCCAGGAATCCCAGTGTGAGAAATACTGCGTGCGGGGCATCAAAGGTGAGCCGGTGGGAATTGGCCGTCTGGAGCGGTTTGTGGCGGACTACCACAATGCCCACTGCACAGAGGCCCCGGTGAAGCCGGAGCCCAACGGGCATAAGGTGGCCATTGTAGGTGCAGGCCCGGCCGGCCTGACCTGCGCCGGCGATCTGGCCAAGATGGGGTACGCGGTGACCATCTATGAGGCACTGCACCTGGCCGGCGGCGTGCTGGTGTACGGTATTCCGGAGTTCCGTTTGCCCAAGGTGATTGTGCAGAAGGAAGTGGATACCCTGAAGGCCCTGGGCGTAAAGGTGGAGACCAACATGGTCATTGGCCGTTCCATTTCCATTGACGAGCTGATGGAGGACGAGGGCTTTGAGGCCGTGTTCATCGGCTCCGGCGCCGGGCTTCCCAGCTTTATGAACATCCCCGGGGAAAACCTGAAGGCGGTTTACTCCGCCAACGAGTTCCTGACCCGCGTCAACCTGATGAAGGCATACCGGGAGGACAGCGACACCCCCATTGCCCATGCCAAGAAGGTGGCCGTGGTGGGCGGCGGCAACGTGGCTATGGATGCTGCCCGCTCTGCCAAGCGGCTGGGCGCTGAGGAGGTTTACATTGTATACCGCCGTTCGGACGCAGAACTGCCGGCCCGGCGGGAGGAGATTGAGCACGCCAAGGAGGAAGGCATTATCTTCAAATTCCTCACCTCCCCGGTGGAGATCCTGGGGGATGAGAACGGCTTTGTCTCCGGCCTCACCTGCGTGGAGATGGAGCTGGGCGAGCCGGATGCCTCCGGCCGGCGCCGTCCGGTGAAGAAGGAAGGCTCCGAGTTCCAGATGGATGTGGACTGTGTGATCATGGCCCTGGGGACTTCGCCTAACCCGCTGATCCGCAACACCACCAAGGGGCTGGAGACCAACCGTCACGGCTGTATTGTCACCAACGGAGACGATGGCCTCACCAGCCGGGAGGGTGTGTACGCCGGCGGCGATGCGGTGACCGGGGCGGCCACAGTGATTCTGGCCATGGGAGCCGGCAAGTCTGCGGCGGCAGCCATTGACCGGTACATAAAGTCCAAATAAGAGGGGAAATCCGCGGATGCGGTGACAGAAAGAAGAAGGGACAGCCCTCCGGCGCCAGACGCGGAGGGCTGTTTTATGATTTCACGAGGAGCGCGCTGCGGCGGAGCGGAAGATGCCGCGAAAGGGCCCGCCGCAGGCGTAGGATCCTGTAAGCAGGATCCTTATTTTATAAAAAACAAAGGAGAGACAAGCGTGGTCAAGGAGACAGACAACCTGGATCTGGGCCAGATTGCCGAGTCCGGCCAGTGCTTCCGCTGGCAGCAGCTGGCGCCGGGAACCTACGGGATCCCGGTGGGAAAACGGTATCTGACCGCCCGGCAGAAGGGGCGGCAAATCCAGCTTTCCTGCCCGGAGGAGGAGTGGGAGGTCTTTTGGAAAAGCTACCTGGACTGGGATACGGATTACGGATGGATCCAGCAGCAGGCGGACAAGAACGATCCCTTTTTGCAGCAGGCCATCCGCTGCGGCCGGGGAATCCGGCTGCTGCGCCAAGATCTGTGGGAGGTGGTGGCCTCCTTTGTCATTAGCCAGAACAACAATATTCCCCGGATCAAGGGCTGCATTGAGCGGCTGTGCCGGGCCTGGGGGGATTGGACGGCGGCGGACTGCCCTGCCGGGGGCTTTTACACCTTCCCGGCGCCGGAGCGCCTGGCCGCCCGGGAGCGGGAGGACCTGGCGGAAGCGGGTCTGGGGTACCGGGACCGCTACCTGCTGGCCGCCGCCCGGTGGTTTCAGGGGATTTCGGACTGTGAAAAGCAGAAGCTGGGCAGCCGGGAGCTTTTGGCTGTGCCGGGGATCGGCATCAAGGTGGCCAGCTGTATCTGCCTGTACGGGCTCCACGACCTCTCCGTCTGTCCGGTGGATGTGTGGGTAAAGCGGATTATAGAGGAAGTCTACCAGGGAGTCCGGCCCCGCTGGATGGACAGCCCCTGGGCAGGGGTATATCAGCAGTACTGTTTTGTGTATGAGCGTTTTCGAAAAGGGGCCGGAGCCCGGAACACTCCCCGGGTGTAACAGGATGCCGTAAGACGCGGAATGAGAGGAAAGGAAGAAGCATGAGCGAAGAAGAAATGCTGCAGAAACGGCTGCGGGAGCTTGCAGAGCGGGCGTACAGCCAGAGCCGCTACACCTGCACGGGGTTTTTGTCCCTGGCGGAGCAGAGTGTGCTGGCCGGCATGGAGCGGGATCTGTCCTTTATCCCCTGGCGGCTGTACGGAGGCCGGGAGGGCTGTGAACGCCAGATGGCAATGTTTGGATCGGAGGAGCTGTTTGGCTATCAGGAGGATTTCCCCATCGCCCTGCTCCAGGTTTCCCCGGTGATGGAAAAGTTTGCGGACAAGCTGACCCACCGGGATTTTCTGGGGGCGATTCTGCACCTGGGGCTGGAGCGGAGTGTGGTAGGGGATATTCTGGTGGCGGGAGCCGGCGCCTACCTGTTTTGCCAGGAAACCATGGCGGATTTTTTGTGTGAAAACCTGGTGCAGGTGAAACATACCCATGTCCGGTGCCAGCGGGCGGAAGCGATCCCCCAGGAACTGCAGCCCAAGTCGGTGGAGCGGGTGCTTACCGCCGCCTCGGAGCGGGCGGATGTGGTGGCTGCGGCTTTGTGGGGCAAATCCCGCAGCCAGATTTTGGAACTGTTCCGGCAGAAGAAGGTCTTTATTAATGGAAGAGAGACAGAAAACCCTAGCTGCCTGCTGAAGCCAGGGGACTGCCTGGTGGTCCGGGGCTTTGGCAAGGCTTACTACCGGGGGATGGAAGGGGAGACCAAAAAGGGACGTTGCCGGCTGCGGCTGGAGGTATTGGTGTGAATGGCACTATAAAAAATGTTCCTGTGAAAAAATTTATAAAATTTCCATAAAGGTGTTGACAAAGAAATACGGTGGTGGTATCTTATGTAAGAAAGGTGTTAGCACTCTAAGCTATTGAGTGCTAATAACGAAAAGGGGTGAGCATGTGGAACTGGATGAAAGGAAACAGAAAATCCTGAATGCAATCATTCAGAATTACCAGGAGACGGGAGAGCCGGTTGGCTCCCGGACTATTTCCAAGTATACAGAACTGCAGCTGTCCCCAGCTACCATCCGGAATGAGATGGCAGATCTGGAGGAGATGGGGCTGATTGTTCAGCCGCACACATCCGCAGGCCGTGTCCCCACGGACAAGGGGTATCGGCTTTATGTAGATCAGCTGATGCAGGAACAGCAGCTGCCGGCCGTGCCGGCCAATGACTTCTTGCTGAAGCGAGTGGACCGATTGGAGGAGCTGCTGATGCAGATGGCCAAATTGCTGGCGGCCAATACCAACTACGCTACCATGATCACCGGCCCCAGGTACCGGAAAAACAAAGTAAAGTTTATTCAGCTTTCGGCCATGGGCGGCGGCAAACTGCTGGCGGTGATTGTGCTGGAAGGCAACCTGGTGAAGAACAACATCCTGCCCATTGGCTTTGACCTGGAGCCAGATGAGGTGCTGAACCTGAACCTCCTTTTAAACAGCAGCCTCAATGGGCTGACCATTGAGGAAATTAACCTGGGGGTTATTGCCAAACTGAAGGAGGACGCCGGCAGCCACAGCGAGGTGGTCAGCAAGGTGCTGGATGCGGTGGCGGAGGCCATTGGCCGGGAGGAGGAGGTCCCGGTGTACACCAGCGGAGCTCCCAACATCTTCAAGTATCCGGAGCTGACCGGCGGCGATAAGGCCAGTGAGCTGATCAGCACACTGGAGGAGAAAAAGGGCCTGAGAACCATTATGGCAAGTGGGCCGGAGAACAGTGTTGGCAAGCAGGATATTCAGGTATACATTGGCGATGAAGTGCCGGTGGAATCCATGAAGGACTGCAGTGTTGTGACCGCAACTTACGAATTGGGCGAGGGCGTTCAGGGAAAAATCGGTATTATTGGACCCAAACGCATGGATTACCAGAAGGTGGTAGACACCTTGAAGAACACCATGTCCCAATTGGACGATATTTTCAAGAAAGAATAGGAGGGATTGGTGGTGGCTAAGAAAGAAAAAACCAAACCGGACAGTGCATTAGAAAAGGAAAAAACGGGGACCAAAGAACCTGCGGATACCGCGCAGGCGGAAAAGGGCTCTGGTGAGGAAAAGACAGCAGAGAATTCACAGGCGGCCGCAAAGGCAGCGGAGGATTCTGAACAGGAGACAACAGAACTGGAAAATGACCTGGAAAAAAAGCTGGCGGAGATTACCGACCGGCTCCAGCGGACGATGGCGGAGTTTGACAATTTCCGGAAGCGGACGGAGAAGGAGAAGGCGGCCCGGTATGAGATTGGCGCCCGCAGTGTCATTGAGAAAATTCTTCCGATCCTGGACAATTTTGAGCGGGGGCTGGGTGGCCTTACAGAGGATCAGAAAAATGCCTTTTCAGAGGGAATGGACAAAGTGTACCGCCAGCTGGTGACTACGCTGGATGAGATGGATGTAAAACCCATTGAAGCACTGGGCAAGGAGTTCAATCCGGATTTCCACAATGCGGTGATGCATGTGGAGGACGATTCAGTGGGGGAGAATATCATTGTGGAGGAGTTCCAGAAAGGGTATACCTATAAAGGCGGCGTGGTGCGCTACAGTATGGTAAAGGTTGCCAACTGAAGCCAGCTGCCGGATAACTACAGGACAGCCAGAGGGCGACAGCCCATTGACCATAGAGAAATAGAAAAATTTAGGAGGAAAAAACCATGAGTAAGATAATCGGTATTGATTTGGGAACAACCAATTCCTGTGTAGCCGTTATGGAAGGCGGAAAGCCTGTTGTGATTACCAATACGGAAGGTGTGCGGACTACCCCCAGTGTGGTGGCCTTCACCAAGAACGGTGAGCGTCTGGTGGGCGAGCCAGCCAAGCGCCAGGCCGTGACCAACGCAGACCGCACCATCTCTTCCATCAAGAGACAGATGGGCACCAATTATAAAGTAACGGTGGATGGCAAGCAGTACACACCCCAGGAAATTTCGGCCATGATCCTGCAGAAGCTGAAAGCGGATGCGGAGAGCTATCTGGGCGAGAAGGTGACGGAGGCCGTGATCACCGTCCCTGCTTACTTCAACGACGCGCAGCGGCAGGCCACCAAGGATGCCGGAAAGATTGCCGGCCTGGATGTAAAGCGGATCATCAACGAGCCCACGGCTGCGGCTTTGGCCTATGGCCTGGACAATGAGAAAGAGCAGAAGATTATGGTGTACGACCTGGGCGGCGGCACCTTTGATGTCTCCATCATTGAGATTGGCGACGGCGTTATTGAAGTGCTGGCAACCTCCGGTGACAACCACCTGGGCGGTGATGACTTTGATGCCCGGATCACCCAGTATATGCTGGATGAGTTCAAGCGCACGGAGGGCGTGGACCTTTCCAATGATAAGATGGCCATGCAGCGGCTGAAAGAGGCGGCAGAGAAAGCCAAAAAGGAATTGTCCAGCGCCACCACTACCAACATCAACCTGCCGTTCATCACGGCCACCAGCGAGGGGCCTAAGCACTTTGATATGAACCTGACCCGGGCGAAGTTCGATGAGCTGACCCACGACCTGGTGGAGCGCACCGTGGTCCCGGTGCAGAACGCCCTGAAGGATGCGGGCATTACCACCTCGGATCTGCAGAAGGTACTGCTGGTGGGCGGTTCCACCCGTATCCCGGCGGTGCAGGAGAAGGTAAAACAGCTGACCGGCCATGAGCCCAGCAAGAACCTGAACCCGGATGAGTGTGTGGCCATTGGCGCCTCCATTCAGGGCGGCAAGCTGGCCGGCGATGCCGGTGCCGGCGATATCCTGCTGCTGGATGTGACGCCCCTGTCCCTGTCCATTGAGACCATGGGCGGTGTGGCAACCCGCCTGATTGAGCGGAACACCACCATCCCCACCAAGCACAGCCAGATCTTCTCCACGGCTGCGGATAACCAGACTGCGGTGGACATCAATGTGCTCCAGGGCGAGCGGCAGTTTGCCAAGGACAACAAGAGCCTGGGTCAGTTCCGCCTGGATGGGATCCCGCCCGCCAGAAGAGGTGTGCCGCAGATTGAGGTTACCTTTGATATTGATGCCAACGGCATTGTGAATGTATCCGCCAAGGATCTGGGCACCGGAAAGGAGCAGCACATCACCATCACAGCCAGCTCCAACATGTCGGATGCGGAGATTGATAAGGCAGTGAAGGAAGCGGCTGAGTTTGAGGCCCAGGATAAGAAGCGGAAAGAGGGTGTGGATGCCCGGAACGATGCGGATGCCATTGTATTCCAGACTGAAAAGGCCATGGAGGAAGTGGGCGATAAGCTGGATGCGGGCCTGAAGTCCCAGGTGGAGACAGATCTGAATGCCCTGAAGGCTACAATCGCTTCCACCGCCAATGTGGATGATCTGACTGATTCTCAGATTCAGGAACTGAAAGATGGCAAGGAGAAGCTGATGAAGAGTGCCCAGGCGCTGTTTGCCAAGGTTTATGAGCAGGCAGGCGCCCAGAACGCAGGAGGCCAGGCTGGTCCGGATGCCGGCGCCGGCAGCACTTCCGGCGGCCAGGATGACGACGTGGTGGATGCGGACTACAAGGAAGTATAAAGGATAGGTAAGAGAGGCGGGGGATCCTGCTTGGCAGGATCCCCCGCTTTGCGGATAAAATGATACATGCTGTGTACGGGCGGCCATTTTGGTCGCCTATACGGGCGTCTGCCCGGCAGCAGAGTGAGACAGAAAGGGTAAGGACCATGGCGGAGACGAAGAGAGATTATTACGAAGTGCTGGGCGTCAGCCGGGATGCGGACGAGAGCACTTTGAAAAAAGCCTATCGCGCTCTGGCGAAAAAATATCATCCGGATATCAACCCCGGCGACAAAGAGGCGGAAGCCAAATTTAAGGAGGCTTCGGAGGCTTATGCCGTGCTCAGTGATCCGGAAAAACGGCGTCAGTATGACCAGTTCGGCCATGCGGCGTTTGAAGGCGGCGGCGCCGGAGGAGCCGGAGGCTGGGATTTCTCCGGCGGCGACATGGGCGATATTTTTGGCGACATTTTTGGCGATCTGTTTGGCAGCTTTGGGGGAAGAAGCCGTACACGCCGCGCCAATGCTCCCATGAAGGGGGCGAACCTGCGGACCAGTGTACGTATCACCTTTGAGGAAGCGGTTTTCGGAACTGAGAAAGAACTGGAGATGACGCTGAAGGACGAGTGTACCCACTGCCACGGTACCGGGGCTAAAGAGGGCACCACCCCCCAGACCTGTCCCAAGTGCAACGGCACCGGCCAGGTGGTGTACACCCAGCAGTCCATGTTCGGTATGGTCCGGAATGTCCAGACCTGCCCGGACTGTGGCGGCAAGGGGACCATAATCAAGGATAAGTGCCCCCACTGCTACGGCACCGGCTACACCCAGAGCAAAAAGAAGATTCAGGTATCCATTCCGGCAGGCATTGATTCCGGTCAGAGTGTACGGATCCGGGGCAAGGGGGAGCCGGGGATCAACGGCGGTGAGCGGGGCGACCTGCTGGTGGAGGTGGTGGTCTCCCAGCATCCCATTTTCAAGCGCCAGGATACCAACATTTATTCCACGGTTCCCATCACCTTTGTCCAGGCGGCCCTGGGGGATACCATCCGGATCAAGACCGTGGACGGGGATGTGGAGTACCAGGTGAAGCCGGGGACCCAGACAGACACCCGTATCCGCTTAAAGGGGAAGGGCGTGCCCTACCTGCGGAGCCGGAGTATGAGGGGCGACCACTATGTGACCCTGGTGGTGGAGGTACCGGAGCGGCTCAACGAGGAGCAGAAGGAAGCCCTGCGGGCCTTTGACGACGCCATGAAGGGGAAAAAGCCCCATGAGAAAAAGAAAAAAGGACTTTTCAAGTGATGAAATGGAAAAAATTCACCATTGAGACCACCACGGCGGCGGTGGATTTTATCAGCCAGGAGCTTTCCGATCTGGGCATAGAGGGGATTGAGATTGAGGACAATGTCCCCTTAAGCGACAGCGACACCAAGGGCATGTTCATTGACATCCTGCCGGAGCTTCCGCCGGATGACGGCTCCGCCCGGGTCAGCTTTTACCTGCCCGGGGATCAGGAGACAGCGGACACGGCCTTAAACGGCGGGGATGCCCCCCATGCAGGGTGCCAGCTGACAGACCATGACCAGGTGCTGGAACAGGTCCGGGCGGCTCTGGAGGAGGTCAAGGGCTTTGTGGACGCCGGCAGCTGCAGGATCCGGGAGGAGGAAACCCAGGATGCGGACTGGATGAACAACTGGAAGGAGTTCTTCCACCCCTTTACCGTGGGCCGTTTCCTGATCAAGCCCACCTGGGAGGAGATCCCGGCGGGGGCGGAAGACAAGATCTGTCTGACCATAGACCCGGGGACAGCTTTCGGCACCGGCACCCATGAGACCACCCAGCTGTGCATTTCCCAGCTGGAAAAGTACCTGCAGGCTGGCCAGCGGGTGCTGGACGTGGGCACCGGCAGCGGCATCCTGGCCATAGCGGCGCTGAAGCTGGGGGCCCGGGAGGCCCTGGGCACCGAGCTGGACGAGTACGCGGTGGAGGCTGCCCGGGAGAACGGGGAGCAGAATGGCGTTGCGGACCGGTTTTTGGTGGCCACCGGCAACATCCTGGAAGACCCGGCGGTGCAGGAGCTGGCCGGGGAGGAGTCCTTTGACCTGGCAGTGTCCAACATTCTGGCGCCGGTGATTGTGCTGCTCCAGGGGGAGATCGGCCGCCATCTAAAGCCCGGCGGCGTGTGGATCAGCTCCGGCATCATCCAGGAAAAAGAGGAGGAGGTCCGGGAGGGCTTCCGCCGGCATCCGGAGTGGGAGATCCTGGATGTGACCCGGCAGGGCGAGTGGGTTTCCTTCACTGCCCGGAAGAAATAGGAAAAGGCATTGTTTTTTTCTATAGAATTTGTTACAATATCCGGCAGGCGTAAAGGGGCGCCTGCCTTTTGTTCCCTGTCCCCTGTTTCCTGGTGCCGGCAGCGCGTAGCAGCCGGCTTTCCCTGTGAGTTTCGTCAGAGAGGAGTAGCCATGTACCACTTTTTTGTGCCGGAAGGGCCTTCCGGAGAGCGGGAGTTTACCATCACCGGGCCGGATGTGAACCATATCCGCAACGTGCTGCGGATGAAGCCGGGGGAGAAAGTGGTGGTCAGCGATGGACAGGACCGGGATTGGTATTGTATAATAGCAGAGATCACAAAGGACGCGGTGCGGCTGCGGGCTGAGGCGGAGTCGGAGGCGGCGGAGCTTCCGGCGGAGCTGGTCCTGTACCAGGGTCTTCCCAAAGGGGATAAGATGGAGTGGATCATCCAGAAGGCGGTGGAGCTGGGGGCCAGCCGGATTGTGCCGGTGGCCATGAAGCGCTCCGTGGTCAAGCTGGATCCCAAGCGGGAGAAGAACAAGCGGGCCCGCTGGCAGGCGGTGAGCGAGAGCGCTGCCAAGCAGTCCGGCCGGGGACGGATCCCGGAGGTTGCGCCGGTGTCCTCCCTGGCGGAGGCGGCCCAGGAGGCGGGGCAGCTGGACCTGGTGCTGCTCCCCTATGAGAATGCCCGGGGCATGGAGGCCACCGCGGAGGCGCTGGCAGCGCTGCGGCCGGGTATGCGGATTGGCATTTTTATCGGCCCGGAGGGGGGCTTTGAGGAGACGGAGGTGGAGGCACTGGCGCAGGCTGGTGCCCGGCCCCTGTCTCTGGGCCGCCGGATCCTCCGGACGGAGACTGCTGGGCTGGCGGCGCTGACCCTATGCATGACGGCGCTGGAGCTGGCGGCGGAGCGGCAGAAAGCGGAGTCCCAGGAGACCGGGACGGTAGACAGAGAGCAGGAAATCCCCTGGGAGACCGGGGATGATCAGCAATAGGAGGGACAGAATGGAGATATATCTGGATAATTCCGCCACCACCCGGACGTTCCCGGCGGTGCGGGAAACCATGGTGCGGACCATGGCGGAGGACTTTGGGAACCCTTCCTCCCTTCACCGGAAAGGGGTGGAGGCGGAGCGGTATGTCCGCCAGGCCCAGGAGCAGATTGCCCGGAGCCTGAAGGTGGATCCGAAGGAGATTCTCTTCACCTCCGGCGGCACGGAGTCCAACAACCTGGCCATCCTGGGAACGGCCATGGCGGCCAGCCGGATAGGCAGACATCTGGTTACCTCTTCCGTGGAGCATCCCTCGGTGTCCGAGGCCATGAAATACCTGGAGGAGCAGGGCTACTCTGTGACCTGGCTGCCGGTGGACAGCCAGGGCCGGGTCTCTCCGGAGGCGGTGGAGGCGGCGGTGACGCCGGAGACGATTCTGGTGTCCATTATGGCAGTGAACAATGAGATCGGTACCCGGGAGCCGGTGGAGGAGATGGGCCCCCGGATCAAGGCCAGGAACCCTCGGTGCCTGTTCCATGTGGACGCGGTGCAGGGCTTTGGCAAATACCGCCTGCGCCCCAGGGCGGCCAAGATTGACCTGCTCTCGGTGAGCGCCCACAAGATCCACGGCCCCAAGGGCATTGGCTTTCTGTATGTGCGGGACGGCGTGCGGCTGCACCCCATCCTGTTCGGCGGCGGCCAGCAGCACGGGCTCCGGTCCGGCACCGAGAACGTGCCGGGCATTGCCGGCCTGGGCGCGGCGGTGGAGGAGATCTACCGGGACCATGAGGCGCGGATGGACCGGCTGTACGCCTGCAAGGCGCGGCTGACCCAGGGCCTGCGGAAGCTGCCGGATGTGCAGGTCAACGGGCCGGAGGGCCGGGAGGGAGCGCCCCATATTGTCAGCGCCAGCTTTGCCGGGGTGCGCAGCGAGGTGCTGCTCCACGCCCTGGAGGAGAAGGGCATCTACGTGTCCGCCGGCTCCGCCTGCTCCTCCCACCATCCGGGGGTCAGCTCCACCCTGGCGGCCATTGGATTGGACAAGAAGTGGCTGGAGAGTACCCTGCGCTTCAGCATGAGTATGGATACCACAGAGGAAGAGATTGACACCGTGCTCCAGGCCCTGGAGGGGCTGCTGCCATTCCTGCGCCGCTTTACCCGCCGGTAATGAGCACCGGGCAGCTGGAATCCGGAGAAAGGAAGGAACCATGACGTTTCAGGCTTTTTTGATCAAATACGCAGAGATCGGGATTAAGGGGAAAAACCGGTATATGTTCGAGGATACCCTGGTCAGCCGCATTGCCCATGCCCTCCGCCCGGTGGAAGGGCAGTTTGAGGTGTACAAGTCCCAGGGGCGGATTTACGTGAAGGCGCTGGGGGAATACGATTTTGACGAGGCGGTGGAGGCCATGCAGCGGGTGTTCGGCATTGCCGGCATCTGTCCGCTGCTGCAGTTTGAGGACCAGGGCTTTGAGAACCTGTGCCGGAGAACCGTGGAATACATGGACGAGACCTATCCGGACAAGCACCTGACCTTTAAGGTTATGGCCCGCCGGGCCAACAAGCGGTATCCGCTGGATTCCAACGAGATCAACAGCCGGGTGGGGGAGGCTGTTCTGGAGGCTTTCCCGGAGATGCGGGTGGATGTGCACCATCCGGATGTGTTCCTGAACATTGAGGTGCGGGAGCAGATCAACGTCTACTCCCAGGTGATCCCCGGCGCCGGTGGCATGCCCCTGGGCACCAACGGCCGGGGCATGCTGCTGCTTTCCGGCGGCATAGACAGCCCGGTGGCCGGCTACATGGTGGCCCGCCGGGGCGTGTGGATTGACGCGGTGTATTTCCATGCACCGCCCTACACCAGCGAGCGGGCCAAGCAGAAGGTGGTGGACCTGGCCCGGATCATCAGCCGTTACACCGGCCCCATCCGCCTGCACGTGGTGAATTTTACGGACCTGCAGCTGCACATTTATGAGACCTGCCCCCATGAGGAGCTGACCATCCTCATGCGCCGGTATATGATGCGGATTGCCCAGCACCTGGCGGAGCAGAGCGGCTGCCAGGCCCTGATCACCGGGGAGAGTATTGGCCAGGTGGCATCCCAGACTATGCAGAGCCTGGCTGCCACCAATGACGTGTGCACCATGCCGGTGTTCCGCCCGCTGATCGCCTTTGACAAGCAGGAAATTGTGGATGTGGCCAAGAAGATCGGCACATTCGAGACCTCCATCCAACCCTTTGAGGATTGCTGCACCATCTTTGTGGCCAAGCA
>CAJFTW010000069.1 GCA_904420025.1 Candidatus Pseudolachnospira avium
AATTTCACCGATTCTCATTGTTGTGGCGGCGGCGGCAGCCGGCATCCTAATTCAGGAAGTGAAGAGGAGGCGGGCGGTATGATCTATCTGCAGCTTTTTTGGGAATTTTTTAAGATCGGACTGTTTGCGGTGGGCGGCGGTATGGCTACCATCCCGTTCCTGGAACACCTATCGGTGGCTACTGGCTGGTATCCTCTTTCCTTTATCACGGATATGATTGCCATCTCTGAGTCCACTCCGGGACCCATTGGCATCAATATGGCCACCTATGTGGGCTACAATGTAGGCGGCCTGCCCGGTGGGGTGATTGCAACTATGGGAGTGGTTTTGCCGTCCATTATCATTGTGACAGTGGTGTCCAAGTATCTGGAGAAGTTTAGTGGGAACCGTTTGGTAGACAACGCCTTCTATGGGCTGCGGCCGGCGGTGGTAGGGCTGATCCTGGTGGCCGGCCTGACGGTGGTGCAGACCTCCTTCTTCCATGTGTATGCCTGGTCGGATTTTGCCCGGCTGCCGGAGGTGCTGGACTGGAGGAAGCTGGTGTTCTTTGTGGTCATGTTTTTTGCCATCCGGAAATTTAACAAGCACCCGATTTTCTATATTGCAGCGGCAGCGGTGGTTGGGCTGGTACTGCAGTTTTGACGGAGGGGTGAATACAGAAAAGGCTGGTGCCCTGGGGGAGTTCCCCGGGGCTCCTTTTTTGTGGTGTGCCTGGCGGCAGATGGCTGTCATGTGTGCGGCGAGAAGTAGATCCTTTGGGGTACGGACGGCCATTTGCCGTTGGGGCTTTTGGGCTGGAGGAATTTGACAAGAAAGGGTTTTCCGCATACAATTAGACTGGTTCGAACCCCGCCCGGCAGCAGACGGCTGCCGGGCGGTGGGAATGAGGAGAAAGCGGTATGAAGCAGCTGAGGAGCTGCTGGAGCAGGGCGGCCTTTACAGCCAGCTGTACAACAGCCAGTTCCAGAGCGTGTGCGGCTGTGGAGAAACCGGTGGAAGGAGGAAAAGCATGTATCGGATTTTGATTGTGGAGGATGACCCAGGGATTGCGGAGGCCATTGCGGAGCAGGCCAAAATGTGGGATCTGGATACGGCCTGTGTCCAGGATTTCCGCCATGTGATGGCGGAGTTTGCGGCCTATAATCCCCACCTGGTGCTGCTGGACATTGTGCTGCCCTTTTTCAACGGTTACCACTGGTGCCAGGAAATCCGCCAGGTGTCCAGGGTGCCGGTGATTTTTATCTCCTCCGCCTCGGACAATATGAACATTGTTATGGCCATGAACATGGGGGCCGATGATTTCATTGCCAAGCCCTTTGACCAGAGTGTGCTCATTGCCAAAATCCAGGCCATGCTCCGGCGCACCTACGACTTTGGCGGGGCGGTGCCCATACTGGAGCACAAGGGGGCACTGCTCAACACCGGGGACAACAGCCTGACCTACCAGGGGCAGCAGATTTCCCTGACCAAAAACGAGTACCGGATCCTGCTGACGCTGATGGAGAACAAGGGAAAGGTGGTCAGCCGGGAGCGGCTGATGGAGCGCCTTTGGGAGACGGACAGCTTTGTGGATGAGAACACCCTGACCGTGAACGTGAACCGGCTGCGGAAAAAGCTGGACGCGGCCGGGCTTCCCGGCTTTATTGCCACCCGGTTTGGCGTGGGCTATCTGATTGAGTAGGAGGGAGGAGACGGCAATGGGCTTTGTATTTCGGTATTTCCGGCAGCGGCTGGGCCTGGTGGGGGTGTTTGTCCTGTTCTGCGCCCTCTTTCTGATCATCTTCGCGCTGTATGGCCTCCCGGCGGGGGCGGTGCTCTACCCGGCGCTTCTCTGCGCCCTGATCGGGGGGCTGCTGCTGGTGCGGCAGATAGGAAAAGCCCGGCAAAAGCATTGGCGCCTCACGGAGCTGGCCGCCCTGCCGGGCAACCTGATGGAAGGGTTCCCGGAGGAGCAGACCCAGGACGATACGGACTATCAGGAGATTATCCGCCGGCTGCAGGAGGAACAGCGGCAGCTGGAGAACGGGATGAACCAGCGCTATGGGGATATGGTGGAGTACTA
>CAJFTW010000070.1 GCA_904420025.1 Candidatus Pseudolachnospira avium
CGGGCTGCCGTCCTTGGTCACCTCAAAGTACAGGTTGCAGCCCTCCACCACGTAATATTTGGTGGGCTCCGCCAGAACCGCCAGCACCTGGCCGGCCTCCACCGTATCGCCGGTGGACACGCTAACGGTTTTCAGCTGGCCGTAGGTGGCCTCATAACCGCCGCCCATGTCAATCACCACATAGTTGCCAATCTCCTCGTTGTTGCTGATGGCCTTGACCACCCCCGCTGCCGCGGCGCTGACCTCCATGTCCGGCTCGCCCTGGATCAAAATGCCGGGGCTGACCTTATAGGATTCCAGCGTGGGATAAAACACCGTGGTATCCATGCTGTACTCCCGGAGGATGGAGCCGTGGATAGGCCAGCTGAGGGTGCTATCCTCGGAAAATACCGGGGCGGAAACCGCCTCCTCCGAGGGCTCCTCCACCGCATCCGTCTCCTCCGGCTCTGCCGTCTCCTTCACCGGCTCCCCGGTCTCCGGTTCCTCCTCCGGCCAGGCGGCCACCGGCTCTTCCTCCACCGGGGAAATCTCCTCCGGCTCCGTCTCCGGCGCCGAAACCGTAGGCTCCGGAATGGCTGCCGGCTCCGTGGTCCCGTAGACAATCTGGTCCGGCGACTCCTCCAGCGCCAGGTACTGATCCTCTTCCTCCGCCCCATTGTCTCCCAGGAGCATGGCCCCGGTGGCCGCAATGCCCACCGCCAGGATGCCCACCGCCAGGGAATAGAACAGACGCCCGTTGAAAAATCTCTTGAATTTCTTCATATCGTCACCCCTATCTGTCTTTCTTGTACACCAGTTGGCTTGATAGGGATATTGTTGACGGAATGGCCTGGAAATATACGGCGGGTTTTTCGATTGACGCGCCCGCCGCAATCGTGTATGATTTTTTTATCAAAGGACTCACATGCGGGAGGTACCTTATGGAAGGGAAAGATTTGTACACGCGGTCGGTGGAACGGGCGCTGGACATTTTGGAATGCTTTTTGGCGGAGGAAGAGCTGGCGCTCCAGGAGATTGCCAACAAAACCGGGCTTTCTCCCAGCACGGTGCTGCGCATTATCAACTCCCTGCAGAAGCGCGGCTACGTCAGCCGTGACCCGGAATCCAAAAAATACCGGCTGGGCGGCACGTTCCAGCGCTTCGTAAACCGGATCGACCGCCGAAATGAGCAGATCCGGACCGCCGCCGGCCCTGCCATGGAGCAGCTTTTCCAAAAATACAATGAGAATGTACAGCTGCTGGTCCTGGACGGCCGCTTCCTCCTGTGCATGGAACTGCGGGAGAGCACCCAGGAGGTGCGGCAGATCCTCCACAGCGGCGACCGGCGCAGCCTGGACCGCGGCGCCGCCAGCCGTCTTTTCCTGGCCCACACCGCGCCGCGGCAGCGCGCCGCCTTAGCCAGGGAACTGGATCTAGACCCGGATTCCCTGGCAGAGATACCGGAGGATGGATACGCCCTGAGCACGGATTCCAACGGTTCCGGGATTGTGTCCATTGCCGCGCCCGTATGGGATGCGGAGGGCAACATGGCCGCGGCCCTGACCCTCTCCGGCCCGGCGTTTCGCTTTATTAATAAGGATATGACCGAAAAAATCCGCAGTACCCAGGAAGCTGCCCGGGACATCTCCCAGGCGCTCCGGGGACAAGCCTCTGGAGGGAACAGCCAATGAAAATACGCAGTCTGGAATTAAACCCCGAATACCCGAAAATCTGCAACGCCCTCCTGGGGGAATCCCAGGAGGAGATCATCCAGGAGGCCAAAATCCTCTCGGACCTGGGGACGGACCTGTTTGAGTGGAGGGCAGACTATTACCGGGACAGCGGCTCCCCGGAGGCGGTGGAGGACACCCTGCGCCTGCTGCGGAAAGCCATCAAGGACCGGCCGCTGATCGTTTCCGCCCGCAGCCGGGAGCCCGGCTCCGCCCCTTCCCAGCGGCAGCTGGACCTCTGCCGCCAGGCCATCCGCAGCGGCTGCGTGGATTTAATTGAGCTGGAGCTCTCCTTGGGTGAGGATCTGCCGCCTCTTCTGCAGTATGCCCAAAGCCAGGGTGTTTCCACCATTGTCTCCAGCTACAATACCCGGGAGACTCCTTCCCAGGAATCCATGGTGGAAACCCTCTGCCGCTGCGAAAGCTTCCAGCCGGCCCTGTCCAAAATAGCGGTGGCCACCAACGCCAAAGGCGATGTGCTCCGCCTGCTGCTGGCCATGGAGGAGGTGGAACAGCGGCAGGGGAAACGGCCGCGGATTGTGGTGGGAATGGGCTCCAAAGGGAATATCAGCCGGATCCTTCCCTCCTTCTTCGGCTCTGTGCTCACCTACGCCAGCGGGCTCACCGCCTCCCTGGAGGGCCAGATCAACGTCAGCGACCTGCGCACCATACTCTCCTTTGTGCGGTAGGGCTGGCTGCCTTCGTTCCCGGCAGTTTGGCCCAGTTCCCGGGATCATGATCCTGGGGGTGCTGACCATTCTTCCGGGTTTCGCGCTCCGTTCCGGGATGTTCGGGGGAACCGGTTGACAGGAGAAGAAAATCATGCTATATTTTCATTAAGCGAAATAATATGTTTTCATCATTCGAAATTTTTATTCGAAGGAGGAAAACAGATGACCAAAATTTTAATGCTGCACGGTATTCACCACGATCAGATGGGAAAGGGGAGCAACTCTCCCCACGGCGCCACCACCATGGAATGCCTCAACCAGCAGCTGGCAGAGGAGGCTGCCCGGCTTTCGGTGGAGGTTGTCCCCTTCCAGAGCAATGACCCGGAGCAGGTGGTGCAGCGGGTTCTGGCTGCGCCCGGGGAGGGGATTCAGGGAATTCTGTTTAACCCGGCCACCTGGACGGAGGACGGGGAGGTCATTGCCGCAGCCCTGGCCCAATCCGGCCTGCCGGTGCTGGAGCTGCACATGTCCAATATTCAGAAGGAGCCGGTGACCCGGAACGTCATTGCCCCCGCTGTCACCGGACTGCTCACCGGCTTCGGGGAAGCGGTATATGTCCAGGGGCTGCGGATTCTGGCCCAGCAGCTGGAAAACCGCTGAGCAGCAAATTTTACGGATGTATTTCAGAGGAGGGCGCGGCTCATGCGAGCCACGCCCTCCCCTTTTTCGAGCTATGAATTTTCCAACAGCCCCTTCCCTTTTTTCGATCTACGCCAGCACACTTCCCGCTGCCTGCCGCAGCCGCCAGCCACCGGAAAGGTTATACACCGGCTGCTCCGGACGCCTCTGCATGAGAATCCGCTGTGCCACATAGCCCCGGAGCCCCACCTGGCAGTAGATCCAGATCTCCCGGTCTTGGGGAATCTCCTCCAGCCGCTCCCGCAGTTCATCCACCGGGATGTTGCGGCTGCCCGGCAAGTGCCCTGCCGTATACTCCTCCGGGGTCCGCACATCCAAAACCACCACGGATTCCGGGATCCCATCCTTCAGCTCTTCCCAGTACCGCATCGGCGACCGGCCGGCCAGCACGTTCTCCGCAATAAATCCCGCATAGTTCAGCGGATCCTTGGCGGAGGAGTAGGGCGGGGCATAGCACAGCTCCAGCTTGGCCAGCCGTGAAACCGTGCCGCCGCCCTGCAGCAGCGCGGCCGTCACGTCCACCCGCTTTTCCACGCCTTCCTTCCCCACACACTGTATGCCCAGGATCCGCCCATCCGGGGCAAACAGCAGCTTCATGGTCAGCGGCTCACCTCCCGGATAGTACCCGGCATGGTGCTGGGGAGAGAGATAGATTTTTTGGTACGCCACGCCCGCGGCTTTCAGTGCTTTTTCATTGACACCGGCACAGGCAGCGGTCAGCCCGAACACCTTGACCACAGAGCTTCCCACCACGCCGGAGAAGGTCTCCTCCCGCAGGCCCGCCAGCTGGGCCGCAATAATCCGGCCCTGCCGGTTGGCCGGACCTGCCAAGGGCAGCAGCGTCCGCTGCCCGGACACCCAGTGAAATACCTCCACCGCATCCCCGGCTGCGTAAATATCCGGGTCGCTGGTGCGCATGTTCTCATCCACCACAATACCGCCCCGGGAATTGACCTCCAGGCCGGCCTCCCGGGCCAGCCGGCTCTCCGGCCGCACGCCAATGGCCATGACCACCAGGTCACAGGGCCACCGTTCCTCCTGCCCAAAGACCACCGCCCAGGCGTCTCCTTCCGGCTCCACCCGGAGGATAGGGGATTCCAGACGCACGGAAATCCCCTGCCCTTCCAGCTCCGTCTGCAGCATGGCCGCCATCTCCCGGTCAAAGGGAGGGAAAATCTGATCTGCCCCCTCCAGCAGCAGCACCTCCAGGCCGGCTTCCCGGAGGTTTTCTGCCATCTCCAGGCCAATGAAGCCGCCGCCCACCACAGCAGCGCGCCCGGCCCTGCCGCCGGTGCAGGATTGCACCGCCTGCTGCCGGAGCCAGACCGCATCCTCCACGGTGCGCACCGTGCGCACACAGGGCAGCTCCCGGCCCGGGATGGGCGGAAGCACCGCCTCCCCGCCGGGGGTCAGCACCAGCTTGTCATACGGCTCCCGGTACACCTGGCCCGTCTTCCGGTCCCGCACTTCCACCCACCGGTCCTGGGGAAAAATCCGGGTCACCTCCGTATGGATCCGCACCTGGATCCGGAACCGGGCCCAGAGGGATTCCGGCGTCTGCAGCAGCAGGTCTTCCTCCTCCTCAATGACGCCGCCCACATAGTAGGGAAGCCCGCAGTTGGCGTAGGACACCTGGCTGCCTCTCTCCAATATCAGAATTTCCGCTGTCTCATCCAGGCGCCGCAGCCGGGCTGCCGTGCTGGCGCCGGCGGCCACCCCGCCGATGATTACCACTTTCATACGTTCCCTCCCTGCCGCCGGAGGCCGCCTCTCCGGCCCCGGCCGTTTTTCCTTTTTCCGGACGCTGTTCTTAATCCGCTGTGCCCGGAGCGGCAAACTGCTCCAGGATATTCTCCAGCAGCTCCGCCATCCGCTCCACCGCATCCATACAGCGGATGTCCTCCTTCCGCCAGACCACTTTGATCTCATGGCAGATGACGGTCCCAAACGCCTCCTGGCAAGCCGTAAAGAAGGCAGCGGCCGCTTCCTTGCTCCGCTCAAAGCTCTCCTCATCCCCCTGGTTGATCAAGTAGCTGATAGCCGCCACGCCGCCCAGCAAGGCCCCGCAGAGGTGCTCGCTGCTGACGCCGCCGCTGTACCCGCTCATCATCCGGCAGCAGTCCGCCGGCGCCTGAATGCCCCGGGACTCCAGGGCTGCCCGGAAGAGGGACTCGGCACAGTTGGTTTCCTGATCCAGGTAAATGGCCCGGATCCGATCCGTTACTCTCTCCATTTGGCTGTTCCTTTCTGGTTTCCCCAAATATCCACCACCACTTTCACTTCCTTGTTTCCCGGAGCCGCCAGGGCGTCAAAGGCCGCCTTGCCGTGATCCAGGGAATAGATGGAGCTGATCATGGGCTCCAGAGGGATTTTTCCCTGGGAGACCATCTCCACCGCCTCCAAGATCTCGTCCGTAAAGGTGTAGCTGCTGATGATGTTGATGTCCCGCCCAAAAATATCCATGGGGCAGAATTCGATCTTGGACTGGATCATCCCCACCAGCACCACATCCCCGCAGCTGCGGGTGGCCGCAATGGCCTGGTAGAAGGAGGAGGGTGCATCGGTGCAGATGATAGTCCGGTCGCTGCCCAGCCCGTCGGTCTCCCGCCGCACCACCTCCAGCAGATCCTGCTCTTTGATATTCACCGGCACATGGGCTCCCAGCTGTGCCGCCAGCTGCAGCCGGGCCTCGGACAGGTCACTGCAGAGAATCTTACCTGCCCCCAGGGCCCGCAGGCTGAGAATGGTCATCAGGCCAATGGGCCCGGCGCCGATGACCGTCACCGTCTCCCCTTTCTGGAAGTTTCCGTTCTGGGCTGCGTGGTACCCCACCGCCAGCGGCTCCATCAGGGATCCGTGCAGCAGGTTCACGTTGTCCGGCAGCGGCACCAGTGTAAAGGCCGGAAGCACAATATACTCGGCAAAGGTACCGTTGCACTTGTCCACCCCCACCGAATTGCCCAGGCTCAGCCGGTTGGGGCAAATGTTGTAATGGCCGTGCCGGCAGTACCAGCATTTGCCGCAGTAGATGGGCGGATTTCCACACACATGCTGCCCCAGGCGCAGGGTATCCACACCCTCCCCCAGCTCATCCACAATACCGGAAAACTCGTGTCCCAGAATCAACGGCGGGCGGAAGCGGTCCGAGGCATTTTTGTAGGCCCCCAGATCCGAACCGCAGACCGCGCAGTACTGGATTTTCACACGGACCTCCCCCGGGCCCGGATGAGGCAGCTCCCACTGCTCCACCTCCAGCCGGCCAGGGCCGTGGTACACCAAAACCTTCATTTTCTCCATTGTCTGCTCCTTGATTTTCGTTTAGCGAAATAATATATTTTCATTTAACGAAATTCTAGCACGAAATAAAAGGGATGTCAATGCGATTCTGGGTGGGAAGTGCCTGTATCTGCCAATTTAGCATTGACTTCCCACCTGGTTTGTGCTATCTTGAATTTACAGACGTCAGCAGTCGTTCCGACTGCCGTTATTCTTTGCCGGAAGGCATCCTATTTTTCGGAGGCTCCCCCTCGGAGCACTTGCCCGAACCTTTTACAGACAGCGCACCCTTCGGGTGTGACAAACCGGCGTCCCAAGCATGCCGGAGCAGGAAAGGAGAAGCTGCACATGAACACGATCCTGAAACAGTATTTTCCCGCTATCCGCACCAGGAAAGCGGTGCTGGAGGAGATCTCCGAAAGATCGGATCTCCTGGCCCGCTACCAGGCCTGGAACCCCGAACAGCAGGAACGGTTCCTGGACTACTGTACCGGCCAGCGGGGCGTAAAGATCCTTTACGACGCCTTCTTTAAGGCCATTCTGGATCCGGAAACCACCCCGCAGCGGGCGGAGGAGCTGCTCTCCCTCCTGCTGGGCCAGAACGTCCACATTCTCCAGGTGCACTCCCTGGAATCCCCGCGGATGGGGGATCTGCAGTCTTTGGTTATTATGGACCTGGTGGTGGAGCTGGAGGACCGGAGCATGGTCAACCTGGAGGTGCAGAAAATGGGCTACCAGTTTCCCGGCCAGCGGGCGGCCTGCTACTCTGCCGACCTGCTGCTGCGCCAGTATCGCCGGGTTCGCGGGGGAAAGGAGAAGAAGTTCAGCTACCGGGACGTGAAAAAGGTCTGCACCATTGTGCTGTACGAGCACAGCCCGTCCCTTTTCCGCCAATTTCCGGAGCATTACCTGCACCGCTTTGCCCAGCGTTCGGACACAGGCCTGGAGATGGACCTGCTGCAGGAATATCTCTTTGTGCCGCTTGACATTTTCCGGAAGATTCTGCACAATAAAGGTATCCGAAACCAGTTGGAGGCATGGCTCACATTCCTCAGCTCCGATGAGCCGGAGATAATTGAGAAGCTGATCCTGGCGTACCCGTCGTTTCAGGCCTATTACCAGGAGATTTATGAGCTGTGCCGTGACACAGAAAGGATGATGGAAATGTTTTCCAAAGAGCTTCGGGAATTGGATCAGAACACGGTGCAGTATATGATTGACCAGATGCAGGAGGAGATTGACCGGCAGAAAGAACTGCTGGATGAAAAGCAGGATACCATTGCTCTGCAGCAGGGAAAACTGGAAGAAAAGGAAGCGGCCTTATTGGCGGCCCAAGAAGAAAATCGCCGGCTGAAGGAATTGCTGGAAAATCGGACGGAGGCATAAAGCGGAATAAAAAGAGGCAGATGCCCCGTTCCATCTGCCTCTCAAAAAATCCCCGTATATTACTTTTCTCCCCTAATTTATAAAACGCCCTATGCCCCCAGGCTCACCAGCAAATCCAGATTCGCCCGTTCATATTCATTGAATACGCCCTCGTCAAATTCTTCCGGCGTATATTTCGGCTCATACCACATACGGGTCAAAAAGAACTCGTATAGCTCCGGATCTGTGAACATCCGGCCTCTTCGGGCGTAGATTTCATTCTTGGCCAAATTTAATATGGTATCTGAGTATCCGTCAAAGTCTTCTTCTGAATAATATTGGCTATCTGTAGCAAACATATAGTCAAATATACTGCTTATGTCTGTCACTCCCTGATCCTCAAAAAAGTTTGTCACGGCATGACAATACGCATTATCCCCTCCCAGAGCCAGCTTCTGTTTTATAACTTCCTGCTCATCCCCCTCAAAATACACCGGTTCCACCGATGGCTCTGTTTCCCTGGCAACCGTTTCCTGCGCCTCCGCCTCCGTGGATGTTTCTTCCGCTGCGGAACTCCTCTCTTCCTCTGTTCTTGGTTCCGTCTCCGGCTCGCTTTCCTCGCTCTCGAAAGCGCTCTCCAGAATCGTAACCTCTTCCCCCGAACTCTCTGTCTCTGCCTGCGAAGCTGCGGAAGATATGCTCTCCGGCTGTGATTCCTCCGACTGCCCGGATGAACAGCCTACCAAGCCCAAGAGCATAAGACCGCCTAAGACATACACCCACTGTTTTCTTCCGTACCGCAACATACTCGTCATCCTCCCCCTAAAATTAGTTTTATTTTTTTTATAATAATAGTCTTAATGATTCCAAAACACATTTCTATACTTTCTATCTATTATAGCAGAAAAGTAAGAATACGCAAGCTTAAATTGTGGTTTTACTGTCAATCAAAATTTCTGCTTGATTTTGCGTTTGTGTTGCTTTATAGTGATTATTATAATAATAATAGATTGGAGGTGCGTAACATGAAGAATTATGACGATGCGGCTTTAACCGGCCGGGAAGAGATGGTTATGAAATGTATCTGGGATCACCAGGGGCCCATTTCTGCGGTGGAGACCCAACAGGCCCTGAAGGATAAATATGATCTTTCTTTTGAACGCCCTACCATTACTACGTTTATTGTACATTTGAGGGACAAAGGGTTCCTGGGCTGCTACAAGAAGGGGCAGATTTATTACTATTATCCCTTGGTGACAGAGGAGGCCTATACCGCCCAGCGCGCCAAGCAATTTACGGATTTTTGGTTTCATGGTTCCGCCGCAAAATTCCTTCGCGCCCTCAGCGGAGCCGAACAGAACAACATTACGTCAGAGGAGCTGGATGAAATCCAGAAAATAATCGATGGACTGGACGAGTAATTTTTTTGTGATTGTAACGCTGACACTTACCGGAAGCATTCTCCTGCTGCTTTGGCTGCCACTGCAAAAATGGCTGGGGAAGCGGGGCTACGTTTCCCTTCCCTATTTTCTGCTGATTGCCATCGGCTTTTTCTGCATTGTCCCGGTGGCATACATTCCTTTTTGGATTCAGCTGTATAAAAATTGGGGGACCCAAAGCCTCGCGTTTCTTCCCACTCCACCGCTATACCACTCGGCCCGCCTTTTCTTTCTCATCTGGCTGGTGGGAATTCTGTTTCGCTTGGTTCGCTATGGAATCAGTATCCGGCAATTTCAGAAAATCCGCCGTTCCTTTCGGCCTGCCCCGGCTGCGTCCCGTGAGCTCCTGGAACGCTGCCGGAAGGAAATGGGTATCCGCCGGTCCGTGGTTCTTTTGGAGGGCTACGGCGTTCCGTCCCCCATGCTGCGGGGCGTGTGGAAGCCCCAGATCATTCTGCCGGCGGATCACACCTATACCCCGGAGGAAATGCGCTGTGTCTTCTTCCATGAGCTGACCCATCAGCGGCATGGGGATATTTTTTTCAAAAGCCTTTTGGTTTGCATTGCCTGCATCCACTGGTTTAACCCCTTCCTGTCCCGCGCCATGAATCGCTATTTTGA
Organism: Candidatus Pseudolachnospira avium; assembly: GCA_904420025.1. GTDB lineage: Bacteria > Bacillota > Clostridia > Lachnospirales > Lachnospiraceae > Pseudolachnospira > Pseudolachnospira avium. The sequence continues at coordinate 9,781 of CAJFTW010000070.1, forward strand.
CGAGTGGAGCGAGGCCTATTGTGACGAAACCGTCTGCCGCACGGTAAACAATCACAAGCTGTACTATGAAAGCCTGCGCAAAGCTGCCGTGGCCGCCAAGCGATATTCTTCCCTGCTCTGTGCCCGGCTGTATGAATCGCAAAATGGAATTGTAAGGAGGATCCAACGTATGGAACAAAACCGAAAAATCCGAAGTCACAGCAGAAAAGCCGCCGTTCTGATTGCCGCCGCCTTTCTGCTGGCAGGAAATGCAACTGCCTTTGCCGCCGGCGCGGAAATCACGCAAATCCATGAAACCCTTTATTACCTGACCGAACCGGAGGCCATTCAAGAGGAGGCTGCCCCTCCCACCACCGCTGTGGAGTATACCGCCAAAACGGAGGATTGGACCGGGGAAACCCTGGAAGGGGAGGTGCAGGAAAGCCGCGCCAGTACCTCTTTTGAATGGGCCATACCCGCCAGGACACGGGTTCAGACACCGGAATTTTACCGGAATGCCGGTGATCAACTTTCCGTCTCCATTCTCCCCACCCCTTTGGATGCCTCTTTTCGCCTGGGGATTACGGAACCGGATGGCACCCGGCGGTATATACTCTGCAATGGCAATACCACACACACCTTTTCCCTCACCCAATCCGGTTCCTATCGCATTTATGTAGAAAACACATCTGGCTCCACTATCTCTGTTGTAGGAACCTATGTATAAAGTTCAATAGCATCCCTCACAGGCACCCGCCCGCGACTACGGAGATTTTAACCAACCCCCGGTTCTCTCCGTAGAAGCCGGACCGCAATCAAAAGAGGGGCGGACGGCGCTTTATTGTCC
>CAJFTW010000071.1 GCA_904420025.1 Candidatus Pseudolachnospira avium
TCCCCTATCCGATCCATGAAAGCCCGGCAGGCCGGATTGCGAATGCAGGTAGGATTGCGGGAGTGCGCAAGCACGGAGCAATCCGAGGGATTTCACCGCAAAATATAACAAATATTGCAATTTGTACACAAAAACGTGGAGAAAAAAGCGAGGTTATCCACAAAAAGAAGAAAAAAACCCGTGGATTTGTGGATGAATCCAGGACATAGCTCCGGAAACTGGGGAAAAAGGGGTAATGGCACCGGAAGTTGAGCTTGACCGAAACTGCCCGGGAGCATATAATCAAACGGAAGACATCAAAAGAATGGCGCCTTCCCTATCTGGATTTTCAGATAAACTTAAGGGGATTTGGTGGAGAAATTCACATTTATCCGGTATAATAGAAAGAAATTCTGCGTCTGTTCAGGAGAGTGGACCGGAGAAGGAGGGATTCGGTGGAAACGATACTGGTATGTGACGATGACAAGGAAATTGTGGAAGCCATTGACATTTATCTGACTCAGGAGAATTATCGGGTTTTAAAAGCTTATGATGGGATGCAGGCGCTGGAGATTCTGCGGAAGGAGAATATCCAGCTGCTGATTATTGATATTATGATGCCAAAGCTGGATGGAATCCGGGCAACGCTGAAAATCCGGGAGGAGAGCAGCATTCCCATCATTATTCTCTCGGCCAAATCGGAGGATGCGGACAAGATCCTGGGCCTGAATATCGGTGCGGACGACTATATGACAAAGCCCTTCAGCCCGCTGGAGCTGGTGGCGCGGGTGAAGTCCCAGCTGCGCCGCTACACAAAGCTGGGGACCATTGTGGAGAACAATGAATCGGTGTACCGCACCGGCGGCCTGATGATTGACGATGAGAAGAAGGAAGTGACCGTGGAGGGTGAGGTGATCCGGCTGACCCCCATGGAGTACAATATCCTTCTGTTTTTGGTCAAGAACGCCGGTAAGGTCTATTCCATAGAGCAGATTTACGAAAATATATGGAATGAGGAAGCCATTGGGGTGGACAACACAGTGGCGGTACACATTCGGCATATCCGGGAGAAGATTGAAATCAATCCGAAGGATCCGCAGTATTTAAAGGTGGTCTGGGGCATTGGCTATAAAGTGGAAAAAATCTGAGAAAAATAATTTAAATGATCGAAAGAAAGAAAAAAGTGAAAGTTTTCTGGGAATTGGCAAACTGAAGGTTAAATGGATTTGGCTGATTCACCTCACTTGTGTGGTATTGCTTTGTGTAGCCGCTTTTTGCTTGTATTCCTTTTCCCGCAATATGTACTTTCCCTATATCATCGGTCAGAGAGGCTTTGATGAGACGTCGGAATTTGAATTTCAGTTCAGCCAGGATATGGATCGGGCCCTGCGGTATACCCAGCTGAAGCAGAAGCTGGAGACAGACGGCGTCCTGGACCTGTCCAAAACCGTGGAGACGCTCCAGGGGGAAGGCAATGTGATCACCAACATCAGCCTGCAGGATGCCATTGATTTCGGGGAATCCATCGGCCTGTCCTTTGACGAGGAAAACCGGCTGGTGGTGGGAGGCTCCGAGGGCGTTTCCCTGCAGGATATTCAGAACTATTCGGAGGAGCTGGACCCCCAGGAGGCGGCTGGCTCCAGCGAGAACACCGAGTCGGAGGAGCTGCCGGAGAATACGCTGCCGGAATATGAGGGGGACGGGGATCAGCTGTGGAATGAGATCCTCACCAATGAAGCCTCCCCGGAGGAGAAATCGGCGCTGCTGCAGGTTTTGTACAAGCTGGCCGAGTATTACAATCTCCAGAATCGTCTGGGCCTCAACGGCAATGCGGTGAATTTTTACTATCGCTTTGTTTACAGTGACCGCAACGGGGATCCGGTGGTATCCACCAACATGTCCTCGGATGTGACCTCCAGCGATATGACGGCTCTGGGCCAGTATTTTACCATGAACTCGGAGAGCTCCCTGATCCAGTATACCATGTCCTACAACACAGCATACAGCCTCCACGCTACCGTGGAGAGCTATGGGCTGCTGGACGGAGGCACCTACGAGATTGTGGCGGCGGTGAATACGGAATTTCCTGCGTCGGATCACTACCGGGAAGGCTTGGAGCAGTATTACCGGCAGGTTGTCCTGCTGGTGATGCTGGCTGTCTGTGCCTTGGCTGTGCTGGTTTTCTGGGGGATTTCCCTGTCTTGGATGTTTCGCAAGAATCGAACGGAGAAACCCTTTGACACCTGGTATTTGGAGCTGGCCTTTGTGGTCTGGCTGCTGCCGGTGGCAGCGGCGGTGTGGGCCGGCGTCAGCATCTATAACGGCTTCCTTATGTCCTACCGGGTGGATGTGGTGGGAGGATTGCTGATTTTAGGGGTTGCCTATATTCCTATCCTTAACGGGCTTTTCAGTTTTTCCCGCCGTTTTCGCGCCAAAAACCTCAATGCCAAGAGCATGCTGTGCCGGCTGGGCCAGAATATAGGGCAGATTTTTCAGGCGATTCTTCAGAATGGGAGCCAGGTGGGCCGGATTGGGACTGCCGCGGTGCTCTATATGTTTTTTAACGTCCTGTTTGTCATTGGTTCTGTCATCTATGTGGAAGAGCGGTTTTTTGGCCTCTTTCAGAATCGCTGGAGCCCTATACAGATTCAGCTCACTGGTTTTGTCTGCATCGGAGGATTTCTTCTAGTCAATGGCATTACACTGTTTCAAGTATTGCGGAAGGCCAGCCAGAGGGAGAAAATTGACCGGGTTATTAAAAAGATGGCCGAGGGGGATCTGGAGAGGAAAATTGACCTGGAAGGTATGAACGGTGCGGAGAGGACCATGGCAGAGACAGTGAACACCATTGGGGAAGGCCTTTCCCGGGCAGTGGCGGAACGCACCAAAAGTGAGCGGCTGCGGACAGACCTGATTGCCAATGTGTCCCATGACCTGCGCACCCCTCTCACCTCCATCATCAACTATGTGGATCTGCTGAAGCGGGAAAACCTGCCGGGGGAGAGGGCCCGGGGATACCTGCAGATTCTGGAGCAGAAATCCCAACGGCTCCGGAACCTGACCGAGGACCTGGTGGACGCCAGCAAGGCCAGCTCCGGGACTGTGGCGGTGAACTGGGAGACCATTGATTTTGCCCAGATGATCAACCAGATGAACGGGGAATTCCAGGAACGGTTTGACGCGGCGGGGCTGAAGCCGGTGACCACCATGGAAAACCTGCCGGTACCCATCCGCACAGACGGCCGCCTGCTGTTCCGGGTGCTGGAGAACCTGTACAACAATGTGTGCAAATACGCCATGACCGGGACCCGGGTATACATTGACCTGAAGGAAACCTCCCACAAGGCGGTATTCACCATGAAGAATATCTCTGCGGATCCGCTGAACATGGAGCCGGATGAGCTGACGGAGCGGTTTATCCGGGGAGATGTTTCCCGGAGCACAGAGGGCAGCGGCCTGGGGCTTTCCATTGCCAAGAGCATGACGGAGCAGCTGAAGGGAACCTTTGAGATCTATCTGGAGGGGGATCTCTTTCGGGTGCGCCTGGTGTTCTCCCTGGCAGAGTGACGGGAAGGTTTCCCAAGATGGCAGGGAAGCCCGGGAAAATGCAGAGAAGGAGTTGCCATGGAAAAAGAAAAGACGGAGGGACGCCGGTCCGGGGAGGAGCTTTCCTTGGCCCAGCGGCTGGCCCGGTACAGGGAAAGCGGGGCCTGCCCCATGCACATGCCGGGGCACAAGCGGAACAGCCCCTTTCCGTGGATGGAGCCGCTGGCAGCGCTGGATATTACAGAAATTAATGGTTTTGACAATCTTCACGAAGCCCGGGGCATTCTCCGGGAAGGGATGGAGCGGATGGCGCGGGTATGGGGCAGCCGCCGCTCCTTTTTTCTGGTAAACGGCAGCACCTGTGGGATTCTGGCGGGAATAGCCAGCCTGACCCGGCCCGGGGATGCCATTCTCATGGCCCGGGGATGCCACCGGTCGGTGTACCATGGGGTGGAGCTGAACCGGCTGCGGCCGGTGTATCTGTGGCCGGGGATTGACCCGGAAACAGGGATCCAGGAGAGCATCCGGCCGGAGCAGGTGGAGCAGGCGGTGGAGGCGCAACCGGAACTGCGGCTGGCGGTGCTCACCTCCCCCACCTACGAGGGAATCCTCAGCGACCTGCCGGCCATCCGGGAGATTCTGCACCGGCGGGGCATCCCGCTGCTGGTGGACGAGGCCCATGGGGCCCACCTGGGCTTTTCCGCCGGCTTTCCCGGCGGCGCGGTGCAGGCGGGGGCGGATCTGGTGGTTCAAAGCCTGCACAAGACCCTGCCCAGCCTGACCCAGACCGCTGCCATCCATGTCTGCGGAGACCTGGCGGACCCGGAGGAGCTGGAGCGGCAGCTGTCCATCTATGAGACCAGCAGCCCCTCCTACCTGCTGATGGCCTCCATAGACAGCTGTGTCCGCCTGCTGGAGCGGGAGGGAGGGGAGCGGTTTGCCGCCTACGAGGAGCGGCTGGCCCGGTTTGGAGAGCAGGTCCGGGCGCTGGAAAACCTGCAGGTGCTGGGCTATGGGAGGGATTCCCTGGACCGGCATCCGGGATTCTGGAAGAAAGACCCGGGAAAGCTGGTGCTTCTTCCCAGGCAGAGGACACAGAGCGGCGCCTGGCTGATGGAGCAGCTGCGGCAGCGGTTTGGCATAGAGCTGGAGATGGCCCAGGAGGGCTATGCCCTGGCTATGACCTCCCTCTGCGACACGGAGGAAAATCTGAACCGGCTGGCGGAGGCCCTGAAGGTGCTGGATGGGGAGCTGGAAGCGTCGGAAAACAGCGTGTGGAAGGGAACATCGGAATCGATGCGGAACGTGCAGGCAGAAACGTGGAAGCATCACCGGGAGCAGGAGGTTCCCCCGCTCCTTCTCTGGTCCTGGGAGGCGCTGGAGCGGCCCGGGAAGGCGGTGCAGCGCCAGGACGCAGTGGGCCGGGTGATGGCGGAGTACCTTTGGGCTTATCCGCCGGGGATCCCCCTGGCGGTGCCGGGGGAACAGGTGACAGAGGCCATGGTGGCACGCTGGAGGCAGATGGAGCAGGCGGGGGTAGAGCTTTTTACCAGCTCTGGCAGGTGGAAGGACGGACAGCTGTTGTGCCTGGCGGATACCGGAGGGAAGAATGGCTGAAAAGGGAGTTTTTGGCATTTATTTTGGCTTTGAGGAAATTCAGGTCCGGCTATGGACGGGGGGAGAGACACGGCCTATTCTCAAAATGCCTGCGGTATATACTTGCGGCGCTCTGGGTGAAGTGCTGGCCGGAAACCGTGCGGTGTATGATCGGCAATTCCATAGGGAAAAGAATTTGTATTCCGTCCTGGAAGCAATGCAAGCGGCAGAATACCGGGAAAACGGGTGTGAGTGGGCAGCGGCGGAAGAAAAATGCAATCTTTTGATGCGGGATTTGAGAGAAACTTTGGACCGGGTATGGGACGCAGGGGTGTCCGACTGCGTGATTGCCGTTCCTGCCCCTTCCCTGCGGCTGCAAAAAAGCATTCATAAGGCAATGGAAGAAGCAGGTTTCCATGGAATCCGGCAGCTGCATGCAGCGGTGGCCTGTGCAGTTTCACAGGCATATCGAATGACGCGGAATCAATTTTTTTCGGTATGTGCGGCAGCAGGTGGTCAGAGGCAGTATGCGGCGGCATCCTATGAGGAAGGGATACTGGAAATTCTGGATTACGCGGCAGAATTGCCCGCGTATGTGCCGGGCTCCGCAAGGGAAAGCCATTTCCGATTCTATGCAGGCGACAGCAGGTTTTTCAGGACCCATGGCAGGGAAGCGGAAGCATACGAGGATCTTCCCACCTTTGCGGCAGATGGGGCAGCGATTCAGGGAGCATCTGCAAAGGGACTTCTGGCAAAAAAGATACTGGTGCTGGAGCTGTTTCCGTGGAAGATAGGGTTGGAGCTGGCGGATGCGGCGGGCAGTATTTGTTTTCCCCTTGCATGGATGATTGCGAATCCGGTGACAGGCCCAACAGTTAGCCATTCCGTCTGTATCCGACTGGATTCAGGAATAGGGGGAAAGAGCCTGAGACTTTATGCAGCGTCCCATAAGGAAGTAAAAAGAAATTTGGCAGGAACCGGTGTGTTAAATCACGCCGGTTCCGATTCGTTTAGGGA
>CAJFTW010000072.1 GCA_904420025.1 Candidatus Pseudolachnospira avium
ACAACAAGAGCCTGCCGGCTGGCAGGCTCTTGTTGTGAGAAAGGAGAGGGTGATAAGGCCTTGTGGATGAGGCAAGGACCTTACCAATAACTATGAGCAACTTTCCGTTGCTGAATACAGTATACCCAAAAATCATGGCTAAAATATGTCCGGCCGCTTAAGGATTCCGTAAAATTAGAAAAAATCTCGAAACAAAATCTTACAGAAATCAAAATCCCAAGGGAACTCTACGGCAGCCTGCGCAGGGACAGCTGGGAAACAGAATGCAAAAAGAGCCTGCCGGCTGGCAAGCTCTTTTTGTGAGAAAGGAGAGGGTGATAAGGTCTTGTGGATGAGGCAAGAGCCTTATCAGAAAAACTATGAATGCAACTTTCGTTGCTGAGTATAGTATATCCAAAAATCGTGGCCAAAATATGTCCGCACGCTTAAGGATTCCGGAAAGTTCAAAAGAATCTCGAAACAAATTGTGAAAGAAATCGAAACTGTCCGGGGGCCGCCGCATCCGCCGGCGGAACCGATGCTGGTCAGACGTAAAGCCGGCACGGGTCAGGCGTTGTAATTGTACTCCGGCACCCTCTCCAGAGCGTCCCCCCGGGCGCCGTGGACCGAGGGCTGCTGGTCAAAGTACAGCTTCCGGGGGGCCTCCGGGGTAAGCGGCTTCCAACAGGGAAGCTCCGGGGTCTGGGGTGTGCCGCCGGCGGCAAAATGCCGGGCGCTGCCGTTGATGGCGGTACCCATGCGCATGGTGTAGGCCATGCCCAGGCCGTGGTTGCCGGGCCAGAACTCAAAGGAGTACAGCCACACCGGGTTCCCCTGGCGCATCAGCCGGAAGGCCAGCCGGTCCGTGTGGGCCCGGTACATGTAATCCGAATAGACCTGGGTCCATATATCTGCCGGCTCCTCCTCCGGGTGTTCCGCCAGCAGCCTGCGGGCGTCCGCCAGGGCGGCATCCCCGCCGGCCTTTCCAAAGCAGCCGGAGAAGATCTCTGGGGCCTGCTCCGGAAAGCCTGGCTGGTGGGCCGCCGCATACATTTCCCGGCGGCCGCTGCCCAGCACTGCCCGGCCCTTCCAGCCCTCACCGGCTTCCCACCGCTCCTGCCAGCGGGAGGAGAACACGCCGTCATCCAGAACGGCTCCAAAGAAAACAGTGGAGTAGGGGCAGTTGCACAGCTCTGCCTGGGCACGAACCAGCTCCTCCGCGGGCAGCGTCAGCAGATCCCGGGGGTTTTTCCCCGGCAGATGAGCCAGATAGCCCTGGGTGATGGCCTCCGCCACCCTTTTGCTGCGCATGGCCTGGGTGGCGCCGCTCTCCAGCCACACCTGCCGGAACAGGCCGTTGGCCTCCGGCAGGGTCAGCAGGGAGGCAATGACCTTGGCCCCGGCGGAGATGCCCATGACGGTGATCCGCTCCGGGTCGCCTCCAAAGGCGGCGGCGTTGGCCTTCACCCAGCGGATGGCCTCCAGCACATCCAGGCAGGCAATGCTGCCGGAGCGCCCGTATTCCTTTCCCAGCAGATGGCCCAGGTACAGGCCTCCCAGAACGCCCAGCCGGTAGTTGACGGACACGAACACCAGATCCCGGACACCGCAGAAATGTTCTCCGGTGCGGTCCGGGTGCTGGTTGCTGCCGGTCTGGAGGCCGCCGCCGTGGACAAAGACCACCACCGGCAGCCGGGCATCCGGGTTGGCATCCGGGGTCCAGATGTTCAGGTTCAGCCCATCCTCGGAGCCAAGGCATTGGAATTCCACTCCCTCCGGCTTTACGCCCAGGAAGTTGGGCTGGGCGCAGACACTGCCGAATTCCGAGCAGTCCCTTACGCCGGTCCAGTACACTGGCTCCGGCGGGCAGAAGCGGGAGGCCTTCCCGTAGGGGATTCCCAGGAAGGTATGGGCGTCCCGGCCCCGCACCGGGCCGGAGGCGGTTTGGATGACGGCAGGTTCTTTTTCCATAACGGATCACTCCTTTGCAGCATTTCACAAGTTTCTTTATCAATATCAGTGTAACGGGATTGGGTGTGGGAATCAATCTTTTTCAATAAAAGACAATGAAAAAATAGCTCCGCCCCTGCCCCATGCGGGAGAAAAAGGAAGGCGCCGCGCTGGTTTTCGGGCACACAACAAGAGCCTGCCGGCTGGCAGGCTCTTGTTGTGAGAAAGGAGAGGGTGATAAGGTCTTGTGGATGAAGCAAGAACCTTATCGGAAAAACTATGAGCAACTTTCGTTGCTGAATATAGTATATCCGGAAGCTATGACAAAACTATGTCCGGATGCTTAAAGATTACGGAAACTCGAGAAGAAAAAAGAAATAAAATCTTAAAGAAAAAGAAAATGGACAGGAAAAACCAGATCTGATACAATAGGGCCAGACCAAGAGAGGAGAGGTGATGGTATGGCTCAGAGTTTTGCCTGCCCCAGCTGCGGCGCCCCCCTGGCCTTTGACCCGGAGAGCGGCCAAATGCTCTGTTCCCACTGTGGCAGCAGCTGTGGTGTGGAGGAGGCGGCTGCTGCCGGAGGGGAGGAGGGAGAGCTGAAGGTGTACCACTGCAGCGGCTGTGGTGCGGAGATCATAACAGATGAACAGACCTCCGCGGCAGTGTGCAGCTTTTGCGGTACCCCGAACCTGGTGGAAAGCCGGTTGGAGGGGGAGTGGAGGCCTTCTCAGGTGATCCCCTTCCGGATCGGGAAGCAGAAAGCTAAGGAGCTGTTCCGGGCATGGACCAAAAAAGGGTTGTTTACTCCCTCTGTATTCCGAAAGCATAGTGTGCTGGAGCAGGTCACCGGCGTGTATGTGCCCTTCTGGCTGTACGACCTGGGGGTCAATGTGCGGGTACAGGCCCACGCCACCCGGGTGCGTTCGATCCGTACGGGGGATTGGCAGGTAACCTACACAGATCACTACCGGGTTTCCCGGGATATGGATGTGGACTTTGACCAGGTGCCCGCGGATGCCTCCGTCCGTATGCCGGACGAGGTGATGGACTGCCTGGAGCCCTTCCGCTATGAAGAAATGCGCAGCTTTCGGATGCCATACCTGGCCGGCTTCTGCGCGGAGCGGTACGACCTGAATGGGAAAGAATTGGCGGACCGGGCGGAGAACAAGGTGCGGGACGCGGCGGTGGGAGAGGCGCGCTCCACCATCAGCGGCTATTCGACGGTGAATGTGGAGAGAGCGGATACCTCTTTCCAGATCCAAAAGGATGATTACGTCCTCTTTCCTGTTTGGATGCTTACCTACCGGTACCAGGGGAAAGCCTACACCCTGTCTATGAACGGGCAGACCGGCAAGATTGTGGGTTCCCTGCCTCTCAGCCGGGGACGGATTGCCGCCTGGTTCGGAGGCATCACCGGCGGCCTGTGGGTGGTGTGCCTGCTGGGCGTGCTGCTGGGAGGGATCCATATATGAGAAAGATGAGATGGATTGCCCTGCTGCTTTTGGCGGCAAGCCTGCTGTGCCTCTGCAGCTTTGACGCCAGCCAGCAGAAGGTGTATGACGGAGCAGATCTTTTGGACGCAGAAGAGGAGGCGGAGCTCCAGGGGGAAGCGGTGGGGCTGGCCCAGAAGCTTCAGATGGACGTGATCCTGGTGACCACGGAGGACACCGGGGGCCTCAGTACATCCCAGTACAATGAGGATTTTTACAACAGCCATGACTTTGGCTATGAGGAACCTGGAGGCAGCGGCGTCCAGTTCCTGATTGACATGGAGCACCGGCAGTACTATCTGCTCACCGCCGGGATCGGGGATACGGAGTACACCGATGAGGAAATTGAGGAGATGTATGACCACATTGCCCCGGCCATGGGGGACGGCGACTATGCGGAGGCATGCCGCCTGTTCCTGGAGGCAGCGGAGGAATATGGAATGCCGGAGCCGCCGGTTGGCCTGAAGGATGTGCTGGTCCTTCTGGTGGGCAGTGCGGCCATTGCCGCCATTGTGGTGGGTATCCTGGTCTGGCAGAATAAGAAGCAGGCGGAGGGAAGCTGGCGCCGGGGCTACATGGGGAGCCGGGTACACATGAACCGGCAGGAGGACCGTTTTATCCACACCACCGTGGTGCGCACCCGGATTCCGAAGCCACAGGACAACGGGGGCGGCCACCGGAGCGGAGGCGGCGGAGGCAGCCATGGGGGAGGCGGCGGCCACTCCCGGGGCGGCGGGCGCAGCTTCTGACGCGGCTGCCCCAGAGCAGGAAAATATTTACAAGAAAGAAGGAAAATAAGATGGCACAAAATCCAGTGATTACCATTACCATGGAGGATGGCTCTGTGATGAAGGCAGAGCTCTATCCGGAGATTGCACCCAACACCGTCAACAATTTTTTGAGCCTGGTGAACAAAGGGTTCTATGACGGGCTGATTTTCCACCGGGTGATCCCGGGCTTTATGATCCAGGGCGGGGATCCGGAGGGGACCGGCATGGGCGGACCGGGGTACTCCATTAAAGGGGAGTTCCCGCGGAACGGAGTGGACAACCAGCTGAAGCATGTCCGGGGTGTCCTCTCCATGGCCCGGGCCATGAATCCCAACTCCGCCGGCTCCCAGTTTTTTATCATGCATGCGGATTCCCCTCACCTGGACGGCGATTATGCGGCTTTCGGCAAGGTAATTGAGGGGCTGGAGGTCATTGACGCCATTGCCTCCGTGCCCACCAACTATATGGACCGGCCGCTGCTCCCCCAGAGAATCCAGAGTGTGACGGCGGAAACCTTTGGGGTGGCGTATCCGGAGCCGGAGACCTGCTGAGCCGGAACGTCAGCGGAACAGGCTGCCCAGCCAATCCAGCAGGGCAAAGCGGACCTCCACGGTCCCATCCAGCACCTGGTAGTCCTCCTCCGGCAGTACGCTCTCCAGCTTCTGCTGGGAGTCCGGGGGAATCTGGGCGGTGACGGCATCTGTGAAGCAGAGGGGCGGGTACAGTACGCACCACCAGTTTTGGCCCCGGGCCTGGCCCAATTCCACCTTGAGGGCCCGGTAGGTGCCCCGGGGGAAGGTCAGGTCCCCGTAGGTTTTTTCAGGGAAATAGAAATCTCCGATGGTGAGGGAGACCGGGTAGGAATAGCCGGCTTCCTTCACCATTTTTTCTGCCTGCCGGGTCAGCTCCTTCCGGTGGGAGGCCACAAAGGCCTCCGCTTCCTTGGCGGAGGCAGCATCGGCAAGCTCCTGTCCCAGCAGGTCCAGGAGGCCGTCCCGCACCTGGAGCTTCAGGGCCTGGTCCTCCGGCGAGTCGCTGTTGGCCAGCACCCGGAAGCGCAGCACCTGGGCCGCCACCGGCGCCACCAGGGCGTCCTGGCGCAGTCCTTCCCAGGCACCCAGGGCCAGCAGGTTGTTGAGCAGCAGGATCAAAAGCAAAAGCCGGACCGTTTTTTTCATGACAGCTCCTTTCTATAGGAAACGGCAAATTTATTTGTCGTTTGCTATATGTACCACAGCCGACGGGGTGGCACTCATCCAGCATCTGTTCCCAGTATGCCCCGGATAGGCCGCGCTTATACAGGAACGTTGCGTGCATGGCGCGGGAAAGCCCTTGGATTGCCCCGTGCTGCGCACTCCCGCAATCCTACCTGTCGGTGTAAAAAGTTTGTGGATTCTGTATGGCATAATGAGGGGAACTGTGGTAAAATACGCTAGAAGTCTATAGCTTGAAATAAAAGAAAAACAGAGGAAGCTTGACATGGCAAAGATCAATCTGGCTGTCCTGTTTGGCGGACAGTCGTCGGAGCATGAGATTTCCTGCCTTTCGGTGATGACGGTGGCAGGAAATTTAGACACGGAAAAATATCAGCCCCTGCTCATCGGCATCACCAAGGAGGGAAGATGGCTGAAGGTGGATTCCCTAGAGCAGGTGCAGGACGGCACCTGGCGGGAGAGCCCGGTGCGGGTGCTGTTTTCCCCGGACGCGGAGATGAAGGGCGTTCTGCTGCAGGAAGGGGATTCGGTCACCTACCAGCCGGTGGATGTGGTGTTCCCGGTCCTCCACGGCAAGTGGGGGGAGGATGGGACGGTCCAGGGGCTGCTGGAGATGGCAAAGATCCCCTACGTGGGCTGCGGGGTCCTGTCCTCGGCGGTTTCCATGGATAAGCTGTCCACCAAGATCCTGGTGGACACCCTGGGAATCCGGCAGGCAACGTACGTGCCGGTGTACGCCCCGGAGCTGGAGGATATGGAGGCAGTGGCCCGCTGGGTGGAGGAGCGCCTTTCCTACCCGGTGTTTGTAAAGCCCTCCAACGCCGGCTCCTCCCGGGGGGTTTCCAAGGCCCGGAACCGGCAGGAACTGGAGGCGGCCCTGCACCTGGCCGCCGGGGAGGATTCCAAGATCCTGGTGGAGGAGGCCATTGTGGGCCGGGAGCTGGAGTGCGCGGTGCTGGCCGGGGAGGATGTGCAGGTCTCCGGCGTGGGCGAGATCCTGTCTGCGGCGGAGTTCTACGACTATGAGGCCAAGTACAGCAATCCGGATTCCCGCACCGTGGTGGACCCGGAGCTGCCGGAGGGAAAGGCGGAGGAAATCCGCCAGGACGCTGCCGCCATCTTCCGGATGGTGGACGGCCTGGGCCTGGCCCGGGTGGATTTCTTCCTGGAAAACGGGACCAACCAGGTGGTATTCAACGAGATCAATACGCTGCCGGGCTTTACGTCCATCAGCATGTATCCCATGCTCTGGGCGGCCCGGGGGATCCCGGTGCCGGAGCTGGTGGAGCGGCTGATCCAGACGGCGTATCTGCGGAGGTAATATACGATGGAATCCTATACATCCGCGGACCGCTATGCGCCGGTGGGGGTATTCGACTCCGGCGTGGGCGGCCTGACGGTCGCCCGGGAGATCATGCGCCAGCTGCCGGAGGAGCGGCTGGTCTACTTTGGGGATACGGCCCGGGTGCCCTACGGCAGCAAGTCCCGGGGAACCATCCTGCGGTTTGTGCGGCAGATTGTGCGGTTTTTGGAGACCAAGCAGGTGAAGGCCATTGTGGTGGCCTGCAACACGGCCAGCGCCTACGCCCTGGACACCATTGAGAAGGAAATCCGGCTCCCCATCATCGGCGTGGTGAAGCCCGGGGCCAAGACGGCGGCGGAGGTCAGCCGCAATGGCCGCATCGGCGTCATCGCCACGGACGCCACCATCGGCAGCGGCCTGTATCCCCAGTTTATCCGGAGCATCAACCCGGCGCTGCAGGTGTTTGGCAAGGCCTGCCCCCTGTTTGTGCCGCTGGTGGAGGAAGGGATGACCCACGACTTTGTCACCGAGGAGATTGCCCGGCGCTATCTGAAGGAACTGCAGGAGAAGGATATTGACACGCTGATTCTGGGCTGCACCCACTACCCGCTGCTGCGCTCCCTGATCCGCGGGATCATGGGGGATGGGGTGCAGCTGGTCAACCCGGCTTACGAGACGGCCCTGGGGCTGCGGCGGCTGCTGGAAGAGAAGGGGATCCTGGCGGACCGGGCACCGGAGGGGGAGGAAAAGTACCAGTATTACGTCAGCGACGGGGCGGAGAAGTTCCAGATGATTGCCAATTCGATCCTACCCCACCAAATCCGCACCACCCAGGTGGTGGACATAGAGAACTACTGAGAAGGGAAAAGCCCATGGAAAGAGAAGTTTTAGTTACAGTCAGCGGCATGCTCTTCACCGGCACTGCGGAGGATGAGCAGCAGGACGTGGAAGTGGTCGCCCCCGGCGAGTATTTCTGCAAAAATGGAAAACACTATGTGCTGTACGATGAGCTGGCAGAGAATTACGATGAACCGGTGCACAACATCCTGAAGATCTCTCCGGAGCAGGTGAGCATCCGCAAAAAGGGGCTGGTGGACACGGAACTGACCTTTGCCCGTGGAAAGGAGACCCTTTCCCACTATTCCACCCCCTACGGGGATCTGGTCCTGGGAATCCATGCCAATGAGCTGGATGTGCAGGAGGATGCCCAGGGGCTGATGGTCAATGTGGAATACGCGCTGGAGATCAATTATGAGCACATCTCCAACTGTTTTATAAAGATTCACGTACAGAACAAGGCGGCGGAGGGCTTCTCCCTGCTGTCCTGATGAGAGTGCCGGAGGTGATGGCATGAGGAAAAAACGAGGAACCGTCTGGGGCGTCTGGCTGCTGGCAGCGCTGCTGCTGTTTGCCGGGGCGGCGCCTGCCCGGGCGATGGGCGGCCGTACAGACTGGAAGCTGACGGACACGCGGGAGTTGGAGGGCTGGCCGTCTGCCCCCTCTGTGACGGCGGAGAGCGCGTATCTGGTGGAGCTCAATTCCGGAACGGTGCTCTACGGAAAAAATGAAAATGAAAGCCGTTACCCGGCCAGTATTACCAAGGTGATGACGGCTCTGGTGGTGCTGGAGCATTGTTCCCTGGATGAACCAGTTACCTTCTCCCACGAGTCGGTGACGGATATTGAGGCGGGCGGTGGATTCGGCTACCTGGACCTGGAGGGGGAAACCTACACGGTGGAGCAGTGCCTGTACCTGCTTCTGCTGGAGTCGGTCAACTCCTGCGGCTATGCCCTGGCGGAGCATGTGGCAGGTTCCCTGCCCGCCTTTGCGGAGCTGATGAATGAGAAGGCGGTTTCCCTGGGCTGCACCAACACCAACTTTGTCAACCCCCACGGGCTCAATGATGAGAACCATACCACCACTGCCCATGACATGGCGCTGATCTTTTGGGCGGCGCTGCAGAATGAGACTTTTTACCAGATTGACTCCGCCACCACCTATGAGATCCCCCCTACGGAGCAGAACCCCAACGGATACACTTGCACCATGCACCACAAGATGATGATCTCCAACAGCGAGTATTATGATGAGCGGGTGAAGGCGGGGAAAACCGGCTACACCTCCATTGCTAAGAATACGCTGGTGACGTACGCGGAAAAGGACGGGATGGAGCTGGTCTGCGTGGTGCTGAAGGATGCTGGCGGCGGGGTGATCTATCAGGATACCGAAGCCCTGCTGGACTACGGCTTCAACAACTTCCGCCTGGTGGATATGAGCAGCACCAGCGAGAATTTTTGCGCGGGCCTGGAGGCCGGGTATCCTATGCCGCTGGCCTTGAGCGGTACGGCCTACCTGACAGTGCCTGCGGACATGACCAGCGTGACCCTGGAGTTTTCCGGCCGCAATGAGGGTGACCCGGAGGGAACCGTTGGCAATTTGCTGTACCGCAGCGGTTCGGTGACCCTGGGCAGCCAGCCGGTGGTCATCCGGGGCAGCGCCGGGGATACGGCTTCGGCGGAGACGGCCACACAGCCGGAGGATAGCGGACGCCCCTTCTGGTTCTGGATCCTGGTGGCGCTGGCCGCCCTGGTAGCGCTGGTCCTTTTGGCCTGGCTGGTGATCCAGATCATAAAGGCCAACCGGCGGAGAAAACGGAGAAAACGGCGGCGCCAGCGGTTGGAAGCCATGCGCCGGCGGCAGGCCGGGAGCAGGATGGCCGGGACGGGGCGTAGGAGTGGTCCTGGGCAGCGGCCCCGGGGCCGGTAATTGCAGTAGCGGGAAAAACGGAAGTCCCGTCAGAGAAAGGAAACGCGAGCTATCTGGCGCAAAAAGAAAAGGCTGTGCAGGTGTTAATTCCCGCACAGCCTTTTGGCTGTTGTTCCAGGCATTCAGTCCTTTTGCGTTCCTTTTTTAGAAGCACTTGCTCCAGCCGCAGCTCTTGCAGATATTGCAGCCCCCTTCAAAGACCAGGGGTTCGCCGCACTCGGGGCAGACCATTTTGTCACGGGCGCTCTGGACCGCCCGGGGCTTAGGGGCCTTCTTTTTTGGCGGCTGCTCCGGATTCTTTCCGGCCAGGGCCATCTCCTGCTGCACCTCCCGGTACATATCCAGCAGGGCATTGCCCACGGCCATGGGGCAGCAGCTTCCCTTGCTGGTATCCTTCTGCAGGGCCCGCCGCACCGTATAGGAGGGGCAGGAACCGGTGGAGTTCAGCTGGTCGATGATGGTGTAAATGTCAATGCCGCCCCGGGCGCTGATGGAGATCATCCGGGAGAGGCCGATCATAAAGTTATTGCAGCCGCCGGTGGAGCCTTTGCTCAGGTAAGTCTCCAGCAGCGCCCCGGTGTGGGGGTCAAACAGGGCAATGCAGTGGAGGCTGCCGCAACCGGTGATCAGCTTGCGCTTCTTGCCCACCACATCGTCGGTGACCAGTACAATCTCGCCCCGCTTCAGGCCCTCGCCGGCCACCGCCGCCTCCTGCTTGGGCTTCTCCTCCGTGCTGAGAATACCGGTGCGCTTGCAGCCGTCCCGGAAGATGGTCACACCCTTGAGGCCCCGCTCGTAGGCGTACAGGTACAGGTTCTCCGTCTCCTCCACGGTAAAGTGGTTGGGCACGTTGACGGTGGAACTGATGGAGGCGTCGATATGCTGCTGCCAGGTGGCCTGCATGTCAATCCGGGGACGGTACTCCAGGGTCATGGCGGAGACAAAATAGTCCGGCAGATCTTCATCGTCGGTGATCTTGAACTCCTTCATATAGTTTTCCACAATCTTGGTGTACACCTTATAGTATACGTCCGTGCCGTGGAGGGACTCGGTTTTCCGCTCATAGTAGTTGGCATACACCGGCTCTATGCCGCCGGAGATGCCCAGCATGGTAGAGATGGTGCCGGTGGGGGCAATGGTCAGCAGCTGGGAGTTGCGCAGCCCATACTTTTTTACCAGCTCCACCGTGGCTTCCGAGGTGTTGGCCTGGAAGAACGGCGTCCCCATCACATTCTCCCGCTGGTACCCCGGATAGGGCCCCTGTTCCTTGGCCAGCAGGGCCGAGGCGGCAATGGCTGTGTCCGCCATAATAAAGCCAATCTGGTCGCACAGCTCCAGGGCCTCCGGCTCCCCGTAGGTGATACCCATCTTGATCAGCATGTCCGCCAAGCCCATGATGCCCAAGCCGATCTGCCTCCATTTCCGGACGCTTTCCTGCTGCTCCGGCAGGGGGTGCAGGGGAAGGCCCTCCTCCAGCACCTCATTGAGGGCCCGGACGGAAACGGAAACCGCCTTCTTGAAGTCTTCAAAGTCAAAGACCGCCTGGTCTGTGAAAGGGTCCCGGACAAACTGGGACAGGTTCAGGCTGCCCAGCAGGCAGCTGCCGCCGGCAGGCAGAGGTTCCTCCGCGCAGGGGTTGACGCCGGCAAAGGAGAACTCCGGCGTGTTGCTCAGCAGGTTCCAGCCCTGGACCCGGTCCCAGAACAGGGCGCCGGGCTCAGCATAGTCCCAGTTGACCTCCGCAATCCGGTGGAACAGCTCCCGGGCGTTGACCTGGCGGGTGATCTCCTGGCCGGTGGCCTCCCGGGTGTAGTGGAGGGTGTAGGGAGAGTTGGCCTTTACCGCCTCCATGAACGCGTTGTCAATCCGCACGGAAATATTGGCCTTGGTCACCTTTTCCAGGTCGGTCTTCAGGTTGATGAACTCCTCCACGTCCGGGTGGGAACAGTGGATGGAGATCATCAGGGCGCCCCGGCGGCCGTTCTGGCCGATCAGCTCCGTGACCAGGGAGAAAAGACTCATAAACGATACAGCGCCGCTGGTTTCCTTGGCGGCATTGTTAATCCGGGCTCCGTGGGGGGCCAGGCCGGAAATATCCACGCCGCAGCCGCCACCGTAGCTGTAGGTGCGGGCCAGCTTTTTGGCACAGTCAAATATGCTCTCAATATTGTCTTCCGGCGGGGCCACCACGTAGCAGTTGGAGAGGCTGACCTTGCGGCCCTCGTACTCAAGGCCCCGGTTGGAGAGTATACGCCCGCCAAACAGGAACTTCCGCTGGCGGATCAGCTCGGCAATATCTGGATTGCCGGCGCTGATCCGCTCTACCCACTGTTCAAAATTTTCGCCATGGTTCCGATATTTCTTATTCCATATATCCATGCCCAGCTGGTTATCGGATCCCAGCCATTCTTCTATCTCCATTTATGCCCTTTCCTCCTTGTATTTCCAGGCGGGGTCTGCTGACTTGCCTTTTGTACCCAGATATAGGGGGCAGGTCTTGCCTGCTACGCCAGATATGGGAGGAAAAGTCCGCTTTGCTGCCCAGATATAGTGCGCAAAAAATATATTAGCACAACATATAGGAAAGCGCAAGGGGCATTTACCATGGATGCGAAGCGCTTTTGCCAAGGCAGACAGGGAAATGAGAGGATATTTTTCAAAATGAGCAGATATTTTTAAATATGAAAAAATCATAAAAAAGCTGTTATTAAAATGAGAAGAAAAAGTGACTAAATACACGCTTCTTTTTTAACATATACAGAAAAAAGATGAGAAGATATTTAAAACGGTTGATAACATCCTGGATAGATTCCGGCCTGTCGATTTGCTAAAATGTACATGTTGGAAAAGAGGCAGGGAAGCCTCTTGGCAGGAAATATAGGTGAGAAGGAGGAAGAAGCTTTGGAGGAGAAGAAAGGTTTGTGGGCAAACCTGGAAGAGAACCTGGCGGTCATTCTGATGGCGGTAGTGACGGTGCTGACCCTGGCCGGCTTTGTGCTGGACTTTGTGGCATCGGACGAGGCAGTGGCAGCGGTACAGCAGCTGTCTTTCTATGTATATGCCTGGATGGTGTTTTTAGGGATTGCGGTAGCCGTTAAACGCAGCAGTTTTATGCGGATTGATATTTTATACAATGCGTATCCGGACGGAGTGCGGAAGGCAGTAGCTGTGCTAATTGAGGCGGCAGTGGCGGTTTTCTGCGTGGCACTGGCAATTCTCAGCTTCCAGCGGCTGTTCCAGGTGGCCCAGAGCGGGCAGGTGGGAACCGTGGTGGCTATCCCGATGTCCCTGATTTATGCGGCGCCTGCAGTGGGATCTTTGCTGTCGGTGGTGCGTTTTGTGGAACGATTGGCTCGGGGAAAAGGTGAGAAAGGAGAGGGCAAATGATCGCATTATTTTTGATTTCATTTTTTGGCATGATGCTGTTTTTAGGCTTCCCTATGGTGGCAGCGATTCTGTTTTCTGCCCTTTTGCTGCCTCTGTGTTTCGGAGGCGCCGCCCCAGTTCATTTTATGGACGTGGTGGACTGGTTTGTCACCGGCGCCAGCGCCAACAATACCGGTATTACCATCATTTTGTTTATGCTGGCCGGCGAATTTATGGCCAAAGGAAAACTGACAGAAAAGATTTTTAATACGTTCTCCTATTTCCTGGGGAAAAAGAGAGGCTTTATGCCTATTGTGTCTATTGCCACCTGCATGTTTTATGGAGCTATTTCCGGTTCCGGACCGGCTACCACGGCTGCGGTGGGCGGTATGTGTTACCCTCTTCTGATTTCTATGGGATATGACCGGATGTTCAGTGCGGCCATACTGGTTACCGCAGGCTGCCTGGGTATGGTAATCCCACCCAGCGTTCCGCTGACCGGCGCTTCGCAGCTGGCCGGTACAATCCTGGGGTATCAGGTAGACTTGGTCGTATTATACAAGATCTCCGCAGTGGCCGGTGTACTGGCTGGTATTCTGCTGATTGCGTATGCATACCTGTACTGTAAGCGGCACGGCAATGGGGATCAGGTTAAGATCAATGCTATGGTAGATGAACTGCGGACACACCGTTTTGGAGCGGTCCTGAAGGAGAGCATATGGGCCCTGATTACGCCGCTGATTATTCTGGGGACCATTTTTACCGGAATCGCGGATACAGCGGAGGCAGCGGCTATCTCTCTGGTATATGGAATCTTGGTCAGTGTCTTCCTTTATAAAACGGTTAAGGCGAATGAGATCTTTTCCATTGCCAAAAGATGTATTCAAAATGGTATGCCGCTGATGATTATGCTGGCGGCGGCGACCATCTTCTCCAGCACAATGACAGCGGTGGAGATCCCCACCAAGCTGGCCAATTTCCTGGTGGATTCCGGTGTGTCCGGAGGCGCGCTGATTTCCTTGGTGCTGCTGTTCATGCTGATTTTGGGTACCTTTATGGATGCCGGCGGAGCCATGTCTATTATCGTACCGCTGGTCTCCCCGATTCTGGTAGCCATGGGGATGGATATTTATACCTGCCTGGTGGCAGTGATTGTGGCCCAGGCCATTGGCCTGACAACTCCGCCCTTCGGCCTTTGCCTCTTTGTTATGTGCGGCGTGGCGGACTGCTCTGTGGGACAGATGACGAAAAGGCTAATCCTGCCCATTGTGTTGTTGATTGCGGTTGCCTTCTTTGTGGGGCTGTGCCCTGGATTGTTTGCCTGGGCACTGCCGGCATAAGAGGCGGGAAGTAAACGGTGTATGTGATTAAAACGGGCCGCCCCGGAATTTTCCGGAGGCGGCCTGCTTCCTAAAAAAACGATGCCTGTGAAAATGTTTTAGTCTGACGGTGGTTTTTGATTCCGCTGCCGGTATTCCACCGGAGTGCAGCCAATGCGCTGCAAGAACATATGATTGAAATGGGCAGGATTGTCATAGCCTACCTGCTCTCCAATCTCTGGGATAGAGAGATCGGATTTAAGAAGAAGCTCCGTAGCCCAGGTGCATCTGGCGTTGATCAGGTAATTGATCGGTGATGTTCCGTAGGCGTTGGAAAAAATCCGGCTCAGGTGAGAAGGGCTTACGTTAAACTGTTTGGCCAGAGATTCCAGGGTGATTTTCTGAGACCGGTTCTCCTCTATATAGACCAGGATGTCGCTTGCAAAATGCTGGTCGTCCAGGCGCACCGAAAGGGTTTTGCTGGTAAAAAGCTTTCTGGCCAGCTGAATCAGGCTCAGGCAGACGGACTGGAACAGGGCGTCCACATGGCCGTTATTGGCCTGGTGCAGGCTGAGCAGGAGACGAAAAGTATCCTGCGTATAGGGGAGGAGATGAATATTTCCCGGCGTAACGGCGCTGCCCAGTTTCGCGAAAAAAACCTGTAGTTCCCCAGAGGCTGGTTCCAGTAAAAAACGCAGGGTATAGTACCGCATTTTCCCTTGAGCTGGCACTGTAAACCGGTGGAGTGTCTTGGGCGGAATGGCTGCTACGGAGCCGGCTTCCACGGGAATGGACTGGTTGTTCACCACTAGGCTGCCGCCACCCTCCACAATGAATGCCAGCTCGTAGGAGCCCTCGTGGGTATGCCATGGGTATGTCCAGGTAGGCAGGTTGTCCACATGGCTCATATGTGTGATGCTTACAAACGGCGCGTCTTTATACGGGTTATCCTGGGGAGATTGATAATCGTACAGCCACATGTTGTCTCCTTTTTCCAGCATCTGGATGAAAACAGATATAATAAAATATTATAGCATGAAGATTTTTCTTTTGCAAGAAACGGGAACCGGCCGGAGCAGGAGCTTGCCTGGCGGCTGGTTTTCGCGAGAGATTTTATCAGGAGGAAAGCTATGTATCAGGTGACAAGGGAAGAGGTGCTGCGCACCATTCCGGGAAGTGAGAAGATCCCCAAAAGCACAGATTTCAGCGGATTTGCAAGAAAATTTATGGATGTGCCGTTTTCCGGCCGCTCGGAGACGCTGCGGCTGAATGTGGTCCTTCCCAACGAAGGGGATGGGCCGTTCCCGCTGGTGGTGTACATCCACGGAGGGGGCTGGCTCACTGGGGATAAGAACCATGTGCAGACCCAGTCGGTGAACCGACTGCTGTTTGCCGGATATGCGGTGTGCTGTATCAATTACCGGCTGTCCGACGAGGCCAAGTGGCCTCTGCCCCTCCACGACTGCAAGGTGGCCATCCGTTTCCTCCGGGGGAACGCGGAGAAATTCCATCTGGATGCGGAGCGGATTGGCGTGGTGGGCAACTCCGCCGGCGGCCATCTGGCGGCTCTTTTGGGCACCACCAACGGCAAGCCAGAGTTTGAGGATCTGGCCATGGGGTATCCGGAATTTTCCAGCAGCGTCCAGGCGGTGTTCACCTGGTTTGGGGTGTACGACTTTGTCCACTGGGAGCAGGACTGGAAGGAGGCATACCCGGGCCGGCCCTTTGAGCGGGAGGCCAGCGCGGAGGCCTACTTCTTCGGCCATGCCCTGGATCCGGAGAGTCCGGACCTGCGGGACGCCAGCCCTCTCTTCCAGCTGGACGGGGATACGGTGCCCTTCTACGTGGAGCATGGAACCGGGGACCACGCAGTGCCCTACACCCAGTGCGTCCGTTTCTACAACCGCTATGTGGAGCTGCTGGGGAAGGATCACATTACCATGAAGCTCTTTGAGGGGGCGGAGCACTCGGACCCGGTGTTCAAGGAAGATGGGAATGTCTTTGAATTTGTCCGCTTCTTTGACCGCTATATCCGGCAGATCCCGGAACGCCCCTACTTTGTGCTGGGCAAGCTGGGGGAGTATGATACGGTGGGGTGAGATGAGGGGAGGGGGCTGCCGCAACTAAGGCGGAAGCCCCCTCCCCTTGTAAATTGGACCGGAATGATTCACGGCGTCAAAGTTGCCGTGATAGCTGTAACAACTATTTTTTCGTCTCCTTAGAACCGGCAAAGGCCCTAAAAAGGGCAAACTTCATCTGCTCTGTAGCCTCTACGGAGAAGAAGCACAAAGTGCCTAAAATCTCCGTAGAAAAACGAGCCGGGTTACGGAGAAAAAGCACAAAGTGCCTAAAATCTCCGTAGAAAAGCGAGCCGGGTTACGGAGAAAAAGTGCAAAGTATTCAAAATCTCCGTAGAAAAACGAGCCAGGCTACGGAGAAAAAGCACAAAGTGCCTAAAATCTCCGTAGAAAAGCGAGCCGGGCTACGGAGAAAAAGCACAAAGTGCCTAAAATCTCCGTAGAAAAGCGAGCCAGGCTACGGAGAAAAAAGTAAAGTGTTCAAAATCTCCGTAGGAGGGCAAGCCAGAGTACGGAGAACGCCGCAAAATTAATTCTCTGCCCCGCGGTAGATCCAGGTGCAGCCGTTTTCCGCCCCGTCCACCATCTGGCGGTAGGCGGCCAGCAGGCCCGGCGCCGGGTGGTGAGGGCGCTGGATGTCCCGCAGGCGGGCGGCCAGCTCCTCCTCGCCCACCTCCAGGCGGATGGTACGGGCGTTCAGGTCGATCTCAATGAAATCGCCGTCCCGCACGGCGGCGATGGGCCCGCCTTCCCAGGCCTCCGGGGAGACATGGCCGATACAGGGCCCCCGGGAGGCCCCGCTGAAGCGGCCGTCCGTCACCATGGCACAGCTTTTCTGGAGCCCCATGCCCACCAGCATGGCGGCGGGGATGGACATTTCCCGCATGCCGGGGCCGCCTTTGGGGCCCTCATAGCGGATCACCAGCACGCTGCCGGGCCGGATGTCCTTGGTGCCCATGAAATCCCGCAGCTCCTCCTCGGAATCAAAGCAGACGGCCGGGCCCCGGTGGTAGAACATTTCCGGATCCACGCCGCTCTTTTTCACCAGGCAGCCATTGGGGGCCAGGTTGCCGTGGAGCACGGCAAAACAGCCGTCCGGATACAGAGGGTCCTCCAGGGCGTGGATGATTGCGCGGTTTACCGGCTTGTGGAATCGCTCCAGGTATTCCCCCAGGGTGCAGCCGTACAGGGCCAGCTTTTCCTCCAGGTGCAGGTAGGGCTGGATTTCCTTCAGGGTGGCGCCCACCCCTCCGGCTTGGTAATAATCGTACAGGTTGTAAGGGGAGGAGGGCTTCAGCTTGGCAATGCAGGGAACCGGGCGCTGGATCCGGTCGAAATCATCTATGTCCAGGGAAAGCCCCATGACCCTGGCCAGGGCGCAAAAATGGATCTGGGTGTTGGAGGAGCCTCCGGTGGCCGCCGCATGGCGCAGGCCATTGATGAGGCTTTTTTCTGTGACAATATCCCGGAAACGGACCTGGTCTTTGGTCAGCTGGACAATCCGCTCCCCCACATCCCGGGCCTGCTTGTACTTTTCCGAAGAGCAGTACAGCATGGTGGTGCTGTCTATGGGGCACACGCCGATTGCCTCCGCAAACACGCCCATGGTGTTGGCGGTGCCGTACATGCTGCAGGTGCCGCAGGAATGGCAGATATTTTCCTGGTAGGAGGCAAAGGTTTCCGGGCTGATGGCGCCCACCCGGCGCTGTCCGATGGACTCCTTCAGGTCCGGGGTGACAAAGGTCCGCTCCGGCGTCTGATAGGGCAGCATGCTGCCGGCGGTCAGAAACAGGGCGGGCTTGTTTAGGGCGGCGGCAGCCATCAGCATGCCGGGGACAATTTTGTCACAGCTGCAGAGGAATACCATGCCGTCAAAATCATGGGCCCGGGCCATCCCCTCAATGGAGCCGGCAATCAGCTCCCGGGAGGGGAGCACCGTGTGCATGCCGGGGCCCTGGGCCATGCCATCGCAGGGGGCGGGGACGTTAAACTCCGCCGGAACGCCGCCGGCCGCCCAGATCCCTTCCTTCACAAACCGCACCAGCTCCTGAAAGGGCCGGTGGCCGGGGTTTACATCCGTATAAGAATTGGCAATGCCAATGATGGGCTTCCGCAAATCCTCCGTGCGGTAACCGCAGGCATTCATCAGGCCTACAAAATAGGCCTCCTGGGGGTCATCGGGATTCCGGTTTCCATGAAAATCAATCATCTCTGCTACTCCTCTCTGTTTGCCAGGGCCTTATTCCATGATACCAGATTGCTCCGCACTGCGTGCTTCCGTAATCCGCCTCATTTATTATGGCACAGACAAAGTGAAAAGTAAAACAGATAAATCCAGAATGGTGACAAGCTTTTACTTGTCAATGGCGCCCGGTGGTCAGAGGCACATCTATGTCCCTCACAATCTCCTGGATCAGCGAAAAACAGTCCCGGGCAAAACGGGGATAATGAATGGAACCGTTGTATATCAGATCAAAGCGCATGGTTTGCTCCAGCCCCCGGACCGGCCAGGCCAGAAGCTTCTGCCCCGGGGGATGCAGGCGGTTTTGTTCCAGCAGGGTGGGGACATAAATCTGCGGGCAGAGGAAGGCAGTGCAGCCGGAACGGCTGATGCCATCGGCCACAAAATAGTCGCTGATGGAAAGGATGTTGTCAATGGCAATATGGGCGGATGCCAGGTGCTGGTGGAGCATCTGGAACACGGTGCTGGTGCTGAAGTTGGTGATGAGCGGAACGCCGTCCAGGTCTCCCAGGTCTGCCGCTTCCCGGTGGCAAAGCAGCCCGTCCGCTTTTTCCGGCAGGTATCTCCGGACATATTCCTTCGAGGCGATCAAGTACAGGTGTTCCTGCGCCAGGGGAAGGGCCTTGAGAGGCGGCTGCTCCATGGCGTTAAAACCCAGGAAAAAGTCCAGCTGCCCTTTCTCCAGCATCTCTTCCATGGAGGCGGTTTCGTCCAGCACCAGTTCCAGGCGCACATGGGGATAGCGGGCATGATAGCGGGCAAACAGCGGAGGCAGAATCAAACGGGCACGTGTGTAGTTGATTCCCATTTTTAAACTGCCGGCCGCACCGTTTTCCAGTTCAGCCAATTCATTTGCCAGGCCGGCCTCCATATTCTGGATCTGCCGCAGGGTGCGGATTACCGCTGCGCCGGCCGGCGTCAGGGAGACGGAAGGCTTGCGGTTTAACAGCCGGGTGCCATAGTGCGTTTCCAGGCGGCGGATATGGTCGCTGAGGCACTGCTGGGTGATAAAACATTTTTCGGCAGTTCGCCGGAAGTTCAATTCCTCTGCCAGCACCAGAAAGAGTTTTTCGCTGGTGTTCATGTTTTCCTCCTCAAAAGAAAATGGGCTGCGGGGATAAAAAAGAGGAACCACAGGAATATGGTTCCCTCCGAAGCGCAGGCACAGCTTACTTTTTTGTCCTTCTCTTAAATTCCGCCTGCCGCTCCCCGTCAAATCCCAACAGCACGGCGGGGTTTTTGCTGTAGACCAGGGCGGCAAGAGCCTGGATCTCCTGATCCCCCCTTTTCTTGCTGGGCTTCAGCTTGCAGAAGGCCAGAATCCTGCCGTCCCGGTCTCCCACCATAATCTGGGAGTGGACGGGCACAAAGTAATAGCGCAGGAGGTGCCGGTAAATCCAGACGATATCCGGGTAGGCATAAAACAAACCGGAATGCCTGCTGAAAAGGAAGTTTTCGCTGCGGCGGACCCGGTCCCCCAGCATGGGCGTGGAGGAGGCAAACTCCCACAGCATGGCCTCATAGGTCCCATTTGCCTGCGCGCGAGCGACCCGCTTCTTTACCTGACGGCTGCTCAGATACCAGATCAAACCAAACAGGAGGGCAAAAACAGCGCAGCCGATTCCCAGGAAAGGGACGGCAAAAACCAGCGGGATGGCCAGCACACCCAGGATCACGCAGGTATTCCGCATGGAGCGGGGCATAATATACTGCAGGAAGGCTTTTTCACTGGCCGGGTTCACCTGCTGCCGGCTCTGGGCGTGCGCGGGGGTTCCCGGCTGCTGGCTCCGGACATAAGCTGGATCCCCCTGCGGCCTTCCCTGGGCATAAGACGGATCCCTTTTCGGCGGCCGGCCGGCGGCTGCGGGCTGCGCGGCCCCGCAATGGTTACAAAATGCTGCGTGCTCTGGGATCTCCTGCCCACACGATGAACAAAACATACCTGTCCCCTCCTTCTCTGAACTGCCTCTGCTGCGGAGACACAAAAAGCAGGGAAAATCCCTGCTTTTGCCATTTATTTTTTCTTGCTTCCCTTGCCGGCTTTTTCATCCTTGTTCTTCCGGAACCGGGCAAAGAACCCTTTCTTTTTGACCGGAGGCTGAATGCTGCCGCCTCGTACACTCTTGATGGACATAATGTAAATGCCGCTGACCTCTACCTTTACTTCCTGTTTGATGGGCAGGACATCCCAGACACTCCGGTCTGCGGCCAGAACCATGATTTTGGGACCAACCTTGGCCTTGACAATGGGCAGCTTGGTCCAACGGAGATATTTGGGGGTCTGGTCAATGACCATCTGCGGCAGTCCGGATTGTTTAATCTTCATAAGCTTCTTGTCAATGATCAGCATGGAGACAACCTGCTTCATGGCATCCATCTGAACACTGGCATCCGCTTGCTTTTTCTGCAGGCGCCGCCCAACAAAATACATGACCACCAGAACGGCCAGAACGACCAGAAGGATGATCAGCAAAATTTCCCAGAAAGTCATAAGTGTATTCCTCACCTTCCTATTTTAAAGCCTGTACGCCGCTCCAAACGGCATTCTAATTGATTATAGCATTGGCGGCATTGCCTTGCAAGCAGAAGTTGCCGAGAAAAACAAAAAGAATGCCGGTTTCCATATTCACAAGCGCAGCCCCTTAATGTCTTTGATCCGCGAGAGGATGATGCTGCAGGTGCAGGCTATAATGCCAGGCAGAGGGTCTATTGTCTGGGAGATCAGGCGTTCCATTTCATCGCTGGAGGCGGTGACGGCGTGGACATGCAGCCGGCACTGCCCGGTCACCCGGTAGATTTGTGTGATGGAATCATTCTGGCGGAGAATCTCCGCCACCTGTGCCAGGCTGTCCGGCTGGGTTTCAATTTCAAAATAGCAGGAAACAGCTCCGCTGATTCTTTGTGGGTTTACAATGGTTGTGTAATCTTCTATGATCCCTTTCTGTTCCATTGCCTGTACCCGCATTTTTACCGCTACCCGTGAAAGGCCCACCTTCTGGCCGATCTCCGAATAGGATATGCGGGCATTTTGTATTAAGAGCTGGAGGATTTTTTTGTCCAGCTGGTCCAGGCCGTCCAGAAACATGGCTGCAGCCCCCCTTCTGTATCTTCCTCTCTTCTGGCGCCGGATTTTGACCTTTTGCCCCTGGTTTCATAATTATATAATGTAAGATGGCGGTAAGTCAAGGGCTGAGCCGGCGGCGGCAAAACGAAGAGAAAAAAGAAATTGACATATATGTTGCTGAAACCTATAATAAATTTCATATGTTAATGTATAAATTACAAAAGGGAAACGGAGGGCATGTATATGGAAACAAATTTAACGCAGGGCCCAGTGATGCGGACCATGCTGCGCTTTGCCATCCCCATGATCCTGGGGGATTTGCTGCAGCAATGCTACAACATTGCGGACACACTGATTGTGGGCCG
>CAJFTW010000073.1 GCA_904420025.1 Candidatus Pseudolachnospira avium
TCAGCGATCTGTTCCAGAATATTCATATGGGTCCCCTTTCTTTTAGCCCCGGTTGCTCTCCCGGATGAATTCCGCCAGTTTTTCTCTGGCAGCTCCGGAATCCAACAGCTGTTCCGCCATCCGGACTCCCGCTTCCAGGGTTTCGGCCTTCCCGGCAATATAGAGCGCCGCTCCGGCGTTGAGGCACACAGCGCAGCGTTTGGGGCCTCGATCCTTTCCGCTTAAGATCCCCAGGGTGATCTGGGCATTTTCCTCCGGGGTGCCGCCCACCAGCTCTTCCTTGGCGCAGGTGGCGTAGCCAAACTGCTCCGGGGTCACCGTGTAGGACTGGAACCAGCCGTCCCGGATCTCGCAAATCTTGGTGGGCGCGCTCATGGAGATTTCATCCAGGCTGTCCATGCCGTAGACCACCATGCCCCGGCTTACACCCAGCTTGGCCATGACCTGGGCCAACGGCTCCACCAAAGCCTCCTCAAAAACCCCCATCAGCTCCATGTTGGCCCCGGCGGGGTTGGAAAGGGGGCCTAAAATATTGAATACTGTGCGGATGCCCAGTTCCCGGCGGATGGGAGCCACGTATTTCATGGCAATGTGATAGTTTTGGGCGAACAGAAAGCAGATGCCGATCTCCTTGAGCAAGGCGGCGCTGTGCTCCGGCGTAATTCCAATGTTCACCCCCAGCGCCTCCAATACATCCGCAGCGCCGCAGCGGGAGGAGGCGGCCCGGTTTCCGTGCTTGGCCACCGGCACCCCTCCGGCGGCAATGACCAGGGAGGCGGTGGTGGAGATGTTGAAGGAGTTGGCTCCGTCCCCGCCGGTGCCCACAATCTCCAGCACGTCCATGTCGTGGAGGAGACGGATACAGTGGGCCCGCATACCGGCGGCGGAGGCGGTGATCTCGTCAATGGTCTCCCCCTTCATGGACAGGGCGGTCAGGTAGGCGGCCATCTGGACCTGGCTGGCCTGGCCCTCCATAATCTCATTCATCACCTGTTCTGCTTCCCCGTAGGACAGGTTCTGCTTTTCCGCTAACTTTAAAATGGCTTCTTTGATCATGGCTGAATCCTTCTTTCTTCTATATTAATGACAGGAAATTCCGGAGGATGGCCTTCCCCTCCGGGGTCAGCACCGACTCCGGGTGGAACTGGAGGCCGAAGAGCTTTTGCTCCCGGCTCTCTACCGCCATCAGCTCCCCGTCGTCCGCCCGGGCCACCGGCCGCAGGGAGGAGGGGAGAGTGGACTCCTTCACCGCCAGGGAGTGGTAGCGGCCAGCCTCAAAGGGGGAGGGGATCCCCTGAAACAGAAGGCTGTCCGGCTCCGGATACACCGGGGAAACCTTTCCGTGCATCAGGGTTTCCGCGTAGGTGACGGTGGCCCCCAGGGCCTGGCAGATGGTCTGGTGCCCCAGGCAGACGCCTAAGATGGGCAGCTGGCCGGCCAGCTGCCGCACCGCCTCCAGGCAGATACCCGCCTGCTCCGGCCGCCCGGGGCCCGGGGAGAGGATCAGGGCCTCCGGGGCCATGGCCTGAATCTCCGGGATAGTCACCGCGTCGTTCCGGACCACCTGGAGATCCGGCTCCAGGCTGCCGATGAGCTGATACAGGTTGTAGACAAAGCTGTCGTAATTGTCGATGAGCAGAATCATAACCGTCCTCCTTCCGCCGTCTCCAGGGCCTGGACCACGGCCTTGGCCTTGTTGCGGCATTCCTGGTATTCCTTCTCCGGCACGCTGTCCGCCACAATGCCGGCGCCGGACTGGACGCAGACCTTTCCGTTTTTCTTATAGGCCAGCCGGATGGAGATGCAGGTGTCCAGGTTGCCGGTGAAATCCAGGTAGCCGATGGCCCCGCCGTAGATGCCCCGGCGCCGCCCCTCCAGCTCCTGGATGATCTGGCAGGCCCGGAACTTGGGGGCCCCGGACAGGGTACCGGCCGGCAGAATGGCATCCACTGCGTCGGCGGCGTCCTTGTCCGGGGCAATCTGCCCGGCCACGGTGGAGCCCAGGTGCATCACATGGGAGAACCGCTCCACGGTGCAGTATTTTTCCACCTGCACCGTGCCCAGGCGGCTGATCTTCCCCAGATCGTTGCGGCCCAGGTCCACCAGCATGTTGTGCTCCGCCAGCTCCTTGGCGTCTGCCTGCAGCTCCTGCTCCAGCCGGGCGTCCTCCTCCGGCGTGGCGCCCCGGGGCCGGGTGCCTGCCAGGGGGAAGGTGTGGAGTGCGCCATTTTCCAGCTTCACCAGGGTTTCCGGGGAGGCCCCGGCCACCTCCATATCATCGCTGGAAAAGTAGAACATGTACGGGGAGGGATTGCTGGTCCGCAGCACCCGGTAGGTGTCAAAGAGGCTTCCCTCCGCCGGCGCCTCCCAGGGGTTGGAGAGGACCACCTGGAAAATATCTCCCTCATGAATGTAGTGGCGGGCCTTCTCCACCATGGAACAGTAGGTCTCCCGGGAGAAGCAGGGGCGCAGGGGCTCCCGCATCCGCAGGGGGCGGAAATCCGCCTGGGCCCCGGAGTTTAAAAGCCGTTCCATCTCATCCAGCTCCCGCTCCGCCTCCCGGTAGGATTCCTCCGGCCGGTCTGCGGAGACCCCGGCCACCAGCAGCAGCTTCTGCCGGTAGTGGTCAAAGACCAGTACCTTGTCAAAGAGCATCAGGTCCACGTCCCGGAAGTCCGCGTCCGGCGGCATGGTCCGGCGCAGCCCCGGCTCCGCGTACTGGATATACTCGTAGGAAAAGTAGCCCACCAGGCCGCCGGTAAAGGGCGGAAGCCCCGGAATATGGGGGCTCTGAAATTCCTTCAGGATCTCCCGGATGGCCTGGCGGGGATGGTCCGTGACGGTGACCTCCTCCTGCTTTTCCTCCTCCTCCCGGCCCCGGCGGATGCAGAGGCGGCCGTCCGTGCAAGTCAGCTCCAGAAGCGGGGCGTAGCCCAGGAAGGAATAGCGCCCCCACTGCTGGCTCTGCTCCGCGCTTTCCAGCAGAAAGCAGTGGCGGTTGGCGGCCCGCAGGGTCCGCATAACCTGAATGGGGGTGAACCGGTCCGCGTACAGCTCCCGGACAATGGGAATTCTCCGGTAGCGGCCGGTGGCGGCCAGTTCCTTCACCTGCTCCAATGATACGTTCATAGTGCCTCCTTTTTGCCGGAAACCAGGCTTCTTGCTCATGCAGGTTAGCGTCTCTAAAGCATAGACGGCCCGGCCTGCAAGCAGCCCGTTCCGCCTCTGCTTTGAGACCGGGCTTTCATACAAAAAGACCCGTCCCCGGCAGAATAAATGATTCTGCCAAGGACGGGTCGTACATTCCTTCTTCCCCGCGGTGCCACCTTGGTTCACGGATTGCTCCGTGCGCTCTGCGAGATACCAACATATCTCCGGCAACTAACGTATGCCCTACGTCGCAGAATACTCGGCTCACGCCTTTCCCTGCGCCCTCTGCGGTCCATTTAACAGGCTGCCTTTCGATCCGGCTCTCAGCCACCCGGACTCTCTGTGCGCGCATCTCCCGTTTTTATCTCCGCTTCAACGGTTTGGTTATGAAATTTTTTTTATGGTAGCACGATGGGCGGCACTTGTCAAGAAAAAAGTTGGAAGAAAAAATATATTGAAAATATATAGACGGGAATTATAAAACTTTTCAATGGATTCCATAAAGGATCGGTATTTGTGCTGGGAGGGGAAAAACGTTACAATAGACAGAAAATATATTTTTATCACCAGATGCCGTGAGAAACGCGGCAGTCAGAGGAAAGGA
This sequence comes from Candidatus Pseudolachnospira avium, assembly GCA_904420025.1. Lineage (GTDB taxonomy): Bacteria > Bacillota > Clostridia > Lachnospirales > Lachnospiraceae > Pseudolachnospira > Pseudolachnospira avium. The sequence goes on from CAJFTW010000073.1 coordinate 3,755, forward strand.
GAAGATTTCCATGGCACTTCATGTGGTCAACGAGGCGCGCCGGTGCCTCAACTGTAAGAAACCCCGCTGCCGGGAGGGCTGCCCCATCAGCACCCCCATCCCGGACATGATCCAGCTGTTCTTAAGCGGGCACATCAACGAGGCCGGGGAGATGCTGTTCCGGAACAACCCCCTGTCGGTGGTCTGCTCCCTGGTCTGCAACCACGAGGCCCAGTGCGAGGGCCACTGTGTGCTGGGGAAAAAGGGCCAGCCGGTCCACATCAGCAGCATTGAAAACTACATCTCCTCCCACTATTTTGACATGCTCCGGCCCCAGCCGGCCCCTTCCAACGGCATGCGGGCCGCCATCATCGGCTCCGGCCCGGCGGGGATTACCATTGCGGTGATGCTGGCCCAGCGGGGGTACGGGGTGACGGTCTTTGAGGGCAAGGAAAAGATCGGCGGGGTGCTCCGGTACGGCATCCCAAATTTCCGCCTTCCCAAGACCATTTTGGACCATTATAAGGAAGTGCTGGCCGCTATGGGTGTCAAAATCCGGCCCAACACCAACATCGGCAGCGCCATCGGCGTGGACGACCTGTTCCGGGACGGCTACAAGGCCGTGTTCATTGGGACCGGCGTCTGGAAGCCCAACACCCTGGGGATCAAAGGGGAGAGCCTGGGGAACGTCCACTATGCCATCGACTACCTGTGCAACCCGGACGTGTATGACCTGGGCCAGCGGGTCAACGTCATTGGCGTGGGCAACGCTGCCATGGACGCGGCCCGGACGGCCCTGCGGCAGGGGGCCGTGCAGGTGACGGCCTTTGCCCGCAGCGAACATGTGTCCGCCAGCCCCCTGGAGCGGGAGTACGCCCAGATTGACGGGGTGCAGTTTGAATACTGCAAGGCGCCGGTGGAGCTGACGGAGGAGGGCTGCATTTTCCAGGACACGGTGCGGCGGGAGGACGGCACCCTGGAGCGGATCCCCGGCACGGAAAAGCTCTATCCGGCGGACTCCACCATCATCTCCGTCAGCCAGGGCCCCCGGAATGTGATTGTAAGCAGCACCGGCGGGATTGATGTCAACGCCCGGGGGCTGGTGGTGACGGATGCGGATGGCCGCACCACCCGGGAGGGGATTTTTGCCTCCGGGGATGTGGTAAAGGGGGCCAAGACCGTGGTGGAGGCGGTGCGGTACTCCAAACAGGTGGCGGACGCCATGGATGCCTACATGCAGGGCCTGCCCCGGTGACCGGCCGAAAAATAAATTTTGTGTAAATTTTCGCCTTCGAGGAAAGTTTTCCCTCCCGGATCCGGGCCAGTGTGGTATACTACTCTATGAAAAACTTTTCGAGAGGAGACTGCGAATATGCTGACGAAACGTCAAAATTTGCTGGAAACCATCCGCGGCGGACATCCGGACCGGTATGTCAATATGTTTGAGCCCTTTGCCATGCTCCGGAACACCCCTTACATGGATCACAACCCGGCTCCCAAGCAGGGGGGACCGGATGTGGTCAACGCCTGGGGCGTCACCCGCTCCTTCCCGCTGAACACGCCCGGCGCCTTCCCGGTACATACGCCGGACAAGATTGTCATTAAGGACATCACCCACTGGAGAGACTACGTGAAGGCCCCCCAGGTCCATTATCCGGAGGAGGACTGGGCCCCTTATGTGGAGGCAGCCAAGAAAATTGACCGGAACGAGTATTTTGTCACGGCTATGGTTTACCCCGGCCTGTTTGAGCAGACCCACTACCTGATGGAGATCCAGAACTGCCTGATCAACTTTTACGAGGAGCCGGAGTACATGCACGAGCTCATCGACTACCTGACCGAGTGGGAGCTGGCCTACGCGGAGGAGCTGTGCAGCCATTTCCACCCGGACGCCCTGTTCCACCACGATGACTGGGGCAGCCAGAATTCCACCTTCCTGTCCCCGGAAATGTTTGAGGAATTCTACTATCCGGCCTACAAGAAGGTGTACGGCTACTACAAGGAGCACGGAGTGGAGGTGATTGTACACCACTCGGATTCCTATGCGGCTACCCTGGTCCCCATGATGATTGACATGGGCATTGATATATGGCAGGGCGTTATGAACAGCAACAACATCCCGGAGCTGATTCAGAAATACGGCGGCCAGATCACCTTTATGGGCGGTATAGACAGCGCCACCGTGGACTTCCCCGGCTGGACCAAGGAGGACGTGGAGCGGGAGACCGCCAAAACCTGCAAGGCGTGCGGCACCAAATTCTTTATCCCCTGCACCTCCCAGGGCGGCCCCATGAGCACCTTCCCCGGCGTCTATGAAGCAGTGGCGGAGGAGATTGACAAGCAGAGCAAGATTTACTTTGGCTGATGCTTTGCCCTATCAGGGGAATCCGCCGCATGCAGCGACTGTATCTTACACAAAATGAAAAAACGCCGCAGGAGAAGGCCGGACAGGCCGGATCTTGCGGCGTTTTTGCGGGGAAGGGGATTTTTACCCGGTGGCGGAGTGTGGTTTCAGAGGCTTTGGAAGAAATTGCGGATCCCTCTGTAGCATCCGGCTTGGTCTTACGGATGTTTTCTTTTAAAACTTCATTTTCTACGTAGCACTAGGCTCGATTTTACGGATATTTTCGCAAAAATCTACATTTCCTACGTGGCACCTGGTTTCATTTTACGGATATTTTCGCAAAAATCTACATTTCCTACGTAGTGTCTGGTTTCATTTTACGAAGAAATTCGCGGAAACGGCGATTTCCTGCGTAGCAGCAGGCTGAGTTTTACGGAGTATTTTGTGAAAATGTGGGAGTTCTACGTAGTGACCAATTGAGTTTTACGGAGTATTTTGCAGAAATGGCGATTTTCTCTGTAGTGTCCGGTTAAATTCTACGGAGAGCCCAGAGAAAACAGCCGTTTTATCCGTAATAGCGAGTGAAAACACACTGCGGATTTTGCAAAAAGTGTATTTTTGCCAGAAAACCCGGTTGTGAGGAAGGACGCATCCCATTGAAAAGCGGCGGCGGTTCCACTATAATAGAATCTTGGATGATAGGTGGCATTTTTGCCCCAAGGGTTTATCCCCTGCGGAAGTACAAAAACAGGGAGGAGATCGGTTTGACAGAGCAGAGTGGGCGCACAGCCCGGATTTTGGTGGTGGAAGACGACGGTATGCTGGCCCGGGGCATGCGGGACCTGCTGGAATGGAAGGGGTATGCGGTAAAAATCGCCCAGACCGCGGCGGAGGCGGAAGCCTGCTGGGAAGAATGGCCGGTGGATCTGTACATTTTGGATATGCAGCTGCCGGACGGGGATGGCATTTCCCTGTGCCGGAAGCTGCGCCGGTTCAGCGAAGCCCCGGTGCTGTTTCTGACCGTCTGTGAGGGCGAGCAGTACGTGGTGGAGGCCCTGGGAAGCGGCGGGGACGACTATGTGATCAAACCCTTCCGCACCCAGGAGCTGCTGGCCCGGCTGGAAGCCCTGCTCCGGCGGAAGCAGCCTGCGCCTGCCCACGCAGGCGTCCGGGTGGGGGAGGTGACCATAGACCGGGAGCGGGGCGTGTGCCGCCGGGGCGACCGGCAGCTGCGGCTTTCCCGGGATGAGTGGAAGGCCCTCTGGTGCCTGCTGGACGGAGCCGGGAAGATCGTCTCCCGGGAGCAGCTGGAGAAGGCCATCTGGAAGGATGGCGCCGGCTATGTGGAGGAGAACACCCTGCGGGTGATCATCAGCCGCCTGCGCCGGCACCTGGAGGACATGGGACTGGCCGGGGCCATTGAAACCTGCCGGGGGCAGGGCTACCAATGGACGCTGCCGGTGGAGGTGTGGCATGAATAAAGCGCTGTCCAGAGAACGGAAAAGGCGGATCCTGGTGTTCCTTTTGGCGGCCCTGGCGTGGCTGCTGGGGGTGGCTTTGGCGTGGGCCGCGGCGGACGCCCAGGCTCAGCGGCGGCAGACCGTCCTGCTGGGGAAGGCAGCCGCCTTTTCCCCGGAGGAAGGGGAAGCGCTGCTGCGGCTGATGCGGGAGCCGGAGCAGGCGGAGGACGAGGACCAGGGCCGGGAGGTGCTGGCCCGGGCCGGCTATGGCAGCCAGGGGGCGCGGTTCCTGCTGCCGGACCGGCAACAGCTTCTGTTTGGCGCCCTGGCCGCCGGCGGCGCGGCGGTGCTGGCCCTGCTGTACTGCTGGATGCAGGGCGGGAGCCGGAGACGGCGGCGGGAAATGGCCCGGCTGATCCAGTGGATGCAGGAGGAAGAGGGCGAGCTTCCTGCCTTCCAGACCTCCGATGCCCTGGCCCTGGGAAGGAACGTAGGGGTCTGGAACGAACGGATGCGCCTGCGGAAACGGCAGGTGGAGGAGGACCGGAAGGCCATGCAGGCCAGCCTGGAAAATATCTCCCACCAGATGAAGACCCCGCTGGCGGGCGTCCAGCTGTATCTGGAGACGCTGCTCCGGCAGACCCAGGCCTCCGAGAGCAGGGAGCTGCTCTCCCAGTGCCATGAAAAGCTGGAGCAGCTGCAGGGGATGATCGGCAGCCTGCTGAACCTGGCCCGATTGGAAAGCGGGCGGGCCCGCCGGAATATGGACCGGCTGCCGGTGGCCGCGCTGGTGGACCAGGCGGCGGAGGACCTGCAGGCGGAATGGGAGGCCCGGGAGCTGTCCCTCCTCACGGAAATCCCCCGGGAGCTGACCGTGGTAGGGGACGGCTTCTGGCTCCGGCAGGCCTTCCTCAACGTGCTCCGCAATTCCGTCCAGCACACCCCCTCCGGCGGGACCATCCGCTGCCGCGGCTGGGAGGAAGGGGAGAGCGTGGTGGTGGAGATTGCGGATACCGGCAGCGGCATTGCCCGGGAGGAGGAAGAAAAAATCTTTGAGCGCTTTTACCGACCCCGGGAGGACGCTGCCTCCGGCACCGGTATCGGGCTGCACCTGGCCCGGCAGATCCTGGAGCAGCAGGGGGGCCGGCTGCAGGTGCGGCAGGTGGAAAAGGGCGCCTGTTTCCGGTTTACCTTCACCGCGCTGTCCGGGAAAAACAAAAGGGGAAGCGAGGAAGGGATTGGAACAAATTGAATAGAATGCAGGAGGCTGTCAGAGGATGTTATCTGGCAGCTTTTTTGATAAAAAACTGAAAACATGCAACAGGGAAAAGTGTAAGGAAACTGTAAGGCACAAAACAGGAAAAGTGTGTTAAGATAGCTGTAGGAGAAAATCAGCCATTGAACCAGGGGAAGGAGGAGGCCATGGAAAAGAAGAGCGCAGAGATCCGTTCCAATCCGATTGTCCAAGCCCGGCTGAAGCACAAGATCCCCGGCCTGCGCCGGTGGAAGAGCCAGCGGAAGCAGCTGTGCCTGATCCTGCTCTGCATGGCCATCAGCTTCTTTCTGATGGAGTTTATCTTCCTTTTCAGCGACAGCATGGAGGAAACCCTCCAGGAGCGGCGGCTGGATGCCTACGGGGAGTGGCAGATTGCCCTGCGGGGCGTCACCCGGCAGGATGAGGAGCGGGTGCGGAACCTGCCGCTGCTGGAGCGGGCCGGTTCTGTGTGGGCCGCCGGGAGCATTGCCAACGAGGGGATCCAGGGAGCCTCCTGCCTGGGCGGCATGGACGAGGATGCGGTGCGGCTGGCCCGGCTGTCTGTTTTGGAAGGGCATCTTCCGGAGGCCCCCGGGGAGGCGGCGGTGGAATCCACCCTTTTGAAGCGGCTGGGCGGCCAGGTGGGGGAAGAGCTTACCCTGACCATTGCCCCCTACGAGGGGGAAAACGCCGGGCAGGCGGTTCAAATGGAGGTGACAGTCTGCGGGGTAATCAAGGATTACGCCTTCGCCTGGGTGATTGGGTCCAGCCATGACCTGCCGGGGGTGCTGGTTCAGCCGGAGACGGTGGAGGCTGCCGGTATTGCGCTTCCCAACGGGGATGTATCCTCCGACCAGCCCCGGGACCATTACAGCCTGCTGATCAAGGGGCAGGAGCAATGGGATACCGTTTGGGAAGATATGGAGGAAATGGAGTTTAAAGTAAAACTCAGAGGACGGTTTCTCTCACAAAACACGTTTTCCTATCCTTCCGAGACCGAGCATCAGGACAGCCTGCAAAACATGGAGATGGTGGTGTCCGTCCTGCAGGTGTTTGTGGTGGCAGTCAGCGCCCTGGTGCTGGCCATGGTCATCCGCACCTCGGTGAAGAACCGGTGGCAGGAACTGCGGGATCTGCACGCCCTGGGAGCTTCGGTGAAAACCCTGCGGGGGCTGCTACTACAGGAGGGAATGGTCTTTGGCCTGGCCTCCATGGCGCTGGGACTGGGCTTTGCTTTGGGGCTTTACGGGATCCTGCGCGCGGCTTTGCAGGAGTCGGTTTCGCTGCTGGCGTACATGACGGTTTCCCTGCCGCATTTGGGGATGGCGGCGGGGCTGGGTCTTCTGCCGGTGTTCCTTTCCTACCTGCTGCCTTGGATTTCCATCCGGCGGATGGTGACGGAGGAAGCCCCGGCGAAGAAGGCAAAGGTGAAAAAGCGGAAGTCCCGGAAGCGGAAAACGCCCAAGGTTTCCACTCTCTGCCTTCGGGAGTGGAGGGAGCATCCCCTGGGGCTGGCGGCCCAGTTCCTGCTGCTGTGCGGGATTCTGCTGATTCCTTGTATTGGCATCGGCTTAGTCTGGGAGCGGACACAGGGGATTCCCATTTTTCACAGCCGCCATGACGGGAAGTACGCGCTGGATCTGCCCAACGAAGAGGAGGGTCTCCGCCAAGAGCAGCTGGAGCGGCTTTCCTATATCTATGGAATTTCCGAGGTTCGCGCCTGGCACCGTCTCAGCGCCGGAACTATGGATGCGTGTGATGGCTACCTTCTTTCGCTGGATGCACGGGCTTATCTGGATGACCGCTATGTTCAGTGGGCTGTTCAATATAACATGGAATTTCAGCAGTCTTATACAGAGTTGGTGATCAACGATCAGGAAAGAATCCGTCAGGATTCGGATAGCAGTGATGGGATGCTACAAGAAACGGAAAAATGGATTCAACAGAGCAAGGCAAAAGAAAAAGCATTGGAGGAGGGATACCTGCCCGTTTCCCTTTTGAGTACGTCCAACGAGACAGAAATCCAGCGTCTATTTGAAAACATAGGGGAAGGTTCCATCAGCGTTTCGGAATTCCGGGAGGGAAAGGGGGCTCTGCTGCTGTTGCCCGCTGGATTTCAGCGGGAGTATCTGGACGGGGAATACATTGAGTGGACATACCAGGAGGCCATCCAGCAGCGCGGCCTGTTCCCGGAAAGTATAGAACCGGGTATGCGGCTGACTCTCTGTTCCCCGAATGGGCAAGTACAGCTATCCATTGGCGGCATTATCAACAATGTAGAAGAAGATTATTGTCTAGGAGCAATCGGACTCCGTCCGTTCACCATTGTTGTCAGTGATACACTGTTTGAGTCAGAGCAGCTGGCATCCGTAGTTCCAGAAGAAGCCCGGGAGCGATACCACTATGTGGCGTTAGACGCCACCTCCGAAGCGGATCAGGTAACAGACCAGCAAGTGATAAACATATTTGGCGTTTCGGATGAGGTGCGCTTTTCTAATAACCGGTTGAGCTGGGAACAATTACTGGATGAATGTGTGATCCGCGTGTGCTTCTGCTCCATTCTGGCAGGCCTGGGAACGTTGATTGGCTTTCTGCTTCTGCGGAGCGTGGTATCCTACCGGCAGCGGGAACGGGGAGAACAGCTGTCCCTGCTGTCCCATCTGGGGATGAGGAACAGCTGGCGGCGCTGGATGGCCGCGGTAGAGGGGGTGGTCCCCGGCGTGCTGGCCACAGGGGCGGTAATCCTGGGAATGTCTGTGTACCACACCTGGAGTTACAACCAAGCGCATAGAGAGGAAGGGGGAAGGCTGCTGGCGCTTTCTCTGCGGATCGGCTTTCCGGTTCTCTGGTATCTGGCGCTCTGTATAGCGTACCTGCCGCTGGTCTATCTGGTGACTTCCGGGGGGATGGTGAAGGGAAAAGGAAAAAGCGATAGGAGGTAAAGGCATTCCGCGCATTAATGGGGACAGTTGATAAAGACACAGGGAAAGGAGAAGCTATGGATCCGAATTTTGCAGGAAGTCGTTTTAATCCGATCATAAACGCCCGGTTGAAGCACAAAATCCCCGGCCTGCGCCGGTGGAAGAGCCAGTGGAAGCAGCTGTGGCTGATCCTGGCCGCCATGGCCCTGTGCTTCTTCCTGATGGAGATGGTCCTTCTCCTGGGAGACAGCCTGCGGCGGACCCAGCTGGAACACCGGCTGGACGCCTACGGGGAATGGCAGCTGGCCATAGAGGATGTTTCGGCGGTGGATGAGGGAAGGGTGCGGGCGCTTCCGCTGCTGGAGCGGGCCGGGGCGGTCTGGACGGTGGGGGATGTGGTAACCGGTGAAATCCTGAATGCCTCCTGTCTGGGGGGCATGGACGCGGATGCGGTGCAGCTGGCCCGGCTGTCCGTTTTGGAAGGACGCTTGCCGGAGGACACCGGTGAGGCAGCTGTGGAGGCTTCCCTTTTAAACAAATTGGACAAGCAGCTGGGGGATACGGTCACGCTGGAGGTGGAGCTTCATACCGATTCCTGGCAGGAGGAAGAAGAGACGGTATCCGTCACGCTCACGGTCTGCGGCGTGCTGAAGGATTACACCGCCGGGTGGTGCATCGGAGACCTTCCCGGTGTGCTGATCACGGAGGCTACCGCAGAGCGGAATGGCTTTTCGCTTCCCAGCCAGTCCGCGGATGCCCCGGAATTCAGCCGCCCCCATTACCTGCTGCTGATGAAGGGGAAAGAGGAGTGGACGACAATCTGGGAGGATATGGACGAGTTTGAGGTATATACCAGCCAGCAGCAGATGATGTCCGGGAGGAACAGCAAGCGCACCAATTACTATGCCTACCCGGAACAGAAAGGGGCGGAAGATAACCTGGAGCTTACCCTGCGGATGCTGCGCCTGTTTATTCTGGGGCTGAACACGCTGATCTTGTATGTAGTCGTCCGCTATTCGGTCCGGAGCCGGCAGCAGGAATTCCAGGATCTGCGCGCCCTGGGCGCAACCGCCAAAAAACTTAGGGGGACGCTTGTCCGGGAAGGGCTTTCCTTTTGCCTGGTCTCCCTGTTTTTGGGGATTAGCCTGGCAGTCCTTCTGTTTTTCTGCGCCAGCCTGGTGCTGCCGGCGCTTTTGGATACAGAACTGTATTTTGCCTTTTCCTGGCAGCATGTTCTGCTGGCGGCGCTTTTGGGCATGGCCTCCGTGTTTGTCACCTATCTGATCCCTATTTGGGGAATCCGCCGGCTGGCGGCGGACATACCGGGGCAAAAGAAGAAGGCCTATTTCCGCAGACAGGGTACAAAACGGAGGACGCCGGGGAAGGGAACCATTTGGCTCCGGGGCTGGACGGCGCGTCCGCTGGGCGCCATCGCCCAAGTACTTTTGCTCTGCGCCATTCTGCTGCTTCCCTGTATCGGCATCCACATGGCCTGGGCAAAGGGATGGAACCTTCCGGATTATATGAACCGGTACGGAGGTACTTACACGTGGGACAGCTGGTCCCGCTCCGATGACCGCTTTCTGGTGGCGGAGGAAAAGGTTTCCCGGCTGCAGACGGTGTATGGGGTTGCGGATGTGCGCCCCTGGCACAGCTACTCCTATGATTTAGATGATTTGGTCTTGGATGAAAACGTGGTGGGATATGAGGTGGCGGTGGATCTGCGGGCCTTCCGGGAGGATCCCTACGTCCGGCTGGCGTTCCAGAAACAAACAGAATCCCAGCGGGAGCACACAGAACTTTGGCTGGAACAGGTGGAGAGCGCGGCGGACGATCCGGAGATAGCCGCAGACCCGGAATGGCTGGAATTAGTGACAGAGGGCTATGCAGTCCAGGCACAAAGCAGCCTCCAGCGGGAAGCAGATCTGGAAAACGGCTGCTATCCGGTCACGCTGATGGGAACCTCCCATGAGAAGGAAATCCAGCGCTGCCTCCGCAACCTGGGGGAGGGGGATGCCAGCGGAGAAGCCTTCCGGGCAGGAAAGGCGGCCATCCTCCTTTTGCCGGCCGCGCTTCAGCTGGAGGATGCCAACGGGAAATATACCGTTTGGGAAAAGGACGCGTCCGCGCAGGAGGGAGGCCTGTTTTTCCAGGGAGGCTCGGCGCTGGAATCCATTTCCCTGCGGATTGACGGCGTGTGGTCGGAAATCCCGGTGTGCGGCGTGATTTATGGTTTTCAGACGGAAGACCATACGGCCCCCTTTACGTATGGATCCAGTCCCTTCAGCCTGATCGTCAGCGACTCCCTCTTTGAAACACTGGTATCGGGAAGATGGGGGGAGGATTATTCCTATGTGGCCGTAGATGCCACATCGGAGGCGGACGCCATCACAGACCGGCAGGTGGCCGGCATTTTTGGCTCGGCGGAGGATGAAATGTATACCAACAACCGGCTGGGATACGAACAGCGGGTGCGGGAATTTCTGGTCCAGCTGGGCTTTTCCCTGGTCCTGGGAGGCGGAGGCATGGCGCTGTGCCTGATGATCTTTTATCAGCTGCAGGCTTCCCGGCAGCGGGAGCAGTGGGAACAGTGGGAGCTGCTGTCCCACCTGGGAATGAAGAACCGCTGGCGGCGCTGGATGGCGGCGGCTGACGCCATGGTTCCGTCCCTGGCCGCCATCGGGCTGGTTACCATTGGCCTGTCCAGCTACTATACCTGGGAGTACAACCGGGATATTGCGGGTTCCGGCAGGAAATTCCAATGGGCATTGCGGGTGGGCTTTGACCTTCCCTGGTATGGACTGGTCTGCGTTCTGTATTTGGGGCTGGTGCTGGCAATCTCACAGATTCAAAGGAGAAAGAAGGAGTAAGCCGCAATACGTAACATATATAACAAAACAAAAACCTCTCAGCCAGAACATGGCTGAGAGGTGCGCATGACAACTGGTGCTACTTGGCTGCGCCAGAAGATGAGGAAGGGAAAACATGGCTGGCTTTCACTCTGCGCAGCGCGTCTGCTGTGCATGGATTTCTTTTAAATCGTCGATGGCCATCTCCACATCCAAGGTGTGAAAACCCAGCCAGCAGTCATTCAGGATCTCCGCCCCGGCGGTCTGGAAAATCGCCTTGCTGCTTTCGCCGGTATAATAATGCCAGTAACGGTAGAGGTAACCGGCCCAGTACATCACTTCCACAGAATAGAGGGTGCCCACTTTTTTCAGTCCGCCCACCTCGTCGTTTAGCTCCTCCAAGATATATTCTTCCCCGGCCCACTGCAGGCGGTCATAGGTATCATCCAATGCTGCGGCTGTCCGGCTGTTCATAAAGGCCTGGATAAATGCGGGGCAGTCGTATCCGTTTTTCCGTGCCAATTCAAACAAACGTCCCTGAATATCACAGAGCTGCCGCTGTTCCAAACTCAGGTTTGCCATCTCATTCACCTGCCTTCAAAATCTCATCCAAGAAGCGCCCCTCCCGCCTGTATTTCCGGCAGATCTCATCTGCCAGAGCGATCCCTTTTGAGCGGTTGGCCTGGCTCTTCCTTTTTAAAATTTCACGATCTTCTTTAGAGATATGCTGCTCATCCAAAATTGTGATTTGGCTGCACGCTTTCTCTGTCCGCGCCACATATTGTTTCCCCAGCTTCAGAGCCGACAGGCTGTGGATGAGCGCAAGATCCGTAATTTCGCCGTTGAAAAATCGATCTAATACCACAAACATGCGGTCATTGGCGATGTATCCGATGACCATATCACAACCATCTGCCATAGCAGCATACTGTTGATAAATGAGGGAGCCTTTGACCGATTCCAACTTGCCTCGGTTCAGGGCGATCAGCAGTGCCCAATCCAAACCGATCTCCACATCAAGGATCTTAAGGCCGGTCAAGTGGGCTTGCAGGGTGTAAAGTTTCCCCTCCGGATAGTTACAGATTAATGTGAGCGGCTGCATCCGATCTGTCCCCATGTAAAAGCCTCTGCCAAAGTCACACCGGTCCCGGCTGATGGGGGCAATGGGACCATGCAACCCAGACTTGGAGCCGTGATATAGAGTGACGATTTCATCCGAACTTTTCATAGGGTTCACCACCTCCATTGTTACTTGGCTGCGCCAGAGGATGAGGAAGGGAAAATCTTTTCTTTCAGCGCATCTTGCAAGACTTTTGAAAAATTAAGCCCCCGTTCCAGTGCAGCCGTATTTAACCAGGCTGGAATAGTAAGTGTTTTCCGAACAGACTTTTCAAAATGCTCCTTGACATAAGCGGCAACATCAACCGATATAATTGTGACAAAAGTTTCATCACATGCCGGGGCATCCGGATCCAGCTCCTTTGCTACGACATCCGGATCAACATCCGACATTTTAGAAGGAGGCGGAAGCGTATCGCCATCCATCTCACAGGTATGGATATACCCCGCCAGACAATCGGTTGCCATCCGCATTGCTTCTTCCAAGGTTTCTCCTTGAGTAGCCAGAAAGTTTAAATCAGGGAAAATAACAGAATAGCTACCATTTTCTTCATGATAAAAACATGCAGGATACATAGATAACATAAAAATACCTCCTAATGAAGCCCGGCTTGCCTTCGGATCGAATTCTCAGTCCTTTTGCTCAACTCTTTGGAATGAAAGGGAATGGTGACTTTCCCAGGCTTAGTCGGATGGGTGTAGTGCCGATGAGAGCCTTCCTGGTTTTTGAAGATCCACCCGTCTTCCAAAATGATTTTTCCATTTCTCGTGGCTTCATTGGCATATTGCGTTCCTCCACTCTGTATATAATACACCCTAACATATAATACGCATGAAGTCAATGCCTCCTATAAAAACATGCATTATTTGATATGCGCATTAAAGGCGCTGTGATCTCTCAGTCAGAACATGGCTGAGAAGTGCGCATGACAGATGGTGTTACTTGGCTGCGCCAGAGGATGAGGAAGTGAAAACTTGGCTGGCTTTCACGTTGATAGCCGGCCCAGTACATCACTTCGGAAGATGTGTTCCATGTGTAAGGAAACTGTAAGGCACAATCCGGACAAAGTGTGGTAGAATAAAAGTGAGAAAATACAGCTCAAATCCACCGCTTTTCAGAATGAAGGAGGGACAAATATGGAACATCTGTGTTTAAAAGGAATCTCCAAAACCTATCTGGCCCCCAACGGGGAGGTACACGCCCTGCGCCAGGTGGATTTTCAGGTGGCGGAGGGGGAGTTTGTGGCAGTCATGGGCCGCAGCGGCTCCGGCAAGTCCACGCTGCTCAATATCCTGGGAACGCTGCTCAAGCCCACCTCCGGGGAGTATATCCTCCGGGGCCAGCAGGTGGACCAGATGACGGAGGACCAGATTCTGGCGCTGCGGCGGAAGGATATTGGCTTTGTGTTCCAGCGCTACCGGCTGCTCCGGGCCTATTCGATCTGGGAGAACATCTGTATGCCCCTGGCTCTGGACCAGGCGGATGTGGACGCGGAATACCTGGAGGATCTGGCGGAGCGCTGCGGAATTCCGGATAAGCTGGACAATTATCCGGACCAGTTGTCCGGCGGGGAACAGCAGCGGGTGGCCCTCATCCGGGCCATGGCCCACAAGCCGGCGGTGGTGCTGGCGGATGAGCCCACCGGCAACCTGGACTACAAAACCGGCATGTCCATTATGAGCCTGATGGAGGACTGCCGCCGGGAGTTTGGACAGACCATTGTCATGGTCACCCATGACAACGAGTGCGCCTCCTATGCGGACCGGATAGTCCGGCTGGAGGACGGGCGGTTTGTGGAAGAGTAAATGAATAGCGGTGAAAGGGGGACTGGCTATGCGAAAGGTTTTGGGTGCCTGGGTTCTGGCCCTGCTGCTGGTCCTGCCCGGCACGGTGCGGGCAGAGGGGAATGCCTGCCCGGACTGCGGAAAGGAAGAAGGGAAGCTGGTGAGCATGTTTTCGGCTGCCTGGAGCCCCACCGGGGAGGAGCAGTCCTGCTCCCAGCTGGGGTATGGCCAGGATCGCCAAGAGAGGCGGGTGATTACCCGGAATTATCTGTGCGATTGCGGGAATGTGTATTCGGCGAAAACGGAGGAAACCCGCTGGACCTGCAGCGGGACCGTGGAAATGGCGGATTTGATGCGCTATCTGGCAGTCCTGTCCGGCGCGGCGGAAAATCCCAACCCCTGTTCCTGCGGCGGCAGCTACTTCCCGGGAACGGTGGAGCATACCGCCTGGGCCACACAGCCGATTGAGAAAGACTGCGCCCACAACTGGCTGGGGAGCGATTATCTGCAGCGGCGGAGGCGGATCACCACGCTGACCTGTTTTTCCTGCGGGGAGGCATATTGTAAAAGCGTCTACGAGTTTCAATGGGTCTGCAATGGACACTCTTGAGCTCTTGCCAGGGACGGCCGGAAGCGGAGCGGATTCGCTTCCGGCCCTTTTTATATCGAAAGCCCGGTCGGATTGCGGGAGCACAGCGGAGCAATCCGAAGGGCTTTCCTGCTTGGTGATGCCCGCGTCAGCGGGCATGCAGGTTTACTCTGAAAGCCCGGTGGCAAAGCATGGCGGGCAGACTGCTTGCAGACCGGACCGTCTCTGCTTTAGAGACGCTAGAAAATCCGGCGGAACTCTTTGACAGATCCCCTGCCGTATAGTAAAATTGGCATCAAGCCCCGGAGCGCGGCGGGGCGAAACTGTGCGTTAAAGGATGCGGATAAAATGCGAAAATTGGCTTTGCGTGAAGATATTTTGCTGCGGGCGGAGAAGCCGGCCCGGTACACCGGCGGGGAGATCAATGCGGTGATGAAGGACCGGGAGCAGGTGGCGGTCCGGTTTGCCATGGTGTTCCCGGATGTCTACGAGATCGGGGAATCCCACCTGGGGATGAAGATCCTGTATCACCTGCTCAATTCCCGGCCGGATGTCTGGTGCGAGCGGGTCTATTCCCCCTGGATGGACATGGACCGGATCCTCCGGGAGGAGCACATCCCTCTGTTTGCCCTGGAATCCCAGGATCCCCTGAAGGACTTTGATTTTCTGGGCTTCACCCTCCAGTATGAGATGTGCTACACCAACGTGCTCCAGGTGCTGGATCTGGCCGGCATTCCCCTGCTGGCGGCGGAGCGGGGGGAGGACGTGCCGCTTGTCATCGGCGGCGGCCCCTGTGCCTACAACCCGGAGCCCTTGGCGGATTTCTTTGACCTGTTCTACATGGGGGAGGGGGAGGTTTCCTACTTTGCCCTGCTGGATTTATACAAGGAAAACCGGGCCAAGGGCGGCAGCCGGCAGGATTTCCTGCGCCAGGCGGCGGCCATCCCGGGGATCTACGTGCCCTCCCTGTACCGGGCGGAATACCATACGGATGGAACCCTGGCGGACTTTGTACCCCTGTGCCCGGAGGCGCCCCGGAGGATCCGGAAGGTGATTGTGAGCCAGATGGATGAGGCACCCTATCCCCTAAAGCCGGTGGTCCCCTACCTGAAGGCTACCCAGGACCGGGTGGTGCTGGAGATTATGCGGGGCTGTATCCGGGGCTGCCGGTTCTGCCAGGCCGGCATGATCTACCGGCCGGTGCGCCAGAAAAGCGTGGAAAACCTGCTGGACACCGCCTACTGTATGCTGGACGCCACCGGCTATGATGAAATTTCCCTCAGCTCCCTAAGCTCCAGCGATTACACGGAGCTGGCGCCGCTTTTGGACGGCCTCCTGGAGGCCTGCCGGGAGCGGAAGGTGAACATCTCCCTGCCCTCCCTGCGGATTGATGCCTTCTCCCTGGATGTGATGAGCAAGGTCCAGGACGTGAAAAAGAGCAGCCTGACCTTTGCCCCGGAGGGGGGCACCCAGCGGATCCGCAACGTGATCAACAAGGGCCTTACGGAGGAGGAGATCCTTTCCGGCGCCGCGGAGGCATTCCGGGGCGGCTGGAGCAAGGTGAAGCTGTACTTTATGCTGGGCCTTCCCACGGAGACGGAGGAGGACATGCGGGGCATTGCCGAGCTTTCGGAGAAGATTGCCAAGTGCTATTACGCGGAGGTCCCCAAGGAGCAGCGGAAGGGGAAGGTGCAGATTACCGCCAGCGCCTCCTTCTTTGTGCCCAAGCCCTTCACCCCGTTCCAGTGGGCTGCCATGGAGACGGAGGAGGAGTACCTGCGCCGGGCCCGGCTGGTGAAGGACGCTTTCCGGGAGCAGCTGAACCGGAAATCCCTGCACTTCCAGTACCACGAGGCGGATGTGACGGTGCTGGAGGGTGTTCTGGCCCGGGGGGACCGGCGGGTGGGCCGGGCGATCCTGGAGGCCTACCGGCTGGGTGCCATCTATGACGCCTGGTCCGAGTTCTTTGACATGGGCCGTTGGCAGGAGGCCTTCCGCCGGGCCGGGGTGGACCCGGATTTCTATACCAGGCGGCAGCGGCAGGCGGAGGAGCTGTTCCCCTGGGATTTCATAGACATCGGCGTGACCAAGCGGTTCCTGCGCCGGGAGTGGGAGCGGGCCATGGAGGGCCTGGTGACGCCCAACTGCCGGGAGGCCTGCAGCGGCTGTGGCGCCGCGGTGTTCGGAGGAGGGATCTGCCATGAAAATTAGGATTCGATTTTCCAAAACCGGGAACATGCGGTTTATCAGCCATCTGGATGTGATGCGCTATTTCCAGAAGGCCCTGCGCCGGGCCGGGGTGGCCATCTGCTTTTCCCAGGGCTTCAGCCCCCATCCGGTGATGTCCTTTGCCTCCCCCCTGGGCATGGGGGAGACCTCGGAGGGGGAGTACGTGGACATTGAGGTAGACCACTGTGAGTCCTCCGCCCGGATGGTGGAGCGGCTCAATGCGGTGATGGCGGAGGGCTTTCGGGTCCGGAGCTTCCGGCGGCTGCCGGATACGGGAAAGACCAACGCTATGGCCACCATCGCCGCGGCGGACTACCGGGTCCTTCTGCGCCCGGAAGGCTTCCTCTCCCGGGATGTGCTGGGGACGGCGTGGGAGGATTTTCTGGGGCAGGAGTCCATTGTGGTGCACCGGAAGACCAAGAGCCGGGAGGGGGATGCGGACATCCGCCCTATGATCCGGGTAGCCCGGTGGCAGGAGGACGGCAGCTTCTTTTTGCGCCTGGATGCCGGAAGCGTCCGGAACCTAAAGCCGGAGGCGGTGTTTGATGGCTTCTTCCGGTATCTGGAAAGGACCGGCGCCCCGGTACCGGCTGATCTCCCGGATTCCGGTTCCGTCTCCCGTGTGCTGCAAATTCACCGGCTGGATCTGTACGGGGAGCGGGAAGGCCAGCTGGTCTCCCTGGAGGAGCTGGGGGAGGAGATTCCATGAGCAAGCTGTTGGTGACCCGGCTGGACGGGCGGATTGTCAGCGCGGTCTGGGACGGAAACGCGGTGATCCAGCTGTCCCGCTCCGGGGATACGTCCCGCTCCGGGGATGCATCCAACGCCGGAGGGACTGGTTCCGGGAATGGGTCCCGCGCCGCCGTGGTGGGGGATATTTATCTGGGGCGGGTCAAAAACCTGGCCAAGAATATCCAGGCGGCGTTTATTGAGATTGGCGGCGGCCAGGTGTGCTACTGCAATCTGGAAAAAGGCGAGCGGGTGCGGCCCGGGGAGGAGTTTCCGGTGCAGGTGACCCGGGAGGCCGTTAAAACCAAGGATGCCGTGGTCAGCCGCCGCCTTTCCCTGCCGGGAAAGTATGTGGTGCTGACGGAAAACGGCGGCCGGGTGGCGGTTTCCGGCAAGATTACTGCCAAAAAGCGCCGGGAAGCCCTGCAGGAGCTGCTGCGGCCCCTGTGCCAGGGGGAGGCGGGCTTTATCCTCCGGACCAACAGTGAGGAGGCCGGGGAGGAGGAAATCTGCCGGGAGGCCCGGAGGCTGCGGGACCGCTGGCAGCGGCTCCGGGAGCAGGCCCCTTTCCGCACCTGTTTTTCCCGGCTGGCCGCCGGGGAGCCGGATTACCTGAAGCTGATGCAGGACCTGCCGGCCCGGGAGCTGGAGGAGATTGTCACGGATCAGCCGGACCTCTTTCAGGAGGCAGCGTCCTACCTGGAGGAGAATCAGCCGGAGGACCGGGAAAAGCTACGGCTGTATGAGGACTCACTGCTGCCGCTGCCTAAGCTGTACAGCCTGGAGACGGCCTGGGAGCGGGCCCTGCAGAAACGGGTCTGGCTTAAATCCGGCGGCTATCTGGTCATTGAGCCCACGGAGGCGCTGACGGTGATCGACGTGAACACCGGCAAGTATGACGGCCGGAAAAACCGGGAGGAGACCTTTTTCCAGATCAACCGGGAGGCGGCCCGGGAGGTGGCCTTCCAGCTGCGGCTGCGGAACCTGTCCGGCATCATCCTGGTGGATTTCATTGACATGGAGGCGGAGGAAAAGCGGGAGGCGCTGCTCCGGGAGCTGGAGGAGTGCCTCCGGCGGGACCCGATCAAGACGGTGCTGGTGGACATCACCAAGCTGAACCTGGTGGAAATCACCCGCAAGAAGATCCGGCGCCCCCTCTACGAGCAGTAGACGCTATCCGCCTGCGGCCACCCTGCGTCAGCGGGCCGCCTGCCGCCGGTGGCCTGTTGAAAGCGCTGCTCCACCACCGGCCAGCAGACAACCTGGAACCAGTCGGCAATGTAGGCAGCCCGCTGGTTGTAGTGCTTCAGGTAGTAGGCGTGTTCCCAAACGTCCAGGTTCAGCAGCGGGATTTTTCCTTCCTCCAGCGGCGTATCCTGGTTGACGGTGGAGAGAATCCGCAGGCATCCGTGGTCCAGGACCAGCCAGGCGTAGCCGGAGCCAAATACCGCCGCCGCGGTATCCGAAAAAAGGCGCTGGAATTGCTCCAGGCTGCCGAACTGCTGCAGCAGAGCCTCCCGCAGCGCGCCCTCCGGCTCCCCTCCCTCCGGGCACATCCCCGCAAAGAAAAA
>CAJFTW010000074.1 GCA_904420025.1 Candidatus Pseudolachnospira avium
CAAAGGAAACATCCCATGACAGTTATCCTGGCAATCTCGTGTCAGCATGACAGAGCGGGATCATGACAGCCAAGGAGAGCATTAACATTTCTGCAGCAGCTGGGCCGGGGCCTGCGCACCAGCAAAGGGAAATCCTACCTGAACGTGCTGGATTTCATCGGCAACTATGAAAAGGCCTGGCGGGCGCCGCTGCTTTTGAGCGGGGAGCCGCATCCGGGGGAGCGGGCGGCCGGAGGCGGCCATCCCACGGACTATCCGGACGACTGTATCGTGGATTTTGACCTGCGCCTGATGGATCTGTTTCAGGAGATGGAGAAACGCTCCTTGTCCATGAAGGAACGGATCCGGCAGGAGTTTGAGCGGGTGCGGGAGCTGCTGAATGGCAAGGTGCCCACCCGCATGGAACTGTTCTCCTACATGGAGGATGAGGTCTATCAGTATTGCATCCGCCATGCCAAGGAAAACCCCTTCCGCCGGTATCTGGAGTTTCTCCATGAGCAAAAGGCACTGTCCGGGGAGGAGGAAGAGGTGTATGCGGGTATCGGCCGGGAGTTTTTGTCTGTGATCGAGACCACGGACATGCAGAAGGTCTATAAGATGCCCATTTTGTACAGCTTTTATCACGATGGGGACATCCGCATGACGGTGACCGATGCGCAGGTGCTGGAAAGCTGGAAGCAGTTCTTTGACCGGGGCACCAACTGGAAGGATTTTGCGGAGGGCATTTCCTATGCGGACTACCAGGCCATGACGGACCGGCAGCACCTGACCAAGGCCAAGACCATGCCCATCCGGTTTCTGAAGGCTTCCGGAAAGGGCTTCTTCATAGAGAAAGAGGGCTATGCCCTGGCCCTCCGCCCGGACCTGGAGCCGGTCACCCACAACCGGGCGTTCCAGGCGCAGATGAAGGACATTCTGGAGTACCGGACCATGGAATATTACCGGAGGAGGTATGCGCAGCGGTAGGAAAACGGGAATGAGAAATAAAACAGATGGCTAAACTATATTATTCAAACATAAAATATGGAAGAAAAAGCCCAATATAGAAAAATAAGATTCCTATTCAGAGAAAAAACCTCCAAATAGACAATACACAGTTGAAGCCTTTATGGATCTGTACTATAATGAGGATACAGCCAGGAAGGAGGCAGAAAGCCATGTTGATCAAAATATCGGTGGAAAATTTTAAATCCTTTGATCAGAAGGAAGAACTAACGATGATTTCTTCCAGTAAGATGCAGGGAAATAAAAGTCATCGCATGAAGATCAAGCAGACGCAGCTTTTGAAAAATGCGGTTGTTTACGGCGCCAACGCATCGGGCAAGTCCAATCTGGTTACAGCGTTTGCTTTTATCAAGACGGCATTGATCGAGGGCCTTTCCGTCGGCTCCGTCAATCATTTTTGCAGAAACAGAGAAGAGAATAAAACACGTGAAAGCGTTTTTGAGTTGCAATTTACGGTGGGCGATACCTTTTATGCTTATGGCTTTTCTGCCATCCTAAGTCAGCGAAAAGTTACCGAGGAGTGGCTGTATGAGTTGCTGCAGAATGGTGGGGCGCATCAGCTGTTCATGAGAGAGGGAAGCAATGCCCCGGTCCTGGGGGAGGATGTGAAATGTTCTGCCTCGGAAAAAAGCAGATTTGCCGTTTATGCGGAGGATTTTGCCGGACATGATGCGCAGTTGTTCCTTACGGAGATGAACCGGGGGAAAAAATACGCTGAAAGTTCGAAGCTGAAATTTTTCTGCGAAGCTTTTAACTGGATCATGAATGACATTATTGTGATCAATCCGAATATTGGAATTTCTAATACGGAGGCATATTACAATGATGAATCGCTGGACAGCATCCGTAAGCTGATCCAGACATTTGATACCGGTATAACGGATATTAAGACAAGACAAATTACGGTTGATGAAATGAGTAAAATGATCCCCGCAGAGGTCGTGCAGAGTATCTTTGCACATTTGAAGGTACAGATGCAAATGACAAACCAGCCAAGTATTCAGATGACATGGAGGGTTGAGGGGGGCTTCTTTCATATCCGCATAAAAGAGAATTCGGAGCCGGAAATTACAACGCTGGTTCTGAAACATGGTAAGTCTGTGTTTGATTTTAGCTTTTTTGAGGAATCAGATGGAACCAAGAGATTGTTTGATTTGATTGATATGCTGCTCACAGATCGTCCGGATGCCGTGTTTGTGGTGGATGAGCTGGAACGGAGTCTGCACCCGAAGCTGACAGAGCATTTTCTGAAGCTGTTTATGGAAGCCCATAATGGCATCAGAATGCAGTTGGTGTTTACCACACATGAGGACACGATCATGGATCAAGAGCTTTTCCGCAGGGATGAGATCTGGTTTATTGAAAGAGACGCGTATAATGCCAGCAAGATATACTCTCTGGACCGATTTAAGGAAAGGTACGACAAAAAATTAAGCAAGGCTTACCTGGAAGGACGGTATGGGGCCATTCCCGTTTTCCGGCAATTCTCTTTCCGGAAAGGAGAGTAGGTATGCCGGTACACACATATACAAATTGGAACAGTCGCCCTTCGGATCAGGCGGAACAGATTGAGCCGTATCGAAAATACATTTTTATCTGTGAAGGGGCAAATACGGAGACATTCTATTTTAGACGGTTGATTGACCTGAGAAAACAGCTGGGAATTCATCCACTGATTGATATCCGTTTATGGGAAAAGACGGATGAAGACAGGAATTTGTCTTATGTAAAAAAGCTTGTCCGCTTTGCGGAAAAGCAAAAACAAAATCCGGAGAATGATTTTGATCTCGAACATGATAAGATGGTCATTGTCTTTGACGGAGATATCTTTGAGGAAAAGGTTCAAGGTTATCATGAATTGATCGCAGCCATTGAGGAAAAGGACATTGCGGCAGTGACGAATCCTGGTTTTGAGCTTTTTCTGCTGCTTCACATTGAAGGAAGCTTTGAACAGTATATTCAGGGGCATGAGTTGGAATATCTGCAGCGGGACAGGAAGGGAAAGTACAGCCATGCGTATCATGTTTTGCTGGAATTGACCGGAATGAATGCAAAATCAAATGCAAGGATTGGTGAGCTTGCCGATCATGTTCTTGTGGCCATCGCACAGGAGAAGCGGATTAATCAGGATATTCACCAGCTAAAAGGTAAAGTCAGCAGCAATGTCGGGAAAATTATAGAAGATATTATTCATGAGAACCCTCATATATGATGTGGGTTCGGTATGGGAAAAACAGCAGAAATGAAAGTAGACAGACGAAAACCAGCAAAATATATCATCTTAGCGCTTTTGGTGGCAGTGGCAGTGGGTGCATTGTTCCGCCATCAGAAGATCGACTCGGCATATTCGGAGGCGGAGCAGCTGGTCTTTGCGGGAGCTTATCAAGAAGCGGTGGAGCAGCTGGAGGCCATCTCCCATTTGCACTATAGAGATACGGAGGCGCTTCTTCGTTATTGTGAAGCGCATCTGGAATATGAGGATGGAGACATATCTTCGGCTTACGTTACGCTGCGGAAGGCGATAGTCTTCCAGTATCAGCCTGCGGAGCTGAATCAGGAGCTGGCGGAATTCCGAGCGTTGGTAGAGAAGGAATATATAGCCGCCATAGAGGCGCAGCGGAAGAAGGAGAAAGAGCAGCAAGAGGAACGGATCCGGAATGGGGTCCCGTATGTGGGCATGCCGGAGGAGCGGATTGCCGATACCTCTCTGGGAAAACCCTCTGAAAAAGTGCGCCATAACTATGAGATGAAAGGCGGCAAATCGTATCTTGCCAATCTCTACGATTTTTATCAGAATGGAAAATTCGTTTTTACCGCAAGATGTGTGGATGGGGTTGTTACCGAAGTGTGGGATTCCAGGGATCATCCACAGGAACCCCTGACGGCAGATCCGGAGCCACCCACTTATGCAGGGCCGAGTGTGGAGGGCTTCTCCAATCCGGAAGACTTCTACGATTGGTACATGGATGATTTCTATGACTATTATGATGCCGAGGACTATTACTATGACCATGGAGGACGGTGAAGCAGGGGGGGGCTGGTACCCCCTTCCTCTCTTGACAAACACGTAACTAGTTACTATAATAACCCTATCCCACCCTACGGAGCCTCTTATGGAAATAAACGATCTGATTCAAAAATTTTCCGATTCCAGAGAGAATCAGCAGAAAGCCATTTTCAGCACCCTGTTTATCGCCGGGAACCGGCTGCAGACCTTGTTCGATCACCAGATCCCGGATGTTACGCTCAAGCAGTTCATGCTGCTGTCCCTGGTGCGGCAGGCCCCAGAGCCGCAGACCTTTACCAAGCTGGGGGAGCTTTTGGGCTGCTCCCGGCAGAATGTGAAGAAGCTGGCGGCTGCCCTGGAGAAAAAGGGCTTTGTCCGCATCCGGCAAAACCCGGCGGACATCCGGGCCGGCCAGGTCTGCCCTACGGAGAAGGTGGAAGCTTATTTTCAAAAAGAGGTGTCCCGGTACCAGCGCCGCCTGACAGACCTGTTTCAGGCATACTCACCGGAGGAGCTGGCGCTGCTCTTCCGCCTGCTGATGAAGCTGTATGCAGGCATCGACTATATGGAAAAGGAGTTGCCATGAACGCTGTGATTATATTTGGAACCCACTACGGCAGTGCCAGGGATTATGCGGAGAAGCTGGCGGAGCAGCTGCGCCTGGAATGCTTCCTCTATAAGGAATTCCGCCCTTCCCGGCATTATGACCTGCTCCTCTACGTCGGCTCCCTGTATGCCGGCGGCGTTCCGGGGCTGGCTAAAACCTTGGCCCGGTGTGCGGGGGCGCCGCCCCAGCGGGTGCTGGTGGTTACGGTGGGGATCTCCGACCCTGCGGATGCCCAGAATGCGGAAAACATTGCCAACAGTGTCTGCCGGCAGCTGCCGGCGGAGCTTCGGGACAAAACGGAGCTTTTTCACGTCCGGGGACGGCTGGATTATCCCCGGCTGAAGCCCCATCACCGGTTGATGATGAAGCTGGTCTACCAGCAGGCCCAAAAGACCCCGCCGGAGAAGCGGGACGAGGAGACCCGGGCGCTGATTGCCACCTACAACCAAACCGTGGATTTTGTGGATTTCTCTGCCCTGGAGCCGGTGATCGACCGGTACCGGCAGCTGGATACATCCGGCGCCTTTACGAATCCGGCGCAGGGCGCTACAATAGGTACAGAGGGCGGCCGTTAGAACGTCTGGCAGGAGGAAACCACCATGCGCTATATCCAATACCGGAACATCCGGCTTTATCAAATCCAGATTTTCCTCTGTGCGGCAGAGTGCGGGAACTTTACCGCCACCGCCGAGCAAATGCATGTGACACAGCCCATGGTCAGCAAAACCATCCGGACGCTGGAGCAGGAGCTGGGGATCCTCCTGTTCCGCAAATCCCACGGGAAGCCGTGCCTGACGCCGGCGGGGCGGGAACTGCGGATCTACTGGGAGCGCATGATGGAGCTGTTTGAGGCCTCCATCAGCAATGCCCATGCGGTACAGGAAGCCCGGCAGATCCCTCTCCGGATAGGCCTGGGCATGTCCGGGGACCGGAAGGACATACGGAAGCGGCTGGAGGCGCTGGAACAGAAGAATCCCTCCATGAACCTGATCTATGAGTGCGGGGATATGGCTGGGCTGCTGGAGCGGGTGGCGCAGGGCCAGTTGGATCTGACAATCTGCTCCGGCCATCTGCTGCCCAGCGCGCAGCGGCTCCGGCTGAAGTTCAAGCTGCTGATGGATACGCCGCTGGCGGTGTTCCTGCCGGAAAGCCATCCGCTGGCCAAAAGGAAGAGCCTTTCCTTTGCGGACTTAAGCAGCCAGCCGTTTATTGCCTTTTCCCCGGAGGCGGATCCCAATTACTGGGAACTGCTGAATTCCATGGCGGCGGAGGCCGGCTTCCGCCCCCAAATCGGCTGCTACGTCCGGGATGAACGGTCCTTCCAGGTGAACCTGGAGCGGGGCAAGGGCGTGGTTTTGGCAGACAGCCACACCTTTGACGTTCCGGGGATTAAGCAGTTTGTCTTGGAGGGGACTTCCTGCGGCCTGTATCTAGTCTGGGATGGGGAAAACGATAACCCGGTCCTGGGGCAGCTGCTGCGGAATCTTTGACAAAGCCGCGGCGGAGGAGTATTCCATTCCGTTATAGAGCGAAAAAACTGGTTATTTCCGCTTTGCGCCGAGCCTGTTTATAATAAAAGCAGAAAAAGACCGAAAAGGGGGTTGCGCAGATGACGGAAAGGGAAAATGTACAGATCGCACTGGATGGGGGAATCCCGGAGCATACACCGCTGTTCTGGAACGGGGGACAGCTGATGGTCAGCTCCGTAATCGGCAATATGCCGGTTCCCGGAACCAAAGAGGGCTACGACTGGTGGGGCGTCCACTGGACCGCCTGCGAGGAGGCCGCCGGCGCGTTTGCGCCCACAGCCGGCCGGCCGCCGGTGATTACGGACATCACCCGCTGGCGGGAGCAGGTGAAGGTGCCGGATATTTCCGGAATTGACTGGGAGGCGGCGGCAGCCCGGGATACGGCACATCTGGATCCGGACAAGGTGACCAACTTTTATGGCCTGGCCAACGGTGTCTTTGAGCGGATTCATTTCCTGATGGGCTTTGAGGAGACCATGATTGCCCTGGCGGAGGAGCCGGAGGAGGTGGCTGCCCTGGCGGAAACCATTGGGGATTTTTACTGCCGGATCATCGAAAAGGTGGGGCAATACTACCGGCCGGATTACTTTACACTGCTGGATGACTACTGCCATCAGCACGGGGCTTTTATGTCGGCGTCCACCTTCCATACGTGCTTCGGGCCGGTGCTGAAAAAAATCCGGGATACGGCGGAAGAAAGCGGCATGAAGTTTATCCTTCACTGCTGCGGCAGGTCGGAGACCATGCTGGAATGCTTCCACCAGGTGGGCATCCGCCGGCTGGAGCCCTGCCAGCCGATCAATGATATATGTGCCATGAAGGCCAAGTACCCGGATATGTCCTTTATGGGCGGGCTGGATCTCCAGGGCGTCATAGACAATCCGGAAGCCTCGGAGGAGGACCTGCGGGCGGAGGTCCGGCGCTGTATAGATTCCTATTCGGAAGGGGGCCGCTATGTGGTGTTTGGCGTCACCCTTTCCATGCACGACCCGGCAGCCTACGCCCCGGGGCAGAAAATGGCAATTTTAATGGATGAGGCGGGCAAGTACAAAAGATAGGCGGCAACGCACAAAAGAGCGAAAAAGCGGAGAGCGGCATGGTGGCGCAGGGAAGCCCCATGCCGCTTCCCGCGCTTCTGCAGCGGATTGGGTACAAAACCTGCGGCTGCCCATCACCTCCCAAATGTGTGCTTGCGAGGCTCCTCCTCCAACATCCGGTTGACACAGGCGGAGGAACATATTATCCTTGGTACAAGATGGAAAAGTATCCGGTGATGCCGGACCCAAGGAGGAACGAACATGGAGAAAAAGGAAGGCGGCGTGCAGCCGGAGTCCCTCTGCTATCTTCATCTGGAGCTGTCCCATGGAGATGAGCCGCTTCTCTGGAACGAAGTGTATGAGGAGGCGGCGGAGAGCGCCGGAAAGGAGCAAACAGAAGCCATGGCCCGTTACCGGGAACAGGAACGGGAGGAGGAGCTGCGGGTTCTGCGGGCTTACGGAAAGCTGAAATATGACGCGGCCATCAGCCGGGACCTGCTGGTGCCGGCGGACATGCCCCTGTACGCCCTGCACTACGCTATCCAGCGGGCCTTTGGGTGGCAGAATTCCCATCTGCATTGCTTCCGGCTGCCGGTGCGGCGCTTCCTGCAGGTGACCCAGGGGAACGGAGCCCGCTGGCTGGAGCTGGTGGGAACGCTGTTTGCCTCCCCGCTGATGACAGAGGCGGAACGGTTCTGGGCGGATGATTATGAGAGAGGAAGCTTCCGAAGCTGGCTGAGGCAGAAATATACAGGGCCGTTTCTACCGGGAAGCCCCGGGGAAAGCCCGGAACGGTGCCTTCAGGACCGGCAGCAGATCCAGAAGGAGTGCCCGCAGCTGGAGACACAGACGGTCCAGGAGCTATGGAGCATGTATGAGGCGGACCCCAATCAGCTGCTGCAGCGCCTGCCCGTGGGCCAGGTGCTGGTCCCGGAGGCGGAAACCGCAGGCGGGCAGCCGGAAAACCTCTGCTGTACGGACGTCCTTTTTTATGAATATGATTACGGAGACGGCTGGATGGTAAAAATTACAGCCAGAGAGGATGCCGGCCCGCTGCTGCGGCAGCACCGGGTGACGGAGCGGGAGCTGGAGCAGGCCAGACAAAGGGTTTTTCAGGAATACCGGCCGGTGTGCCTGGCGGCGGACGGCCTTCCGGTGATGGATGACGTAGGCGGCCTGGGCGGATACGTCCGGTTCCTGCGGGGGATCCACCGGGCGGAGGAGTGGAGCTACTGGGCCAGAAAAACCGCGGAGGAAGGCGGCAAAAAAACGGAGATTCCGGAAAACATCCCGGACAATTGGGGATATGATGAGGACAATATTCTGGATTGGGCCTGGGGGCAGGGCTGGACCGGGCGGATGAGCCGGCCGGAAAAATTGCTCTGATCCGCTTCCTGTGCTATACTCGTATCATCAACGAAAAGAATCGGAGGGCTTTCTATGTGTACCTGTATCACCTATGAAAACGGCGATTTCTATTTTGGCCGCAACCTGGATCTGGACTGTTCCTTTGGGGAGCAGGTGACCATTACGCCCCGGCGTTTTCCCTTAGCCTTCCGCCGGGCGGGACGGCAGGAAAGCCACTACGCCATGATCGGCATGGCCTCCGCCAATCGGACTTTTCCTTTGTATGCGGAGGCGGTGAACGAGAAAGGCCTGGCCATGGCCGGGCTCAACTTCCCCGGAAATGCGTTCTACCAGGAGCCGGGCGGGGAGGGGCTGGAGCTGGCTTCCTTTGAGATCATCCCCTGGCTTCTGGGCAAATGTGCCTCGGTGCAGGAGGCGGAGGCCCAGCTGGCGGACATGAAGATTGTCAATCTCTCCTTTGCGGAGCAGATGCCGGCGGCGCCCCTCCACTGGATGCTGGCGGACCGGGAGCGGTGCCTGGTGCTGGAGGCGGTGGCGGAGGGCCTGCGGGTCTATGAGAATCCCTTTGGGGTGCTGACCAACAATCCGCCCTTTGCATACCACCGGCTGAATATGCACAATTACCTGAATGTAACCGCCTGCAGCCCGGAAAACCGCTTTTCCGGCAGCCTGCCGCTGCAGCCCTTCTCCCAGGGCATGGGCGCCGTGGGCCTGCCGGGGGATGCGTCCTCGGTGTCCCGGTTTGTGCGGGCCGCTTTCCTGCGGGGGAATTCGGTGGCCCCCCGGACGGAGGCGTCCAGTGTAGGGCAGTTCTTCCATATCCTGGATGGGGTGGCCATGGTCCGGGGCACGGTGGTGACGGACCAGGGGACCTATGATATTACCACCTATTCCTGCTGCATCAATACCCGCACCGGCCGGTACTACTACAAGACCTACGAGGACAGCCGGATCCGCGCGGTGGACCTGCGGGAGGAGGACCGGGAGGGGACGGAGCTGGTGCTGGTGCCGGATGCCGCCGCCCGGATCTGGAACCCGGCGGAGGCCTGACCGGTCTCTGCCCCTGCGCGCAAACACCCTCCGGGTATAACTGGATGCCGTGAGAAACACGACAGCTGTGAAAGGAGGAAATCCCATGAAACAGAAAAAGTGGATCGGGGGGCTGGTGGTGCTGGCGCTCCTGCTCCTCTTTCTGAAATACAGCGACTCCATTCTGGGGACGCTGGGCCTTTTGTACCACATTGTGACCCCGCTGCTGCTGGGCTGTGTCATTGCCTATATTCTGAATATTCTGGTCACCTGGATTGAGAAAGTCCCCTGCTTCCGCAGAGAGGGGACGGCTCTTTATAAGGTACGCCGGCCGGTCAGCATAGTGGGAGCCCTGGGCGTGGTGGTCCTGATTCTGGCCCTGGTGATCCTGATTGTGATCCCCCAGCTGGGGCAAGCCATCGGTGTGCTGGCCCGGGAGATTCCAACGGCCATCTCCCAGCTGCTGGACTGGCTGGCCTCCTCGGACCGGGACTGGCCCCAGCTCCAGGCCTTTCTGGAATCCCTGAATGTTAACTGGTCTCAGCTTTTCCAGAAAGCCATCACCTATCTGACCAATGGGCTGGGCAGTGTGTTTTCGTCCACCCTGTACATCCTGGGCAGCATTGGTTCCGGAATTGTTACGCTGGCAGTAGCTCTGATCTTTGCCCTCTACATACTTTCCGGGAAGGAAAAGCTTTTCCGGCAGGTGCAGGCCCTGGCCCAAACTTATCTGAAGGCGAAAACCTACCAGCGGCTGGCGGCGGTGGCGGAGACTGCCCATGACACCTTCACCCGCTTTATTGTGGGGCGGTGTACGGAGGCGGTGATCCTGGGCTCCCTGTGCGTCATCGGTATGCTTCTGCTGCGCTTCCCCTACGCCACCATGATCGGCACCCTGGTGGGGGCCACGGCGCTGCTGCCGGTGGTGGGCGCTTATCTGGGCGCCTTTGTGGGGGCGTTTATGATCGTCACGGTGGACCCGCTGAAGGCGATTGGCTTTCTGGTTTTTATCGTGATCCTGCAGCAGGTGGAGGGCAACCTGATCTACCCCCGGGTGGTGGGCTCCTCGGTGGGCCTCCCCGGGATCTGGGTGCTGGCGGCGGTGACCGTCGGCGGCGGGATTGGCGGCGTGTTCGGTATGCTGCTGGCGGTGCCTACGGCGGCCACGCTTTACAAGCTGATCCGGAAGGATGTGCAGAGGCGGAAGGCGGCCTCGGAAGGCGGCGTGGAGCTTTCCGTGGAACCGGAAGCCTCCCGCGGGCCGGAGCTTTCCGGGAGCCAATCCGCCTCCGGAGAGCCGGAGGCTTCCAAACCACGGGAATAAAAGGAGGAAACCATGGATTCGGAAAAGGTATACCAGATGCGTTTTTCTCAAGTCTATCCGCTGCTGGTGAACAAAGCGGTGCGGAAGGGACGGACGCCAGAGGAGGTCAACCAGGTAATCTGCTGGCTCACCGGCTATCAGCCAGCGGATATAGAGCGGGCAGCGGCGGAGGATCTGCGCTACGGGGATTTCTTCCGGCAGGCGCCGCACCCCAACCCGGCCCGGCGGCAGATCAAGGGCGTGGTCTGCGGCGTGCGGGTGGAGGAGATTGAGGAACCGCTGATGCAGGAGATCCGGTATCTGGACAAGCTGGTGGATGAGCTGGCCAAGGGAAAGCCCATGGAAAAAATCCTGCGGGATTCCTGAAGCCCATGGGAAAACCACTCGCCAAACCGGCCAAAATCTGGTATAATGGCCGAAGTGCGGATGATACCAGTGCGCCGGCGCGAGTCCGGCCATAGGGAGGACAAACTTCCTTTGCCGGCGCGAGTCCGGCTCCAAAAAGAAAACAGATGGGAGAAAGAAAAATGAAGATAGCGGTAACCTACGACAACGGAAATGTGTTTCAGCATTTTGGCAGAACCGAGGCCTTCAAGGTGTATGATGTGGAGGACGGCCAGGTGGTTTCCAGCCAGGTGGTCAGTTCCAACGGTGTGGGCCACGAGGCGCTGGCGGGCCTGCTGGCCAGCCAGAAGGTGGATGTGCTGATCTGCGGCGGCATTGGCGGCGGTGCCCAGGCGGCCCTGGCGGAAGCGGGAGTGGAGCTGTGTGCCGGAGCCCAGGGGAACGTGGACCAGGCGGTGGAGGCGTACCTGAAGGGGGAACTGCAGTCCACCGGGGCCAACTGTGACCATCACCACCATGAGGAGGGCCATTCCTGCGGCCATCACGGAGAGGGCCACACCTGCGGCCATCACGAGGAGCAGCAGGAGGCTGCCGGGGAACCGGAGGATGCGTTCTGTGGGGAAGATTGCGGGGACAGCTGCGGAGGCGACTGCGGCGGATGCTCCGGCTGTGGCCCTTCCTTCACCGGCCCCAACGTGGGCAAGACCTGCCGCACCCATTACCGGGGCACCTTCAACGACGGCACCCAGTTCGATTCCTCCTACGACCGGGGGGAGCCGCTGGAGTTTGTCTGCGGTGCCGGCCAGATGATCTACGGTTTTGATGCGGCAGTGGCCAACATGGAGGTGGGTCAGGAGGTGGACATCCACCTGATGCCGGAGGAGGCCTACGGCCTGGCGGATCCCCGGGCCATCATCACCCTGGAGATTGTCCAGCTGCCCGGCGCCGAGGGCCTGAAGGAGGGGGATCGGGCGTACCTGACCAATCAGGACGGACGTTCCTTCCCGGTGCGGGTCACCGCCAAGGATGACACCCACATCACCTTTGACGCCAACCATGAGATGGCCGGCAAAGAGCTGAACTTCCACATTGAGCTGGTGGAGGTGAAGTAAGCCGGAGAAGGTTTTGCTGCCCGGGGTGCGCGTGTACCCTGGGCAGTGTTTGGTTTACGCACGGAGAAACCTGTTCTCAGAGAAAGGAGTGTGTTAGATGGCTTTTGGCTTTCGTAGCTCTCAGAATTCAGAGAAGCATGCGGAGACAAGCTGGCGTTGCATCCGCTGTGGGACGCCGTGCCCGGAGGAATACAATTTTTGCCCGCAGTGCGGCTGGCCCCGGAGGCCGAGGCGTCCGCTGCAGGGTAACGATAACCAAGCGGAAATATCTTGCCTGTACGGCTGTCCTTCCGCCCGGGGAATGGGTGGACAGCGGTTGATCCGGCAGGTGGAGGTTATCTTTTATGAGTAACGGCGATTATCCGCTGCGCACCCTGTTCTGGGAGGCTACCCTGCGCTGCAATGCCCGCTGTGATTTCTGCGGCAGCGGGTGCGGAGGCAGCAATGCCGAGGAGGTGGAGGGCGCTCTGATTTGCCAGGCGCTCCGGCAGGTGGCGGAGGCTTATGAACCCTCCGGGGTGATGCTCAATGTCACCGGAGGGGAGCCGCTTTTGCGCCCGGATCTTTTTTCCGTTATGGCTTATGCAGATCGTCTGGGCTTCCCATGGGGGATGGTGACCAATGGATCCCTGCTGACGGACCAGGTGATCCGGCAGATGCGGGAAACCCACATGAAAACCATCTCCATCAGCCTGGATGGGCCGCCGGAGTACCATGAACGGGTCCGCCATCTTCCCGGCGGTTTTTCGGCTATTATCCGGGGGCTGGAGAAGCTGCAGCGGGCAGATTTTCTGGAATGTGTGCAGATCACCACGGTGGTAACCAGGCAAAACCTGCCGTATCTGGAGGAACTGTATGATTTTCTCCAGGGGCAGCCCATTGACTCCTGGCGGATTGCCCCGGTGGATCCCATCGGGCGGGGCCGGGAGCGGACTGACCTGCTGCTGGGCCCGGAGGAACAGGCACGGCTGCTGGTGTTTTTGGAGGAGCATAGCTTCTGCAGTCATTTTGCCGTTACCACCAGCTGCAGCCACTATTTGGGAGAGAGGGATACCTTATACCGGGATCATGCCTTTCAGTGCCATGCGGGGCGGCGGGTTGCCAGCATTCTGGCAAACGGTGATTTTTTTGTGTGCCCCAATGTCCCCCGCCTGCCCTGGCTGATCCAGGGCAATGTGCGGACGGATAATCTGGCGGAGGCCTGGCAGAAGCGGTACCAATGGTTTCGGGAGCCGGAAAACCGCCGGAAGGGTCCTTGCGCCGCCTGCCCCAGCGGGGAGCGCTGCAAAGGGGACAGCCTGCATACCTGGAATTTTGAGAGACAAGCCCCGGAGGTCTGTCTGGGAACACTCTTTCCGGCAGTCACCAAAAGCGCGGAGCTTCCGCCTGCGCTTCAGGCGTTGGTGCGCGGACAGCTGCAGGCGCCCCGGGGAGTCCGATTTTCCTACGGTTCCTCCTCCCGGAAATGTGTGTACTGGCTGCCGGAGGCTGCGGAGGAATTTTTCCACTATTTCCGCTGGGGGCGCCGGCATCCGGCGAATCTCTGCGAGCAGATGGCCGGGCTGGTGGGGCATGTCCGGGAGGATACGGCTTATATTGAAAGCGTTGTGCCGGTATATGTGGAAAACCGCAGCTCCACCCAGGCATCCTTTACCGGGGAAAGCCACCGGCGGATGCGGGAGGAGCTGGCGCTGATGAATCGGAACCTTCCGGATGCGGAGGAGGATTATCGTCTGTTTTCCGGTCCCTATCAGCTGCTGGGATATGTCCACTCCCATCCGGGCGAGCTGCCTGGCAGCTTGAGCCAGCCGGATTTGCAGCTCCGGCAGCTTTTGCAGCCTTCTTTTCCGGAGGTGCTGCTGATGGGGGTTGCCAATCCGCAGAAAAGGGAGCTGTGTATCTACTGGGACTCTGCCTATTCGCCGGTGGATACGATTCTTTTGACGGAGGCGGCCCAGGTGGAGCAATGGCTGGGAAGAGAAACAGCCCGAACCAGTCTTGACGCCCATCCCTAACCGGATTATGATAGAAACACCGGGGAGATTCCCCGATCACAAGGACAGGATGTGCGGCGATATGTTCAGGGAAGTAAGCAAAGAAAACGCATTTCACGATATTTTGAATCAGATTTTGGAGAATATCCAGAACGGCAGCCTGAAGCCGGGGGACGCCCTGCCGGCGGAGCGGAACATGGCGGAGTCCATGGGCATCTCCCGGCCGGTGCTGCGGGAGGTGCTCCGGGCCCTGGAGCTGCTGGGGATTGTCACCTCGGTCCGGGGCGGCGCCAATTACATTGCCCAGGATCTGGAATACTGTCTCATTGCGCCTCTCTCCATTCTGTTCCGGCTCAACAACAGCAGTGTCCAGCAAGCCCAGCAGCTGCGCTCGGCTCTGGAGTGCAAGGCGGCAGCCTTGGCGGCGGAGCACTGCACGCCGGTGGACGCGGCGGAGCTGCAGCTGCTTCTGGCCCGGCTGGATGCGGAGGAGGACGAGAAGGTCCGGGCGGATCTGGATCGGGACCTGCACTTAAAGATCGGCAAGATGACCGGAAACCCCATGATCTTCAGCGTCCTCTCTGCCTCTGCCCAGCTGACGGAGAACATTATCACCGGCATCCGGGCCTATATTATGCAGAAAAACCACACCGCCTCCGAGGTGGACGAGCAGCACCGGAGGATGGTGGGGGCCATTGTCAGCCACCAGCCGGAGCAGGCGGCGCAGTGTATGCAGGAGCATATGGCCACCATTGAGCGGTATATTGCTAAGATTATAAAGGCCGTCCAGTGACAGGCGGCGGGAGAGAAGCTTCCGGGCTTCTCTTTTTGGTGCGTTCCGCCTTGCAAATGCGCAGTTCCCTCTTGCATTTGTCTGCGGACATGGTATAATCGTCTTAAAAAATGAGTCTTACCAAAATATAAATAAGTATACCATACAGGGGGGACGGCCATGGGCTATGTAAAATGGAGCTATGAGACCTTGAATCAGTTCTGCCGGGATGTGTTCTGCCGCTTCGGCTTTTCGGAGGAGGAGAGCCGCACCATCCGGGACGTGCTGCTGCTGGCGGATCTGTACGGCATTGAAAGCCACGGCATGCAGCGGATGGTCCGCTATCACAAGGGCATTGAGAAGGGCACCATCCATGTGGAGGCTAAACCGGAGGTGGTGTTTGAGACGCCGGTCTCCGCGGTGATTGACGGGCACAGCGGCATGGGCCAGCTGATCAGCGACTTTGCCATGAACAAGGCCATTGAGAAGGCGAAGACCATCGGCATTGGCGTGGTGACGGTCCGGGAGTCTAACCACTTCGGCATTGCCGGCTACTATGCCAAGATGGCCAGCGACCAGGGCCTCCTGGGCATGGCCTGCACCAATTCCGAGGCCATTATGGTTCCTACCTTTGGCCGGGAAGCCATGCTGGGCTCAAACCCCATTGCGGTGGCTATGCCAGCGGATCCGTACCCTTTCTTTTTTGACTGCTCCACCACTGTGGTGACCCGGGGTAAGCTGGAGATGTACAATAAGATGAACAAGCCGCTGCCCCAAAGCTGGGCGCTGGACGCCAATGGCCGGGAGAGCACCAGTGCGCCGGAGGTCCTTTCCAACATTGTCCACAAAAGCGGCGGCGGCATTATGCCCCTGGGCGGCTGCCAGGAGGTGACCGGCAGCCACAAGGGCTACGGCTATGGGATGCTGTGTGAGCTGTTCAGCTCCATCTTTTCCCTGGGCGTTACCTCGGACCAGTGCTGCACCTTCCCGGACAAGACCGGCATCTGCCATGGCTTCCTGGCCATGAACCCCGCTATTTTCGGGGATGCGGAGGCCATCCGGAAGCATCTCTCGGATTTCCTGGAAACCCTGCGGCAGAGCCCCAAGGCGGAGGGGCAGGAGCGGATCTATACCCACGGGGAGAAGGAAGTGTTGGCGGAGAAGGAACGGCGGGAGCACGGCATCCCGGTCAATGACAATACTATGGTAGAGCTGGCAGATCTGTGCTCCTACCTGAAACTGGATTTCGGCAGTTATTTCCCGGGCTATCAGCCTCCGGAAAGCGGCAGCTGTTTCACCGGAAACTATTGATAATCGGAATGGAACCCAATCAA
Organism: Candidatus Pseudolachnospira avium; assembly: GCA_904420025.1. GTDB lineage: Bacteria > Bacillota > Clostridia > Lachnospirales > Lachnospiraceae > Pseudolachnospira > Pseudolachnospira avium. The sequence goes on from CAJFTW010000074.1 coordinate 16,464, forward strand.
AACAAAAATAGTGAAAGCGAGGAGAAATGAACATGGATTACGCAAAGGAATCACTGCGCCTGCACAGAGAATGGAAAGGGAAAATTGGAATTGTTTCCAAGGTACCGGTGGAGACCAAGGACGACTTGTCCCTGGCTTACACGCCTGGCGTGGCGCAGCCATGCTTGGAGATCCAGAAAGATATCAGCCAATCCTATGAGCTAACCGGACGTGCCAATATGTGCCTGGTGGTGACGGACGGTTCTGCGGTACTGGGATTGGGGAATATCGGCCCCGAGGCCGGTATGCCAGTGATGGAAGGCAAGTGCGTGCTTTTTAAGGCTTTTGGAGGTGTGGACGCTTTCCCTCTGTGCATTAAATCTCAGGATGTGGATGAGATCGTCAATGCTATTTACCTGATTTCCGGCTCCTTTGGCGGCATCAACCTGGAGGATATCTCCGCGCCCCGGTGCTTTGAGATTGAAAGAAAACTAAAGGAAAAGTGTGATATTCCCGTGTTCCATGATGACCAGCATGGGACGGCAATCATTACTCTGGCGGGGCTTACCAACGCCCTGAAGGTGGTAGGCAAGAAAAAGGAGGACGTGAAGGTGGTTACCTCCGGAGCCGGAGCCGCGGCAGTTTCCATTGTGAAGCTGATGCTCTCCGCCGGCTATCGGAATATTACCATGTGTGACCGCACCGGCGCCATTTACAGTGGCCGGGAGAAGGGCATGAACTGGATCAAAGAGGAGATGGCCCAGTTGACCAATCTGGAAAAACGGCAGGGCTCCCTGGCGGATATGCTGGTAGGAGCGGATGTGTTTATCGGCGTGTCAGCTCCGGGGCAGGTAACTGCGGAGATGGTCAAGACCATGAACCGGGACGCCATTATTTTTGCCTGTGCCAATCCGACACCGGAGATTTTCCCGGATGAGGCCAAGGCCGGCGGGGCCAAGGTCATCTCCACAGGACGGAGTGACTTCCCGAACCAGATCAACAACGTGCTGGCCTTCCCTGGTGTTTTTCGAGGGGCCTTTGATGTGCGTGCCAGCGAGATCAACGAGGAGATGAAGATGGCGGCGGCGGAAGCCCTGGCCGGCCTGATCAGCCCGGATGAGCTGAGCCCGGACTACATTATTCCCAAAGCATTTGACAAGCGGGTTGGCCCAGCGGTGGCCAAAGCCGTGGCGGAGGCTGCCAGAAAAAGCGGCGCAGCCAGAATATAACAACAGGAGTGGTAAGCAGACGGCGGGAGGCTACAGGGAGCAGCTGACGGAGACCAGCTCAACGGTATAAAGGTCCAGCCGGAGATCCAGCAGGCAGGAATTTCCGGCATCCCGCTGCTCCGGTGGGATCCCCTCCCGCTGTGCCTGCGCCAGAAACAGACACCCCCCACTTTTTCCATTTCCGTTTCATAGAGCCCCCTTTCTCTTTCTAAGCCTAGAAGGCCCGGTCTGCGGGCAGCCCGTTCTGTCTCTGCTTTGAGACCGGACTTTTATCGTAATTCCAGCATAACAGGAAAGTGTGCCGCCGGCAAGGGCCAAGTTCCACTTGCAAAACAGATGGCGTTTGGTACAATAAAGATAATCGGTTTTTGTAAGACAGAAAACACCTTTCAAAGGAGAGGAAATGAGAGAAAACAATGAAAAAAATCCGGTGTTTGCCTCCTGGCTGCTGGGATTGCTTCTGACGGCCGGAATGGTGCTGTTGGTGCTGCTGCTGTTTGCCGCCTCCCTGGGCGGCGGGGGGCTTCCGGCGGGTGCTCCCGGTGCCGGTGGCCTGCCGGGCCTGCTTTCCTCCTGGATTTTGCCGGTTCTGGCCGGCGTTCTGACGGTTTTGCTGCTGGTGCTGCTGGGGCGGCTCCATGCCCGGCGGTTTCACCGCTGGCTTTTCTCCGTGGGTGTCTCGGCGCTGGCCGCGGCGGCCATAGCGGCGGGGATCGGCTTGGCCGGCCCGCTGCTGGTGGGCTGGCTGCCGGCGGCCTGGCAGGATGTGCTGGTGGGCGTCCGGGACGTGTTCCGGGGCTTCTGCCTGCTGGGCGCAGGGGCGCTGCTGGTGCTGGGAGCCGGTTGCCTGTCCGGCTATTTCTGCATTACGGCGGGGAGGCGCTCGCCAGGGGCGGCGGGAACCGGTGAGCCGGCGGGCGGGCCGGAAACACCCTCCGGGTATACCTTTATGCCGGAAAAAACACGGCAAACAGAGGAAACACCCTCCGGGTATACCTTTATGCCG